>CAZDXJ010000037.1:0-22687 GCA_964509475.1 uncultured Methylococcaceae bacterium | reverse complement strand
CCTCATTCATCAATAACTTATTGTTTTTAAAGAAATTGAAGGCGATCCAACGATGAAATATTAGATAATACTGATATTTCGATAATATTAGATACCACTAATATACTCTTGTGTAAAAACCAGGAAACTTCAGTTATCAATTTGATAAAGTTGATATAGAAAAAATACTTAGCCAGGTGGCTTCTACTCTTTCATTAAGATGAAAACAAAATATTACCGGGTTTTGCGTGTTCTGGGCTTGATTCTGATCGCCAGCTTGCTGAGTGGTTGTGTTTATTGGCGTTTGTATCAAACAAAATTGCAGCTGGATGAATTTGACAAATATTTTACTTTCCAGTCGCAAGGGGATTTAATCTGGATTTTCAAAAAACCGGTTATTTACAGCAGTGATTTTGTTTATTTGTCCAAATTACAACCCAGTTCCTGTTCAATGCGGCGGCAAGGTAAAACCTGCCAATACCGGTTCCGTAAAGCCAACGCGAACAATCAGCTGGTTTTTCCGGAAGTCCAGTTTTTCTTTGAACTGACATTCAATCAGGAAGACCGGTTAGAGTCCTGGTTGTTTTCGCCTTTGTTTCTGCAAATCGCGCCCGCCGAACTTATCGAGTTATCATTGCGATCCCTGGGTGGGGCAAAAATTATCGCGGCCAAAAACCAGGTTAAAGCCGATGTCCGTTCAGTCAGGAAAATTCCCCTGGTCCTGCCCAAACAGAGTGCTATTTTGCAACACATGGGGCCGCCACTGGATATTGAAAATGGCAGCGATGTTCATGTTCTGGTGTATCATTTTTTACTGGAAACGCCAAAGATTGAAGAAGGCTATCAGGAGCGAGCGCTTTCCGTAATCAAACTGTATATCGACAACAAAACCGAAGACCTGGTAAAAATGTCAGGACGTTTTGCTGGTCTGAAGTTGTCCATCGATTATCGCAACTATGTCAAACAAGAGGTTTGACAGATAAAAAATGACGGGGGAACTACAGGATTTGTGGCATCGCTTTTTAGCGCACTGCCATTAAGTTAAGAAAATATGATTTGGGTGTCGATGCGGCTTGTTGTACTGTGCGGATAAACCCAGCTCTTCAATGAAGGGCTGGATAAATCCATTCAACAAAATGGCTTAACTTAATGGCAATGGCTTTTTAGCGGGGTACAAGCTGCCGGGACGCATGGCCGGGTTTTGGCTTGGGAATAACCGGTAGAATATGGGGTTTATAAGGGTCTGGCCACAGTCCGGGGGTTACAATCCAGGGGCGGCCATAAAAAAACGTGTTGGCTTTTGGATAAGGTTGACTGTATTGCTGTTGGCGGGCTTTGTACCAGGCCGCCCGGGCTTGTTGTTCCTGCGCCTTGGCGCTTTTTTCCAGAGCGGCAAGTTTTCTTTCGCTGTTACGCATTTGTTGTAACTTTTCTTCCCGGTCAGTCATTGCCTTTACTTGCCGGGACAGGCGATATTGTGCTTCGCTGATTTTGTCCGGATCAAACGGTTTTACCGGCAGTACCTGGCCTGCCAGATTTTCGGGACAAGGGCTGTCCCGGTAAAACACCTTGCCCTGGCTATCGCTACATTTGAAAACCTCGGCAGATACGTTGATGGATAAGACAAGCAAGATAACAAGCGTCGGGTAAGTCAACATCTTTATTTCCGTAAAAAATCGTTTCTCTCTGAGACAGCGCAAAAATCAATAAATTTCCAATTTTTCTTTGGCAGGAGATAACCCGGTGGACATGAAGGGTTAAATTTTATTTGACCCTGGGCTATGGAACATGGTTTAGACTTTTGACATGGACTTTAACATCGGTACGAAACGCTTGCCGAAAGCGACTGGTACCTTTATTACATGGAGAGATAAAAGTGCTGTGTCCTGAAAATTAATGGTTTGAGTTTTATTTTTTAATGTGAGGTTTGATTGATGCCAGTCAAATTGACGCAAACATATCCATACATCCAGAGGGTGGCATTGGCTTGCATAAAAAGGATTCATGGTTTGCTGAATTTTGTCATCCAACGGATGCGGACTATGGATGTGGATCGGATAAAAATTTTGATTGATTATGCGATACAACCCAGGATTGTGTTTTGTGCCTGCAAGATGTCGCTTGTGGTGGGAACGCTGCTGATGTTAATCAATTATGGCGATAAACTCTGGCTGGATCAAATGACGACAACGGATTGGGTGAAAGCGGGTATCAGCTATTTTGTACCCTATGCTGTTGCGACCTATTCCGCTATTGAAGTTTCCAGGAAATAGTCTCATGACCGGCGCTGAACTCAATTTATCAACAAGATGCTGTAAATTTTGCAATTGCAGCACGGAAAAGCCCGCTGTTTTTTGTTCTTGTCGGCTGTGTGTCCAATTACGCAAAAGGATAATAAACGAAGTATCCCGAAAAAGTGTTCGATCCGGCTTAAATGGAGCGATACTGAATTTATGCTTGGTTATGGTCATCTGGTTTTTTTGGTATATCCATACATCTCCAGAATCAATTTTAATTTTGGAAAGAAACTGGCAGATCAGTTTGACTATGATATTTGGATCCTTCATTGCCGGAGCGACCAGTGAAGGCGGTGGAGCAGTGGCTTTCCCGGTGTTTACCAAGGTTTTGCATATACCGCCTTATGATGCCAAAGTTTTTTCCCTGGCAATTCAAAGTGTCGGTATGACTGCGGCAACGCTGGGTATTATTGTTATGCATATCCCTGTGGCATGGCGGTTCATTTTATGGGTCAGCCTTGGTGGTTTGATCGGTATTACGTCAGGGACGCTATGGTTAGCGCCTTTGTTATCCCCCGCATTGACAAAGATGTTATTTACGGCAATCGTCGCCAGCCTCGCTTTGGCGCTATTGATATTGAATCAACGAAGCGCTGGTTATAATGATTGTTTACTTTTTCTGGGGTGGCGAGAGAGAGTTTTAATGTTGTTTGCTGGAATGCTTGGCGGCTGTATAAGCGGTCTGGTGGGTAACGGCATCGATATTATCGGTTTTTCTGTATTGGTATTATTGTTTCGCTTTCCAGCAAGTATTGCAACACCAAGCTCGGTTGTTTTGATGAGCTTTAATTCACTTGCCGGTTTTGCGTTACATCTGTTTGTAACGGATGGATTTACCGTAGAAGTGGAACAATATTGGCTGGCGGCTGTTCCGGTGGTGATTTTTGGAGCGCCCCTGGGCACCTATGTTTGCAGTTGCTTGAGTGATCAAATTATCACCCGTGTTTTGATTGGCTTGATCCTTGTGGAAGTGACAAGTTCAATTTGGCTTGTTCCTTTGACCCGGGATATCGTGATAATCAGCTTCTCCTTGTTTTTAAGCTGCGCATTGGCGTATTACTGGATGTTCAGGCAGGCCTGTTATATACGCTAGACTCTACACGGTTACGAATGCGGAAAATGAAGTAACCATCAGAACGAAACGTTTGCCGGAACCGCTGCGCTTGCCCAGCACCCTGTTTTTTTAGGTATCGAGTTATGAAAACCTTTGCCGTAAACAGGATGCCGGGCTTGTTCCGGCCTACAGCATGACCTTGTTTGTATTTTGAGAGGTCAATGACATCCCTGTCACTGGATTCCGCCAGGGATGGGCGGAATCCAGGCCCAGGGATTATTGCCATTAAGTTAAGCCCTTTTGTTGAATGGATTTATGGGTGTAGGTGCGGATTTATCCGCACAATACGACAAGTCACACCGGCACCCAACTCACATGTTCTTGACTTAATGGCTTTGAGGCCCAGGGATGGGAGTTCAACAGGCAAGCCTGCCAGCCGGCTTGCCGATGATCTTCAAAATCCACGAACGTGACCATGGACAGGATCATAACATTTGACTCTGTTCTATAGAACAGGGTTTAAAATTTAAATCAACTTATCGTTTGACGTGCTGTCAAACGGGCGGTAAATGGTTTTTAAAATTGGAGAACAGTAATGATAACAGATGAACAGAAAGGCAAGGACGGGAAAACGTCCTGGCTGGGCATTGGCGCGGTATTGACCGCGATCGGTGCTTCGGTGTGTTGTGTCGGGCCGTTGTTGCTTTTGTCTTTGGGGATTGGCGGCGCCTGGATAAGTACATTGACATCAATGGAAGCGGTGCGGCCCTTTTTTCTGGTTGTGACGCTGTTGCTTATCTGGATGGGTTTTGTCCAGTTATATTTTCCTGAGAACGACTGCAAAGAGGGTGCCGCTTGCGCATCGGATGCGGTCAATCGCAGGCAACGGCTGATTTTCTGGTTGATGTCGGGCGCTATTTTGTTGCTGCTGGCGTTTCCCTGGTATGCCCCGTTTTTTATGGAATGAGGAGAAACTGATGAAAACATTGATTTTTACGATAACGTTGTTATTGGGTATGGTTCCGGCCGTTTCAGCGCAGACAGCGCAAGTGGCGCAAAAGAATACGATGCAACCGGTCACCCTTGATGTCCAGAACATGACCTGCGCCCTGTGTAAATTCACGATTAAAAAGGCGCTGCAAGCGGTTGCCGGTGTGCGCGATGTCAACGTGGATTTCAAGTCGAAAACGGCCCAGGTGGTTTTTGATCCTGAACAAACCAATACCGACGCCCTGATCAAAGCCACTACGGAGGCGGGTTATCCGGCAACGCTGCGTACGCAAACCGGGCCGGGAAGCCAATAGATGGAGGCCATTACATTGAAAATTGACGGCATGACCTGTTCCGGTTGTGCCGCCGCTATTGAACAGACCTTGAATGCCCTGGAGGGTGTTCATATCGAAGTGTCTTATGCCGAAGGCATTGGCGTTCTGACGGTTGCAGGCGATATCCGTGCGGAAGTGTTGATCGGGATGATTGAAGACAAGGGTTATTCGGTCAGCACTATGGAACAGGGTTCAAAGCCGGTAGCAAAATCAGGTCAGCAAGGTCTGCGGGTTGCGATTATCGGCACCGGGTCGGCGGCGTTTGCCTGCGCCATCAAGGCGGTGGAAAATGGCGCTACAGTGACCCTGGTGGAGCGTGCTCCGGTCATTGGCGGTACCTGCGTCAATATCGGTTGTGTCCCGTCCAAAATCATGATTCGTGCCGCCCACATTGCCCATTTGCAGCAGTGCCATCCCTTTGCCGGCATCAAAAAACAAAAGCCGGTTATCGATCGCAAGCAGCTGCTGGCTCAACAACAGGCACGGGTGGATGAACTGCGTACCGCCAAATATGAAAACATTTTGCAAAAAAATCCGCACATTCAGCTATTGAAGGGTGACGCCCGATTCAAGAATGCGCATACGCTCGTTGTCGATCAGGAAAACGGGCGGACGACCGAAATAACGGCGGATCGGTTTTTGATTGCCAGCGGTGCATCCGCCCGTATCCCTTCCATTCCGGGTTTGGCGGAAACGCCTTACTGGATCTCGACAGAAGCCTTGCAGGCGGAAAAATTACCGAAGCATCTATTGGTGATTGGCTCTTCCATTGTCGCTCTGGAATTGGCCCAGGCCTATTTACGCCTGGGCTGCAAGGTAACCTTGCTGGCCCGCCATTCCCTGTTGTTTCAGGAAGAGCCGGAACTGGGCAGCCAACTGCATAAAATTTTAACCGCAGAAGGCATGACCATTCTGAATCATACCGAGGCGGCGTCGGTTTCTTATAAAAAACGGCCGTTTACATCCGGCAAATTCAAACTTAAAACCAGCAAAGGCCGAACCATTACCGGTGATCGGCTATTAATCGCCACCGGTCGTGCCGCCAACACGCAGGCATTGGCTTTGGACAAGGCCGGTGTACGCTGCAATCCACAAGGCCAGATTATCATCGATCAACATCTGCGTACTTCGGCGGAACATATTTATGCGGCGGGCGATTGTACCGATCAGCCACAATTTGTTTATGTGGCAGCCGCTGCCGGCACCCGCGCCGCGATTAATATGACCGGCGGCGATACGGTACTGGATTTGTCGGCCATGCCGGCGGTCATGTTCACCGAGCCACAAATGGCGACCGTGGGCCTGACCGAGGCCCAGGCACGGCAACGTAATCTGACAACCGATAGCCGGTTGTTGACATTGGATAATGTACCGCGTGCGCTGGCGAACTTTGAAACCCGGGGTTTTGTGAAACTGGTGATTGAAAAGCACAGCCGGCGCCTGTTGGGCGCCCAGATACTGGCGCCCGGCGCCGGTGAAATCATCCAGACGGCGGTATTGGCAATACGCCATCAAATGACTGTGGAAGAACTTGCGGGATTGCTGTTTCCTTATTTGACGATGGTGGAGGCCATCAAACTTTGTGCGCAAACCTTTAGCAAGGATGTGCATGAACTGTCTTGTTGCGCCGGATAGATCATCAGAGTCCGGTTTGTTTCGGTTTTAACAAACGCAGGCCATTGCCGACAACCAGCAGGGAAGCGCCCATGTCGGCGGCAATGGCTTGCCACAGGGTTGCCAGACCGGCAAAGGCAAGCAGGGCGAAGGCGGCTTTCAAAGACAGGGCAAAGACGATATTCTGCCGGATGACAGCAAGCGTGCGGCGCGAATGCCGGATAAGCCAGGGCAGTTTGGACAGATCGTCACCCATCAAGGCAATATCGGCGGTTTCTATTGCCGCATCCGAGCCCATGGCACCCATGGCGATACCCAGGCTGGCGCGTGCCAGCGCCGGCGCATCGTTGATACCATCGCCAATCATCGCCACCTGCCGGTATTGATCAACCATCTGACTGATAACAGCTACTTTGTCTTCAGGCAGCAATTCCGCATGAACCTCATCCAGGCCGATATGCCGGGCGATGTTTTCGGCGGTTATCCGGTTATCACCGGTGAGCATGGCCGCAGACTGGATACCGCATTGTTTCAGCGCTTGCAATATGGACTCGATACCGGGGCGGGGCTGATCGGCCAGGGCAATCAGGCCGCAAACATGCTGGTCATTGCCGATGGCGATGACGGTTTGTCCGGTTTGCTCCAGCTCGGTCGCCTGTTGACTGATTATTGGTGTTTCCTGATTGCGTTCGAGCAGATAACGCCTTGAACCCAGCCAGAAATTGTTGTCCTGAAAGTGACCGGTAACACCTTTACCGGGCAAAACGGTAATATTTTCAGCGCTGGCTATCTCGATAGCCTGGTTTTGGGTATGTTCCAAAATCGCCCTGGCCAGAGGATGATGACTGTGTGCTTCCAGAGCCGCCGCCCGGCTGAGCAGTTCGTCCGGGGTGTGGGGCGGAAAGGGATAAATGCCGGTTACGACCGGTTCGCCGCAGGTCAGGGTGCCGGTTTTGTCAAAAGCAATGGCTTTGAGATGGGCGGGCGCTTCAAGGTAAATGCCGCCCTTGATCAGGATGCCTTGACGGGCGGCACAGGCCAGGGCCGCAACGATACTGACCGGTGTTGAAATGACCAGGGCACAAGGGCAGGCGATGACCAGCAGCACCAGAGCGCGGTAAAACCAGTCTTCCCATAGGCCTTGTAAGATTAACGGCGGAATGATAAATATCGCCAGTGCCAATAACATGACCAACGGGGTATAAATGCGGGCGAATTTTTCCACCCATTGTTCGGCGCTGGCACGTTTGTTGTGCGCTTCTTCAACCAGGCGAATGATACGCGCCAGTGTGGTATCCGAGGCCGGTTTGGTCGCCTTGATTTCCAGTACGGCATCGCCATTGATACTGCCGGCGAAGACTTCATCACCGCTCTGTTTGCTGACCGGCACGCTTTCACCGGTGATCGGCGCCTGGTTGACCGCACTTTGGCCGTTGACCACAATGCCGTCCAAAGGAATTTTGCCGCCGGGTTTGACGATAAAGCGGGTGCCCACCGGAACCTCGGCTGAGTTCAGGGTCTGCTCCTGTCCGTGTCCATCCTTGATGATAACCTGTGCAGGCGCCAAATCCAGCAGCGCTTCAACCGCATGACGGGCACGGCCGATACTCCAGCTTTCAATGGCCAGGGACAGGGAAAACAAAAAACTGACCGCAGCCGCTTCAAACCATTCGTTGATGATAACAGCACCGATAATGGCCACCAACATCAGCAGATTCATGTCGGCACGCAGCCGCCGCAAGGCGTAAAAGGCCTTGCCGATGACATGGCGCACGCCAAAAACAATCGCCAGTGTATAAGCGGCTTTTTCGGCTAATGGCATGTCTTGTTGGCCATGGGCATCGAGCAGGCGGGTGCAATAGTCGGCCAATGCCGGCCATGAAAAAGCCGGTGTTGCCGGGGCTTGCAGAAAGGCTTGCAAATCGTCAAAAACTCCGGCCATAGCGATATGAATGACGATTCCGGCCAGAATAAACAAACCGCTGAATGCCGCGTAAAGGGTTTGCGAGCGCTGCCGCTGGTGGCTGTCCGGTTGGGTTAGGCCGGGTTGCCAACGTGTCGCCTGCATACCGGTTGCGGCAACGGCTTTGATGATGATTTTTTCGGAAACCGGTTGGGCTTGGGCCAGGATACTCATGCGGCCATTGAGAACATCAAAAACCAGCTTGTCGGCACCACCGACCAAGGGTCCGATTTCGCGTTTTAAAACCGTGACTTCCTCAACGCAATCGAGTCCTTCAATTTTAAAGATCAGCGCATTTTGTTGTGCCGGTGTGGTTGTTTTTCCGGTGTCGGCTTGTTTACTGGAGCAACAACAGTTTGTTTGCGATCGTTTGGATGTTTGCATCATTCCTTACCTGAAAAATAGAATTTGTGGGTGATTATCACGAACGGCTGCCGATATCGCTAATGAAGTGCCGTTTCGGGGCAATTTGTGCCGCTGGCCGGTTTATTGTCCGCACTCGTAGCCGTGCAGAGTATATAACAGGCATCACCATGTGATGATGCCTAAAATATTGGAAAAGCGATCGGTCCATATCGCGGGTTTGGCGCCGGGTAATAATCTTGTCCATTCAGGATTGTCGGCAATATGGCCGAGGTGATCGGTTTGATGGGCCATGACCACATATTGTGAGCCGGTTTTGCCACTGAGGAACTCCTGTTTACTGATTTTCAGATCGCTTCTTATATAAGCGACAAGATTGGCGTCAGCGGCCAGATTGCCTAGTAAGCGGGTGATATCGACAAAACGGTTGGTGGCATTAAAAACGATAAAGCCATCTTGTTTCAGTTTTCGCAAGTATAACTGAATGGCTTCCCGGGTGACCAGATGGGTCGGTATCGAATCGGAACTGAACGCATCCAGGATGATGACTGCGTAGGATTTGTCCGGCACGCTTTTTAAACTCAAACGTCCGTCACCCAGAAAGGTCCGGCATATACCCTGACAGTCGGCAAGATAACTGAAGTACTCCGGGTTTTTGGCGATACGATCAATCATTGGGTCGATTTCATAAAAATCAAAGACCTGGCCGGGTTCGGCATAGGCGGCCATGCCGCCACAGCCCAGACCGATAATGCCGATGGGTGAGGCACTGTTTCTCGAGGCAATTTCGGCAAAAACATCACCGATGGGTCCTGAGCGGTGATAATAGGCCATCGGGGTATGGCGGCGTTCCGGTATCGTGCTTTGGTAACCGTGCGTGGTACCGCCGTGAATGAACATGTGCAACTGGCGGCTGTCGCTGTTGACAACCCGTTTTACCCCGAAAAAATTCCGGTTGACGATTAAGGTATTGTCATAAAAAGTGATCAATGTGGTATGAAAGATCAGCATCACGGCGGCCAGGCTTATGGCGAAACGCAAAGGTTTTCTGCGATATTTCAAACAGATCAGGATGGGTATCAACAAAACCGGTAATCCGGCCAATGGACCACTTTCCAGATTCAGATTGAGAAAAAGCCGATGCAGACCGAGACCGCCGATGACAATGATGAGCGGAATCAGCAGATCGTTACGCTGTAATTTGTCCGGCCGGTTTTTGTTAAATGCAGGCAAGGCGCAGGCGAATATCAGCATGATGGGATATTCCAGCAAACTGGAGAAAACCAGTGGCGCGATAATGGCATTGAGAATACCGCCAACAACCCCGCCTACCGAAATCCACAAATAAAATTCGGTCAGATGATCGGCTGATGGCCGGTTATTGGCCAACAGGCCATGACAGACCATAGCGGCGATAAAAAACACGGCGAAATGCAAAGGCAGCAACAGCCCGCTTAGATCGCCGACATCAAGGACGGAATAGGAAAACAAAAAAGGTGTCAGCAGCAGGGCCGCAAAAGGTAACAGGCGAACCATAAGTTCATGCGGAACAGGTGGATGTTTGGCAAACACCAGCGTGAAGGTCAACAGATAAATCGCCAGCGGAATCACCCACAACAACGGCACCGCAGCAATATCGGTGGTCAGCGAAGTTGTCACGCCCAGCATCAGGCTGGAAGGGATCATGGCCGCGCAAATCCATAATATCCGGTCATGGCTCGTTACCGGACTCTGGTTACCGGCTTGCGGGGCCTGTGTCAGTCCGGTTTTGCTGGATTTCTTTACCCAGTAAGCGCAACTGGCCGTCAATAAAATCAACAGGACATAACCGTACATCCAGAATCGGCTTTGGGTTTGTACATCCAATGTCGGTTCAATGACCAGTGGATAAGCCAAAAGCGCGACCAGGCTGCCGAAGTTACTGGCTGAATACAGGAAATAGGGGTCTTCCGAGTCCGGATGATCCAGGGCCGAAAACCATTTCTGCAACAGCGGGGCACTGGATGATACAACAAAAAACGGCAGGCCGACATAAACCAGTAATTGCTGCAACAGCCAGCCGATCGGGTTGCTTTGGGTAGGCAGAGCATCGTCGCTGAATACGATGGGTAGCGATAACAAAGGCAGGAATAAAATAAAAACATGGATCAGGGTTTGCCGGCGTAGCCCCAAAAATTTTACCGAATAGTGGGCATAACTGTATCCGGCCAGTAACAAGGCCTGGAAAAAAACCATACAGGTATTCCACACCGAAGGCGTTCCTCCCAGCATCGGCAAGAGCATTTTCCCGACCATCGGCTGTACGAAAAAAAGCAATGTGGCACTGACCAGTAATGTGCCGGAAAACAATAGAATCATCATGGTTTTTATTGTGAGTTATAGTTATTGACGAAATTCTATAATTTTGTGACGTTCCGCTTGCAACGCCTGAATGGGAGGCGTCAGGATGAGTTTGTCGTTTGTATCTCCTTACAATATAAAACGAGTCTTGGAATTGTAACCATTCTCATTTACAAGTCAAGGTAGGGGCGTATTGCAATACGCCCGTACGCAATACGCCACTGCCATTAAGTTAAGAAAATATGATTTAGGTGCCGATGCGGCTTGTCGTATTGTGCGGATAAATCCGCACCTACATCCATAAATCCATTCAACAAAATGGCTTAACTTAATGGCAATGACGCAATACGCCCCTACATGATGATTCACCTTCATCACAATGGTTCAACCTGCAATGTCATATGGCTTCAATGCTGGATTCACCGGTACGGATACGTATGGCTTGCAAAACCGGCAATACATAAATTTTTCCGTCGCCCCGAAGACCGGTATGGGCATTTTTTTGTATACTCCACCGTTTGAACCAGCTGATCCGGACAGGCGACTTCCAGTTTGATGCGCGCTTCCAGGCCATAGTTATCCTCATCGAACAGGGACCGGGCGGTGTTTTTACGGCTGCGGCCACAGCCTTGCATTTCCAGGACGCTGATACCGCTTAATTGTTCAATCGCATGCAAGGCCAGCATGACCGCTTCAAGTTTATGGGGTTTTATATAGGCAATGACTTGTTTCATCATGGGTTTTTCCATTGGTTTTTGTTATTCCGGCGTGTCGCTGAACCATTTGTAAAGCGCCGGTATAATCAATAAGGTCAATAAGGTTGAGGTGATGAGTCCGCCGATCACGACCGTTGCCAGCGGCCGTTGCACTTCCGAGCCGGTACCGCTGGCCATTAACAAAGGTATCAAACCCAAAGCCGTGGTTACGGCCGTCATCAGGACCGGCCGGACACGAAGACACGCGCCCCGGATGCAGGCCTGGTCAATATCCAGACCTTCATGAACCAATTGATTCAGATAGGTGACCAGCACCATGCCATTTTCCAGGGCGATACCAAACAGGGCGATAAAACCCACCGAGGCCGGCACCGACAGGTTTTGTCCACTGAGCCATAAAGCCATGATGCCGCCCACCAGGGCCAGGGGAATGTTCAGCAAGATCAGGGCGGCGTTTTTTATCGAGTTGAAACTGCTGTATAACAGCAGGCTGACCAGCAGCAAGGTCATCGGGATGACGATGGCCAGGCGGGCGTTGGCTTGTTGTTGCAGGCGGAATTGGCCGCCCCAGGTGGTTAAATAGCCGGGCGGCAGTTGGATTTCACGATCAATCCGTTTTTGTGCTTCGGCCACGAACGATCCGATGTCCCGATCGACCACATTGGCTTGAATGGTAATAAAGCGCTGGTTGTTTTCACGGGTGATTTGCCGGGGACCGACAATTTCCCGGATTGTAGCGATCTGGGCCAGGGGAACGCGGATACCGTCAGGCCCGCTGATCAGAAGGTTGGCAATGGCCTGCGGGCTGTCACGCCAGGGTTCGGCATAGCGGACATAAATCGCGAAGCGGCGGATACCTTCAAATACTTGTCCGGCTGTGGTGCCGCCAATGGCGGTACGGATTGCGGTTTGAACATCCCGCATGTTCAGGCCGTAACGGGCAATCGCTTGCCGATCCGGTGTGATTAATAATTGCGGTGTGCCGCTGACCTGAGCCACCTTGACATCGGCAGCACCGCGTACTTTTTTGATGACTGTGGCAATTTTATCGGCCTGCTGTTTCAATACCGCCAAATCATCGCCAAACAGTTTGATCGCCAGCTCTGCCCGTACTCCTTCCAGTAATTCTTCCACGGTCATTTCAATTGGCTGGGTCAGGTTTGCGGTTATGCCCGGCAAATCCTCGACTTTTTCGCGTATGGCTTGTTCAATAAATTCCTGATCGCCCGGCTTGCGCCATTGCGCCTTCGGTTTCAGGATGACATACATTTCCGCCGAATTGATGGGATCGGCATGGGCACCGACTTCCCCCCGACCGATACGGCTGGTGACTTCGAGTACTTCCGGAAGGCTCAACAGGCGTTTTTCGACAATAGCGGTATTTTTCTGGCTACTGCTCATGGCGATCGAAGGCGCCATCGTCAGTTGCACAACAATCGTACCTTCCTGCAAGGTTGGGGTAAACTCCGATCCCAGAAATGGAAACGTGAGCGCACCGCAGGTTAGCAATCCTGCCGCCAGACCAGTGGATAACTTGCGGTGGGCGATAAAATAGCCGAGCAAAGGCCGGTAGGGTTTCAGTATGTGCTGTAATATTTTCTCATCCAGGTTTTGTTTGCCTTTTTGGGCTTGGGTTTTACGCATCAGGATATCCGACATTACTGGCGCCAGAAACAGGGCATAAACCAGTGAACCCAGCATCGCCAGGGCAACGGTAAAGGCCAGCGGGCGGAAGGTTTTACCGGCCACGCCTTCCAGGGTAAACAAGGGCAAAAAAACGATAATGATGATGGATATGGCAAACAGGATGGGTTTGCCCACTTGCCGGCAGGCGCGGGCGACAATGTGAATACGCGGTTCATCGGCAGCGGCTTCGCGCAACATGCGATCAACGTTTTCGATCATGACGATGGTGCCGTCCACCATCATGCCGATGGCTATCGCCAAGCCGCCCAGCGACATCAGATTGGCCGACAAATCGATTTGTGCCATTGCGATAAACGCGAACATCACCGAGAACGGAATGGCCAGTGCCACCACCAGGCTGGGACGGAAACCACCCATGAACAAAAACAACACCAGGGAAACCAGGATAATGCCTTGTACCAGGGCATTGCTGACGGTATTGACAGCAGCTTCAACAATGTCCTTTTGTTGATAATAAGGTACGATATGCACGCCTTCCGGCAGCGCCTTGTTGATTTTTTCGATACGCCGCTCGACCCGCTCAATCACCGTTGAGGCGTTACTGCCATAAAGTTTGATGACCATGCCCGCGACTACTTCGCCCTCGCCGTTACGGGTTTGCAGGCCCCGGCGAATGGCGCCACCAATGCGCACTTGCGCCACATCGCGTAAATAAAGCGGGCGGCCATCGACGGTTTTGATGACGATTTGGCGGATATCGGCAATATCACGTAACAGACCTTCGGAACGGATGATAAACTGCTCGTTGTTACGCTCCAGATATTGGGCGCCGACATTGAGATTATTGCTTTCGATGCGGCCTATGATTTCATCCAGGGTGACATCATAGCGCAGCAAGGCATCCGGTTGGACAATCACCTGAAATTGTTTTTCAAAACCGCCAATGCCCAAAACTTCGGTAACGCCCTTGACGGTTTGCAGGTTGAATTTGACAATCCAGTCCTGCATCGTGCGCAATTCCTCCAGTGAATAGCGTCTCTGATCATCTTTCAGGTAATAGAACAACACCAGGCCCATGCCGGTTGAAATCGGTCCCATTTGCGGGTCGCCAAAGCCTTGCGGAATCTGTCCCCGGGCTTCCTGCAAACGTTCATTAACCAGTTGCCGGGCAAAATAAATGTCGACATCATCCTTGAAATAAACATTGACCACCGACAGGCCGAAGTTGGATACGGAGCGGATTTTTTCAATATCCGGCAAACCGTTCATGGCCGCTTCAACCGGATAGGTGACGTATTTTTCAATTTCTTCCGGTGCCAGCCCGGAGGTTACGGTAAAAATCTGTACCAGATTGGGCGATACATCCGGGAACGCATCGACTGGTAATTTTTGGTAGCTGCGATATCCAACAGCGATGACCAGAACGGCCAGAACCAGCATCAACAGACGGTTGTGCAAGGATAAACGAATGATTGTATTCATGGCTATTCCCTTAGTGGTGGTGGCCAGAGCCAAATTCGCCCTTTTGCATTTGCGCTTTCAGGGCAAAGGCATTGCGGCTGACATAGGTCTGTCCGGTTTGCAAACCGGACAGAATTTCGACTTGTTCGCTGTCCCGCCGGCCTAGAATAACGTTCCGGGGCTCAAAATCACCGTCGTCATGACGTATGAAAATCACGTCCTTACCGTCTATCGTTTGCAAGGCCGTCAAAGGAACCACGATATCGGCCGGATATTCGGCAATGGCAACCTGGGCATTGACAAACAAGCCGGGCCGCCAGTGTCCATGCGCATTGTCGAGGATAACCCGGGCAATGGCGCTACGGGTTTTTTCATCCAGAGTCGGGCTGATCCAGGCAATCGTGCTGTTGTTTGACATCCCGTCTGTGCTGAGGCCAAAACGATGCCGGATACGAACCGGTTGACCGGGATGGAGCAGGTTTAAATCTTTTTGGTAAACGGTTAGGTTCACCCAGACCCGGGATAAATCGGCAAGGGTGAAACTGCGGCTGCGCGTGTCCAGTACCTCACCGTATACGGCATGTTGTTCGATAATCACACCATCCGCGGGTGCATGCAATTCATATTGGGTCAAATCCTGATCGGTATTTTGCAAAACCGCGGCAATATCGCTTGCGCTCAAGCCCAGAGCCTGCAATTGTTGTTTGGCCGCCTTGCGTTTTATCGACATTTCCTTTTGGTTTTGCAAGGCTTTTAAATATTTGCGTTTGGCGGTGATATTTTCGTCATGCAGCCGTTTTTCCCGGCGTAACGTGGTTTCGGCCAGTTGCAGCAAACTGTCGGCGGCGACAAAACGCGCTTTGGCATCGGCCAGTTCGCGGCTGGACAAACGCGCCAGTAAATCGCCTTTTTTTACCGTTTCGCCAAGATGTTTGTAAACTTGCAGGACAATGCCCGATACCCGGGGTACGACATGGTATAAACGTTCCGGCGCGACCCGGACTTCACCGGTCAGATGCAATTGTTTTTTTATCATACCGGCTCCGGCCTGGGCCAGTTGAATGGCGAATTCCCGCTGTTCGGCCGGGGTCAAGCGCAGTTCGGCTTGTTCATGTTCGCCGTGTTCATGTTCATCATGATGGTCGTGTTCGGCGGCCAACAAAGGCTGGCTCAAGACAAAGCCGAGCAAGCCATAAAAAAGCATGTGTTTCATGGATTTATCCTGTTTTGCAAAGGTAACGTCGATTCAGGCCGGATGGCCGGAACAATACGGTTGGAATGAAAGCATCAACAGGTGTTTTCAAGCCGGTTCGGAACCGGTTTTACGCTTGCCTGTCAGTCTCTCGTTTTACAGGATAATGGGAGGCCGCAGACGGGGCGGGGTGGGTCTGGAATACCAGAAGTCCGAATGCAAGGGTGCAAGCGGAATCTGTCCAGGGATTAGAGCGGTTTGATAAAACACGGTGGCCAGAGTTTGACCGATATGGCCGCCATGATCATAACTGCAAACACTGCAATGCGGTTCATGATCCGCTTGTCCGGCTTGCGGATCGGACATCAGTTGAGCCTCTTGCGCGGCTGAAATAACGCTGTGTCCGTGTACCGGATCGGCGGCGGACAGATCATGAATATCCATCGCCATCCAGGTTGATAACCAGAACGTTAGAGATGCCAGGAAATAAATGCTTAACCGTTTCATACGGTGTTTAGGATAAATGAATGTTCCTGGAAGTTCAATTTATTTGTAGGGATGGTGTTAGGCCGGTTTTGAGCCTATCCGATTTTTACCGGCAGAATACGGACTTGCTGCCAGATCGGATCGGTCCAGTCGATATCGATTTTCGGTATGCCGTTTTTTATCCAGTGTACGATGTGGCGGGCGACATTGGGGTAAGTGATGCGCAGGGCCTGGTCATGATGCAGCCATTTTTCAATGGCTGGCCGGTTGAGTTGCTTCAGGGTATGGCCATAATTTAACTGTCGCAGGGCGGCGGCATTGGATATTTGCTCCATTTGCGATTGCAGCGGTTTGGCAAGGATTTTTTTGCCCAGTTGCAAGGCCTCACTGGCCAGTTCAAAACCGGCATTGCTGATGATGCCGGCGCAGTCGTATAAATCTTTCTGAAAATTGTTTCTTGACAAAGGATGGAGCTGAATATGGGGATGAGGGCTGGGAATGGGCTGCGGCGCGTAGATATGAAAAACGAAATCGGTGAAAGGGTGCAAGAGATCAATGACGGTGGCGGGGTTTTCAAAAGGGAGATAAACCACGATTTTGTTTTCGATGACTTTGTCCGGTGCCGGCAAGGTGGCGATGACCGGCGGTAACAAGGGCTGGTCGAAATGGAACCAATGCAGGCCAAGGCCGTTATTGACCGGCGCAAAATAGTTCATGATTTGGCGGGCCAGTGGATCCGATCCGGCAACCGGAATATCATGCCGGAATGCGTATTGATGACCAATACCGATAAGCGGTTTTTTCTGGCAGCGGGCGGCCCAGGCGGTGATGGGTTCAAAATCGCTGATAACCAGATCATAAGCGCTTAAATCCAGTCTCTTGATATCCTTGATGAATTGCAAGGGGTGGGTTTGTAAGGCCGTTTTGACATAACGCACCCGGCCGTTGCCGGTATTGAAGGTCAACCCTTGCCGGCATTGAAAGTCCTTGAAAATTTCCATATCAAACAGTTGTTGCCGGCTGCGGCCGGAAAAAAGAAACGTAACATCGCAGCCTGCGGCATATAACTCCGGGGCCATGATACGTGCCCGGGTGATATGGCCATTGCCGGTTCCCTGTACGCCGTAAAATATTTTCATGATCAGGCCGCGCGCGCTACCGGTTTGATGTGGAGCCTGGACAGAAGCTGTTGCGACTCTTCCAGCCAGTGAATGATGCGCAACTGACCGGAATCGTCTTCGGTTAAAGCGGTACAGCTTTCCACCCAGTCACCGCAGTTGCAATAGGTTTTTTGCGATTCCATGGTGCTGATACCGGCATGATGGATATGGCCGCAAATAATGCCGTCAACCTGCTGTTTCTGGGCTTCCAGGCTGAGGATGTGCTGATAATTGTCCATGAAGTGGACAATATTTTTTACCTTATGCTTGAGAAAGGCGGACAGTGACCAGTATTTATAACCGAAACGGGTGCGTATCGCATTGAACCAGCGGTTGACGACCAACAACCATTCATAGGCTTCGCCGCCGATATAAGCGAGGCTTCGGTTATGGCAGACGATGCTGTCAAATTCGTCGCCATGCAATACCAGAAATTCCCGGCCATCGTACATACGGTGTATGACCTGTTTTTGAATATCGATACCGTTGAAATGAATATCGGTATAGTTGCGAAACAATTCATCATGATTGCCTGGGATATAAATCACGCGCGTGCCTTTTCGGGCCAGGGCGATAAATTTTCGCACGACTTCATTATGGCTGTTGGGCCAGTAAAAACCCGATCGGAATTTCCATAAATCGATAATGTCGCCAACCAGATAAAGAAAGTCACATTCGATATGATTGAGGAATTCCAGTAAATGGCTGGCTTTACAGCCCTTGGTTCCCAGGTGGACATCTGAAATCCATACAGAACGGTATCGTAAGGTCATAATAAAATCCTATGTGTGATTGATCTGGCAATACAATACGATTGATGAATGACATTTTTGTTAATATCGGATGAAATTTTGATGAAACCTGGATTGAAAAAAACGTGTCCGCAGAAATAACCTTGCAGGCCGAATGGCTGGCTGAACTGGCCCGGCAGATAGAAGGCGATGTGTTATATGATCGCTTGTCACGGATGTTGTATGCAACCGACGCATCGCCTTATCAGCTTGTGCCATCGGCGCTTGTCCGGCCCCGGCATCGGCGGGATTGCCGGCGCATTGTCGAATTTGCCTGCCAGCATCGATTGCCCATCATCCCGCGTGCGGCCGGCACCAGCCTGGCCGGACAATGTGTCGGCCAGGGCTTGGTGATTGATGTGAGCCGGTATATGCGGCGTATTCTTGCAATTGATGCGGACAGGATGCGGGCCTGGGTCGAACCGGGGGTAACACCGTATCAGCTCAATGAGACCTTGCAGGCATCGGGATTGATGTTCGCACCGGACCCTTCAACATCGGCCTATTGCACCATCGGCGGTATGGTGGGCAATAATGCCTGGGGGATTCACAGCCTGGGATATGGTGCGACGCGGGAAAATGTTTTTGCTGTCGAGGCTTTGTTAAGCGATGCTTCAGCCGTTTGTTTCAATGCCTTGACGCAAACCGGACTGGAACAGAAATTACAGCTTGCAAACCGGGAAGGTGCGATTTACCGGAGCCTGTTGACTCTTGTTAAACAGCATCAGGATTTGATGCGCCGGCATTTTTCCGCGCCGGACGGAATTTCGCGCAATGCCGGTTATGCACTGGATTATTTAGTGCAATCACAACGGCAAGAAAACGGCGGTTTCAACCTGGCTCCCTTTCTTTGTGGCAGCGAGGGAACCCTGGTATTGCTGACGGCCATCGGGGTCAAATTGATTCCCGTGCCCAAACAACGTTTTCTGTGGTGTCTGCATTTTGACCGGATCGAAGACGCACTGACAGCCGTGCCGGATTTATTGGCTCATCAGCCGGTGGCTCTGGAACTGATTGATCGGGAAATTTTGCGTAGTACCGAAAACAATCCCCGGCAACAGGCCAATCGCTTCTGGCTGCAAGGGGAGCCAGCCGCTGTTTTGTTGATCGAATGGCACGGCCAGGTTCCAGAGCGAACCCTGGCCGATACCTTGCCGGCTTATGCGGTGACGCCGGTTGCCGGTCAGGAAGCAATCGAACGGGTCTGGGCCTTGCGCAAGGCCGGTCTGGGTTCCTTGATGGGACGGCCGGGTTTGTTGAAGGCGGTTACCGGTATCGAGGATGCAGCGGTTGCGGTCAATGATCTGGCCGCTTATTTGAGTGATGTGCGTCAGATTTTGTCCTCTCATACAAGCGATTGCGTGGTTTATGGGCCGGTGGGCCGGGGTGTATTGCATTTGCGGCCCTGGCTGGATTTGAACCAGGATGCGGATCGGCAAAAATTCCAGGCCATTCTGGATGCGGTTGCCCGCATTGTGTTGCGTTACCGGGGCGTTGTGTCGGCAAAACACGGTGATGGCCGCCTGCGCGGGCCTTATCTGCAAACCGTGTTTGGTGAACAAGTCCTGGCGCTTTTCCGGCAGGTCAAAAAAACCTTTGATCCACAAGCCTTGTTCAATCCGGGCAAGATGCTCGATGCACCGTCTCCGCTTGCGGATTTGCGTTTTTCGGAAAAGGCGTTCAACCTGCCATTTCCTGCCGGTCTGGATGGGGCGGCTGATGCCGGATTACAGGCCGCAAGTCAGAAATGCAATGGCGCCGGGGTTTGTCTGCGCCGCCGCGGTGATGGGGGCATGTGTCCTTCCTACCGGTTGACCGGCGAAGAAAAACACGGTACCCGTGGCCGGGCCAATATCATTCGTCAGGTTTTGAGCAAGACGGTTTGGAATGATAGCGAATATGCCGATATCCGGCAGGTTCTGGATTTATGCCTGGCCTGCAAGGCCTGTAAAAACGAATGTTCGGCCAATGTCGATATGGCGCGTATGAAAGCGATGTTTCGGTACATGGAACAGCAGCGTTACGGGATTTCCTGGCGTGATCATGTCCTGAATCAGTTTGAGCGCCTGAGTTATTGGGCAAGCTGGCTGCCGGGCGTTGGCAACCGTTTGTTATCAGCATCCTGGCTGAAAAAAGGCCTGGGGATTCATCGGCAGCGTTCGTTGCCGAAACTGGCCGCTTACCGCTTCAGCCAATGGTATGCGCGGCACCGCAAGCCGCCCGATCATTCCAGGGCCGATGTCGTTCTGGTTTTGGACCCCTACAGTGAATATTATGAACCCGACATTGCCATTGCCGCGTTGACGGTGCTGGAGCGTTTGCAACTGAACGTCGTGGTCAGTCCTTGTTTGCCGATGGGACGGATACAGATTTCATCCGGTTTGCTGGATCAGGCGCGGCGGCGGCTGGGCAAGGCGGTGGACTGGCTGTATCCCTTCGCCGAAGCTGGTATACCCCTGTTGGGCCTGGAAGCTTCGGAACTTTTGACGTTGCGGGATGAGGCGCCTTTATTGTCCAGGGAAGCAGAGTGGCGCAACAAAATTGCCGTTGTTGCCCGGCAGGCCTTTTTGATCGATGAGTTTCTGGTACAGCAGGCCGCGCTTGTTAAGCGTTTAAAGTTTACGGCCGAACACGATACCCAAACGATTTTTCTGCATAGCCATTGTCACCAAAAGGCCTTGTCCGACAGCGGCGCAACCCGGAAATTGTTGGCGCAGATTCCAAATACAGACCTGGAGACGGTGGCGGCAGGTTGTTGCGGCATGGCCGGCCACTTTGGTTACGAGCAGGAACATTACGCCGTTTCCCTGCAAATTGCTGAAATGGCATTGTTCCCGGCACTGCGCAAGGCCGGCCCGGACACATGGATTGTTGCGACCGGAACCGGCTGCCGGCATCAAATCCGGGATGGCCTGGGGATGCGTGCCTATCATCCGGTTGAATTGTTCGCCCGGTTTTTGATTGCTTGAGCAGGCGGTCAGGGAAATATTACAGCATCCATTTTTCATTTTTTTAGCCCTTAATTTACATTTTTGACTTGAATTCAGGAAGCAAAAACCCCAAATTCATAGAGCCAAGCGGGAGAACCTATTACCCTGTACTTTGTTAACCTTACATGTCTTAATGTCCCGTTGAGCATTTATCAATGTACCGGGTATGATTAACGAGGAGCTTATATGCGAGAAAAATTACTGGAATCGGTGTTGCAGGAATTAAACGGTACATCCGCCGATATTGAAGCCTCGGGCATCATTTCAACCGACGGATTAATAATGGCCGCGATTATGCCGCAAGGCATGGATGAAGATCGCATGGGGGCGATGAGTGCTGCCATGTTATCTTTAGGGGATCGCACAGCCACGGAACTGGATCGGGGCCAGTTGGAGCAGGTGTTGATTAAGGGAGAAAACGGATATGTCTTGATGGTGTACGCCGGCAGCGAATCGGTTTTAACTGTGATTGTCAAGCCCAATGCCCGTTTAGGTTTGATTTTTCTGGATGTTAAACGGGCTGCCGATAAAATTGCGGACTTGATTTGAGACAGGAGCGGAGATGATGTCAAAAGAAGAATTAGAAGCGATATGGCTTGAAATAGAACGCATTATCGAAAATGCAAAAACACTCAGCGGCTTGCAGGCGGACGATTTTCAAACTTTGCACACAATGGCCGAAACAGCAGAAGCCTGGGAAGATAAATTGGAGTACGATATTGTGGCCGTTTTGCAATCCAATGCCAATCTACAGCGACATGCTGAACATTATCTGGGCGGCAATATCAAAGCCTGGATCAACAGCCTGTTTCATATCCATGACGAACAGGCCTTTTTTAAACAACAAATCGAAATTGCCTGCGCCCATATTGAACATGGCGTCAGCACGGAAATTGTCCTGGGCCTGGTACCGCGTTGGCTGGAACTGATCAAGGCGCATTGCCAAAACACCTTGACCAGTTCCGAAGTTGAAGCCATAATGCTGGTGTTTACCCGAATATTGAATATTGTTGCTATTTTGACGGTTACTTTTCAGGACATGATTGTTCGCCGAACCCTCTTGTACGAAACCGGTTTTTCTGAAAAATTATTGCACCGTTTACAAACCCGTACCCTAAGCACCCTCCGGCAAAAGGTTTTGGAGAGTTTCTAAAAATCAATAAACAATCCTCGTCGTGCAGGCGAGGGTTGTTTTACCCCACTTTCTGGCCGTGCAGCCGTTGTTTTAAAATCAAGACGATAATCAATAAGATGGCCGGAACACCCAATACCGCCGCATAAAGAAAAAAAACCGGATAACCATAAGCAT
>CAZDXJ010000036.1:0-23601 GCA_964509475.1 uncultured Methylococcaceae bacterium | reverse complement strand
TACTCTTCATACTCTGAAATATGGGGATTCTGTTGGTTTATGCAACAAAGCCTTACAGAAGTATAAATAAAATTTCTTTTTTTCTAAATATTTCAGTTTACTAACGATATGTGTTGTACAAGGTTGTTTCAAAAACGGGGCAGATCAGAATGTGGCATGTGTCCTTGATGCACATGCATGGCACCAAATTCCGCACAGCGATGCAAGCTCGGAATCGCCTTGCCGGGGTTTAACAGACCTTTGCGATCAAATGCGGCTTTTACAGCATGAAATTGGTTCAGGCTTTGGGTGCTGAATTGCAAACACATGTGATTGATTTTTTCCATGCCAACACCATGTTCACCTGTGATGGTACCCCCGACCCGGATGCTCAATTCGAGAATTTCACCGCCAAATTGTTCCGCGCGTTCCATGTCACCCGGAATATTGGCATCGTATAATATCAACGGATGCAGGTTGCCATCACCAGCGTGAAAAACATTGGCCACCGGCAGTTTGTATTTCGCAGACAAAACATGTATTTCTTGCAGAACCTTGGCCAAATAACGCCTTGGAATTGTTCCATCCATGCAGTAATAATCGGGTGTAATGCGGCCCACCGCTGGAAAAGCGGATTTCCGGCCGGCCCACATACGTTGCCGTTCTGATTCCGTTCTTGCAATATTCAAGTGATTCGCTCCCAGGGATTTCAGTAATTGACAAGCCCGGTGCAGCTCTTCGGTAACCTGAACAGCCGGACCATCGACTTCGCACAATAAAATGGCCTCGGCATTTCTTGGGTAACCGGCATGGACAAAATCCTCAACAGCTTCGATTGCCGCTTTATCCATCATTTCCAAACCAGCCGGTATCAAACCATCAGCTATGATACCGGCAACTGCGGCGCCGGCCATTTCAGTGCTGTCAAATGCGGCCATGATGACCTGGGTCTGTTCAGGAAGTGACAGTAGCTTTACCGTGATTTCGACAATGATGCCCAATAAACCTTCCGAGCCGGTTAGCAAAGCCAAAAAATCATATCCCGGCCCATCCAATCCGTGTGAGCCGAGTGTTATCAATTCCCCCTCCATGGTCAGAATTTTCAAACGTAGAATATTATGCGTGGTCAGACCGTATTTAAGACAATGCACACCGCCGGAGTTTTCCGCGACATTGCCGCCTATCCAGCCAAGGTGGACAGGTATAGGCGGCCAGCGCATCGCATTCAAAAGGCTTCAATTGTTCTGGCGATGACAAAATACACTGTGCGGGCAGAATTTTGCTTAATAACCGAACCAGTGTGGATTTATCGACTCGGTGGTGGATTTGTTCAGAGTCGTGGGGTTGTTTGAGCATATCGTTTTTTCATTTACCATGACAGATGATCAAAAATCAACGGGGGAGTGAAAAATCAGATCATTGATTTTTGCAATGACTTTATTTTACAGGTAATCTGATCATTTTACCGTTTATCAGGGTCGTTATATCGTGCAGTGTGTCAAATCCACGCAGACAATAGAAGATAATATTAAAAAATCCCGTTTTATAGGCATTATCATGCCTTGCCAGAGCGAACAGGAGGTTTTGGCGCATTTACAACAACTGCATCAGTTATATCCCGGCGCCACCCATATCGCTTTTGCTTACCACATCAAAACCCGGCAAGGTTTTGTTTCGCGTTTCAACGATGCCGGTGAACCGGCGGGCACGGCCGGCAAACCGATTTATCAGCATTTGGAAGGAAAAGCGCTGATTAATGTGTTGATTGCTATAGTACGTTATTTTGGTGGTATCAAGCTCGGTGCCGGTGGTTTGCTGCGCGCTTATGGCAATACCGCCAAAAAAGTTATAGAAGCCGCTGAATTGACCGATTTTATTGAGTATGCAACAACATCAATAATATTGGATTATAAACAATTGCAAGGTTTCGAATACCAATTAAAAAAATTACAAGGTAGTATCATCGAACAGAGCTTTACCGATCAGGTGGAGTTGTTGATTCGCCTTCCCCAAGAAAATTTGCCGGCGCTGGCTAAAATTGCCACGCATTGAGTGGTGTGTTTGGTTTAGACATTATGAACTTAAAAACCCGACGAATACCAAAATAGTCGGATTAAATCCATGCCATAAGCTTTGAAACAAGCCATTCTAGTATAATTTATGAAGGCATTTTAAAACGTAGGAATGGATAGCGGTTTTTTGTTATGCGCCTGACTCCTATGCAAAAGAAAATAATCTGTGAAAACACCATAAAATATTTTGGCAGCATACGCAGGTATGGTTATTTGGCTCCAGACTGAATGACTAGGGTTGAAATGATTTAATCAACCAGGACAAACCAATACTCGAAATCAAGAAACTCAAGCAATCAAAAACTTATCTCTTGGAAAGGTTAAAGGGTACGGTTATTAAATATGACGACCCAACTTCTCCGGTAGCGACCGAGGACTGGAAAAATGCCTGATGGTGATGATAGATACGCATATCTTGGTGTAGTGGGTTTTGCTATCATCTGAAGTTGAAAACGTGATAAACAGCTTCTAAGCGTGGAAAGATCAGGGTTGTTTTTGAAGGATAAAGTTGTTTGAGGTCGGTGTTTACAAATCAGTGGCAGGTTATGATATTGAAGTGCAGTGCCCGGTTGGGTAAAATGACCATATAATATGGTCACTTTTGAGGTGATGTATGCAACAAATATCAAAAAGTACGTTCAAGGCACATGCGCTGGAGATTTTGCGGGAAATTGAGCAAACTGGCGAGTCGAGGATTATCACTGACCGGGGTAAACCAACACTTGAAATTAAAAAACTAAAGCAATCAAAAATCGATCCCCTGGAAAGGTTAAAGGGTACGGTTATTAAATATGATGACCCAACTGCTCCGGTAGCGACTGATGATTGGGAAAACGCCTGATGCTGATGATCGATACGCATGTATTGGTATGGTGGGTAAATGGCTCCGCTTCTTTATCATCTGAGGCAGAACAGCTGATCAATACGACCTTGGTAAATGACGATGAAGTGATTGTTTCATCTATTACCGCCTGGGAAATTGCCATGTTGATAACAAAAAACCGGTTGATTCTGAGTATGGATATTGCGAGCTGGTTTGATGAGCTATCAAAGAT
Source organism: uncultured Methylococcaceae bacterium (assembly GCA_964509475.1). GTDB lineage: Bacteria > Pseudomonadota > Gammaproteobacteria > Methylococcales > Methylomonadaceae > CAZDXJ01. The sequence goes on along the minus strand of CAZDXJ010000036.1, from coordinate 20,495 downwards.
AAATGGCTTGCGCTTTGTTCCTGTTGATAATGAAATAGCTATTAAATCAACCTTGTTACCCGGTAATTTCCATAAAGATCCTGCTGATCGATTAATTGTTACGACGGCTAGAAAACTGGCGATTCCGTTAGTCACTGCGGATGAAAAAATCATCCGTTATGAACATGTAAAAACTATTTTTTAGGCAATGTATTTTAGCCAAGAAGCTAGAAGCTGTTTGGAAATGTAGGCATTTTGTTTCACGAATGGCCTGTCAAAAACGCAAACGGAGAAAAAACGTTATCCCAGTAACATAAGCAATGGGCTTGGAATTGTCTGAAAGAATACTTGTCGCTGTTTGCCGTAGGCCGGCCCCGTACCCTGAGTATGCGGCAAGTGATTAATGCAACTTCTGTGTTGTAAAAACGGATTGCCAATGGCGGCAATTGCCTCGCGAATTTCCGGCATGGACAGTGGTTTATTACTATTTCCATCGTTGGACATCAGATGGAACATGGGCACGTTTACATCATCGGTTGCGTTTAAGATTGCGTGCAAATGCGGTCGTCATAAGCATCCAACGGCGGGGTGCCTGGATAGTCAGAACGTCAAATGCAGCGCCACACCTGGAGAACGCGGTTACGATGTCGGTAAAAAGGTCAATGGCCGGAACGTCATATTTTGGTGGATATGCTGAGCTTGACATTAGTGGTCATGGTTGTCCCGGCGAGTGCGCAAGATCGGGACGGTTCAAGTTCTGCCTGGCGACCGTATTAGGGCCTAAAGAAATCCGAAAGTTTGTCAAGACTGTCGCATAAGTTACTTTGCAACGGACAGTGCGGGGCTTAAACTTCCGTTTCTTCGCTATAGTGGGAAACGATGTAACGCTCGACAACTTCCTGAAATTCTTCGGCAATGCGATCGCCTTTCAAGGTGACTGTTTTTTTGCCGTCTTCATAAACCGGTGCGACCGGAGATTCTCCGGTACCGGGCAAACTGATACCGATATTGGCGTTTTTACTTTCGCCGGGACCGTTCACCACGCAACCCATCACGGCGACTTCCATTTCTTCAACACCTTTGTATTTGTCGCGCCAGACCGGCATTTGTTCACGTAGATAAGCTTGTATTTCCATGGCCAGTTTTTGGAAATAATCGCTGCTTGTACGGCCGCAGCCGGGGCAGGCGATGACCATTGGGGTGAAGGCACGGAAACCCATCGTTTGCAGCAATTCCTGGGCGACAATAACTTCCCTGGTTCGGGCTGTACCGGGTTCGGGGGTTAAAGAGATACGAAGGGTATCGCCAATACCTTGCTGCATCAATACAGCCAATGCGGCCGATGAAGAAACAATACCTTTGGAACCCATGCCCGCTTCGGTTAATCCCAAGTGTAAAGGGTAAGCGCAACGCGCTGAAATATCCTGGTAAATACTGACGAGTTCCTGAACATTGCTGATTTTACAGGACAGGATGATTTTATCCCGGGACAAGCCGATTTGTTCGGCGCGTGCCGCGCTTTCCAGGGCGGATACAATGATGGCTTCGCGGGTTACCGTGGCCAAATCATCCGGGGTTTCTTTTGCACGATTTTCATCCAGAAGGCGGGTCAGAACGGATTGATCAAGGCTGCCGCCATTGACACCGATACGCACCGGTTTATCGTATTGGCAGGCGAATTCAATCATTTGGGTAAATTGTGGGTCACGTTTGGAACCGCGACCGACATTACCCGGATTGATACGGAATTTGGCCAGGGCACTCGCGCACTGTGGATATTTTTCCAATAATCTATGGCCGTTAAAATGAAAATCTCCGATAATCGGTACTGAAAAACCTTTTTGATCAAGCTGGTTTCTGATTTCAGGAACAGCTTGTGCCGCTTCTTCGGTGTTGACGGTCACTCTCACAAGTTCCGAGCCGGCTGTGGATAATTCCATGATTTGTTTGACAGTCGCGTTAATATCCGCCGTATCGGTATTGGTCATGGACTGAACAACAATCGGTGCGCCGCCGCCAACCTGGATATCACCGATTTGCACCGGGTAGGTATGTTTTCTTGGACTGATAGACATAGATTTAAGATGGGTGTTTGTGAAAAATCTTTACTATTTTAAACTATTTTGCTCCAGATAACGCAATAATTCGCTGCAATTATCGGGTAATAACCTTATGATTTATACGTCATAAATCCCGCTTTATCATTAATTGGGTATTGATTATGTTGGAACCCCAAAAGCCGGCAGCAAGACAAAGTTTAGTCAAAGAGCCGTTTATTATGGCTCTTTGTAAGCCAGCTAACGAGGAGAAAGCATGGGTAGCCGGCATCGGATACCAGTCAGGAAAACGCGTTGGAGGCATTGATTAAACAATGCCGGAAGAATATGGAAACCTGAATGCTCACCACAATATGAGGAAAAATTATGAAAGTAGCACAAATTTTAATGTTGGCGTTTGCAATTATGAGTAGCGATGTACTGGCTTATGGGAGCAGCAGTAGCAGCAAAAAAGCCTGCAAGAAACCCAGGTTCAGTGCATTTAATCCGCCACATCTGGCCGTTGTTCCGCCCCGGTCTGATTTTTCTTTTATCGCTTCCAGTATCACCCGGCCTGACAGTATCAAGGTCACTATAAAAAAACAGCCAGTCAAGGTTGCGATCAACGAACAAAATAATAAATACCGGGTGAGCGGAACACTACCCGCTGAAATACAAGGTTCGCATGTCCGCATCAATATCCAGGCAACCGGAACCAATCGTTGTAAGGGTAGTGGAGGGTGGTTGTTGAAAGTCCAGGAAAATTAAGGGGCGTTTTTACACAGTTTAAAAAATAGTCTGGAATCGTGTAGGGGCAAGTCATGAATTGCCCCTGCTGAGTTAAAGTGATGCAAATAGCACCACCTTTTTTCAGAAGCCGGATTTATTTTGCAGCGGAAGCGGGTTTATCGGATGCCTGGGCCGGTGATTTTTCTGTTTTTTGCTCCGTTGTTTCCGGTTGATTATCACTGGCTGGCTTTTGTTCCGTAGTTTCCTGTTTGGCAGCAGTGTCCGCGCCGTCAATCTTAGATGCCGGTTTGGCTTCTTCACTGGCTTTACTTTCTGCGGGTTTTTCAGTACTTACGGGTTTAGCGGATTCCGATTCTTTTGGATCCGCTTTTTCATCAGCCTTGATTTTAGTTTTTGTTTCCTCTTTGGCGAGCAAAATTTCAACTTTGGCGTTGTCATGTAACTTTTTCAGGTAATCGCTGATTTTTTTGTTACGAACCATAGGCACAAAATGTTCTTTGACATCTTCGAAAGCCGGTGGTGTTTTGGTTCTGGAGTCTTCACGCAGGATAACATGCCAGCCGAATTGCGTTTTAACCGGTTCTTCGGTGTATTGACCATTTGCCAATGCGACAACGGCATCAGAAAAAGGTTTTACCATACGTTTGGCGTCAAACCAGCCCAAGTCGCCACCATTGGAAGCGGATGGGCCGGTTGATTTTTCTTTAGCCAGGGTAGCGAAATCAGCGCCTTTATCAAGCTGTTTGATAATGGCTTTGGCTTCTTTTTCGGTCTTCAGCAGGATATGACGGGCTTTGTATTCTTCGCCAGCCACTTTACCGAATTGTTTGTCGTATTCGGCTCTCAGTTCTTCATCGGTTGGGGGATTTGCATCGATAAAAGCCTGAATCGCCGCTTGTGAAAGAATTGCGTTATTCATTAAAGCCAGGCGTGTTTTGAAATCGGCTTTTTCCTGCAGTTTTTGTTTTTTTGCTTCCTGCACCAATAATTCGCTTTGAATCAGCCTTTCCAATAACTGTTCGTCAGTCATTTTAGGGCTACGCGGGTTTTGCGCAACTTCTTTTTTAATGGCGTCCAAAAACGCTTTGCCGATATAAACACCGTTGACCGAAGCAACGGCATCGGCCTTGTTGACTACGGGGGCGGTTGCAGCCAGGTCGCTTTCTTTACAGGCGACAGTCAGTACAGAGCCTGCGAGCAATACTGAGATTAATTTTTTTTTCATTCTTTTGAGTTTCCTTTTGATTTTTCTGACGGGGTTAATGCGTCGATACCCAGGGCATGAATTTGGTTTTTCATCATATCGCCCAGGGTGCGGTAAATTCGTTGATGCCGTTTGACCAATGACTGGTTTTCAAACGTTTTTGCAATAATGATAACGTGATAATGACCTCCGCCACTGGCATTACCTGCATGGCCTGCATGGGCCATGGAGTTATCGATAACTTCAATATGTTCTGGATTCAACGCTTCGGTTAATTTGTCTTTTATCTGATCGGCTATCACTTTGGAAAAACCTGTTTGAAGGGTTTGACGGTTACGCTGGCATAAACACCCGCATCAAGGTAAGGGTCGGCATCAGCCCAGCTCTGCGCTTCGCTGAGTGAGTCAAATTCGGCTACCACCAAACTGCCGCTAAAACCGGCATCACCTGGATCACTGCTGTCAATTGATGGGTGCGAGCCGGCCAGAACGAGTCGGCCTGCATCTTGTAACTGCTGAAGCCTTTGCAGGTGGGCGGGACGAGAAATTTTTCTTTTAGGCAGGCTGTTTTCTGTATCTTCGCTGATGATGGCGTATAACACCTTTTAGTCCTCTGTTTCAGGTTCATCAATATACCGGGACAGGAAAACGGCTTGTAGAATAACAAACAGCAAGGTTAACCCTAACATGCCGAATAATTTAAAATTAACCCAGGTTTCGGTGTCGAAGTTAAAAATAACATAAAGATTGATAAAACCAACACTGCAGAAAAATATTGCCCAGCTCAGGTTCAAGCGTTTCCATATTGGATCGGGCAATTCCAGGTTACCGGACATCATTCTTTCGACAAAGGTTTTTTTACCGATAAACTGGCTACCCAAAAAGGCCAGGCCGAATAACCAGTTGATAACACTGACTTTCCATTTGATAAATTGTTCATCCTGAAAATAGAGTGTGGCACCGCCCATTACCGAGATCAAAACCAGCGTAATCCATTGCATAGATTCCACTTTGCCATGTTTAAGCCGGCTGTAAATGACCTGTAAAAGCGTGGCAACAATAGCAACCGCTGTGGCAACATAAATACCATAGATTTGATAGGCCGTAAAAAACAAAAGAATAGGAAAAAAATCGAATAGTAGTTTCATAGGTTGCGCGGGCTTTTGCTTATCCGAAAATGGATATTGAACGATTCAAGGTCAAAAAAAGGACTTTGAAAAAGAAAAAAAGTTCGTTATTTCATATCAAATAAATAGTATTGTTATGTTCGGATAATTATCAGCTTAAGGATGACAGATCAAAAACAATTGCTTATTGTAAGAGCTTTGAGTCATTTTGTACATTTTTTGACCTGTCTTTCTGCTAAACTGTTATAGTTTATAATTCGAGAAAAAAGTATATGGAGCGAAATATACAGACAGAATTGGAAGCGGCGGCATTCCGGCGCTTGCTAAACCACTTGCAAACGCATACCGAAGTGCAAAATATTGATTTGATGATACTTGCTGATTTTTGCAGGAACTGTTTGGCCAAATGGTATCTCGCCGCTGCCCAGGAAAACGATATCGAGATGGATTATGAGCAGGCCAGGGAAATTATTTACGGCATACCTTACAGCGAATGGAAGGAAAAATATCAATTGAAAGCGACACCGGAACAATTGGCAGCCTATGAGCGTAAGCAGAAATCCAAAACCTGACGCAGACGAACCGTTTGATGCCTTGTTTTCCGGTGTGATCGGCAAGGATTACGACATGCTGAAGCTGATTTGTCCACTGGCAACCGAGATGAGCCGGTTGGTTGGCATGGAAGTCGAATGCTATCGGCCTTTGTCAATGACGGCACCGCTACAGGTTCTGGAATTGGGTGGCGGAACCGGAATCACCACGTTGAATTTACTGAATGCACGGGACGATATTCATATTGTTTCCGTGGACAATGAACCGGTTATGCAGGATCAGGCCAGGCAGAATCTGGCAAAATGGGCGGCGCAAGGGGTATTGTCATTCTGCACCGATGATGCTTTGACCGCATTGCGCAATATCCCGGAGGGCAGTGTCGATATCGTTGCCAGCGCCTATACATTGCATAATTTTTCCCAGGACTACCGCTATAAAGTGATTTGCGATATCTATCGGGTATTGAGGCCGGGTGGATGCTTGATCAATGGCGATCGCTATGCTTTGGATGATGTTTCCGCCCATACCCGGCTGGTTCAGGAAGAAGTTTGTGGTTATTTTGCCGTCCTGGGTGAAATGCAGCGCCTGGATTTACTGGAAAAATGGATTGTACATTTGTTGTCCGATGAATCCGAAAATCATGTCATGAGGGAAGGGCAAGCATTGGCCCTGTTACAGGAAGCCGGTTTTGTCGATGTGTCGTTGACTCATCGGCAACAGGTCAATGCACTGCTGACAGCGGCCAAACCGGCCTGAAAGGCTATTGTAAAAAGCGGTTTATAGCTTCCAAATCAGCCTGTGTCAGTGTACTGGCGGCTTGTTTCAGCTTGATACCGTTGATGAGATAATCATATCGGGATTGCGCGTATTTGGCTTTTGCATCGTATAAATTACGTGTTGTCGCCAGAACATCGACCATGGTCCGGGTTCCTACTTCAAACCCTGCTTCAGTCGCTTCCAAAGAGCTTTCACCGGAAACGACGGCGGCATGTAATGCCTGTACCCGGCTGATTGACGAAATGACACCCCGGTATGCATCTTTGACTTGCCGTTGTACAGAACGCCGGGCTTCGGTCAGAGCTGCGCTGGCTTGGGTAAATTCATGTTCCGCCTGGCGGGTTCGTGAGTTTACCGCGCCGCCTTCATAGATAGGTACATTCAATTGCAATCCAATCGTTTGCCGATCGCCCCTGAAGCCAAATAGGGCGCTATTATCGACCTCACTGTAGGAGCCAACAATATCCAGGGTCGGATAATGGCCGCTGCGTTGCAGGGCTATTTGTTTACGGGCGCTTTCGGTTCGATTAAACGCGGCGACAATATTCAAATTTTGTGCAACCGCATTTTTGCTCCAGTCTTCAATGTTTTCAGGCCTGGGTCTGTTCAGTGGCAGCTTTTCCCCCAATGGTGCCAGATCGGTATCGTAAAAACCAATAATTTCCCGCAGTGCTTCCTTGGCGTTATCGACATCATTTTCAGCCGCGATGACATTGGCACGCGCCTGATCAAAGCCGGCCTGAGCTTCATAAACATCGGTGATTGCGATCAAACCGACCTCAAAGCGCTGTTTTGCCTGTTCGAGTTGGCGGGCAATGGAACGTTGTTCCGCTTTTTTGAATTCCAGGGTATCTTGTGCTGACAGTACGTTAAAGTAAGCCTCTACGGTTTTGACCATCAGGTTTTGCTGTTCGGCCTGATATTGCGCTTCTGCTTCGGCAATCTGGTTTTCGGATTGGCTGAGTTGAACCCAGGATGACCAGTTAAATACCGGTTGAGTCAGGTTCAAGGAAAACTGATTGTTCCAGAATTCTTGTTGACCGACCCCGGAAACAATGATGCTGGCACCGCGAAGTTTGCGATTGTCTAACCAGTTCTTGGCGCTACTGGCGGAAATGGATATCCTGGGCAATAACAAGGCAATGCTTTGATTTTTTAATTCGCCGGTTGCCATACGGTTAGCATAGGCTTGCTGCAAAACAGGATCGTTTTGCAGTGCCATGGCGTAGGTCTCCAGCAAATTCTGGGCATGGAGAATGGGTGAAAAATAAATACACAGAGAGAATAACAAACAGACTTTGGTTTTCATAGAAAATAATTTTGGGGTTTTTCCAAATGTGCAGTTAAAGAAGGAAGTCCAGCAAAACATCTTGTCTTGGAGCGCCTGGATTTATAATACTGTTTAACCACTATAATATAGTTAATGAAAAATGCAAAAAGTGTATCGTAACAGCCCTGGGAAGCTTAACAGAAAATTGTCGGTAGCACCCATGCTGGATTGGACAAATCGTTTTTGCCGGTACTTTCACCGGTTGATGAGTCGGCATGCGTTGCTTTATACGGAAATGATCACAACCCATGCGTTACTGCACGGGGACAAAAAACGCTTGCTTGATTTCGATGCTTTTGAACACCCGTTGGCCTTGCAATCAGGGGGCAGCGATCCGGAAGCATTAGCGGTTTGTGCGCGGATGGCGGAGGATTTTGGCTATGATGAGGTCAATCTGAATGTGGGTTGTCCAAGTGACCGGGTATCCAGCGGTCGTTTTGGTGCCTGTTTGATGGCTGAGCCGGAACGGGTTGCGGAATGTGTTGCCGCCATGCAGGACAGGGTATGTATCCCGGTTACGGTAAAATCAAGAATCGGCATCGATCAGCAGGATTCTTATCAAGAGTTGCAGTATTTCATTCGCACAGTAGCGGATGCCGGCTGCGAAACCTTTATCATACATGCCCGCAAAGCCTGGTTGAAAGGATTGTCACCCAAACAAAACCGTGCAATACCACCGTTGCGTTATGACAGGGTACATCAGCTTAAACAGGATTTCCCGCATTTGCAGATTGTGATCAACGGGGGTATTGTCAGTATTGAGCAAGCCTTGCAACAACTGCAACAGGTGGATGGGGTCATGATTGGCCGTGAAGCCTATCACAACCCCTATATTCTGTCCGAGGTGGACGGGCCGGTTTATCAACGGCCAGGGCCGGTTCTGTCGCGTATCGAGGTTGTTGAGGCTTTTATACCTTATATTCAGCGTCAATTACAGCAAGGGGTTCGCTTGAATCGGATGGTACAGCCTATCCTGGGGTTGTTTCATGGTCAGCCGGGTGCACGCCGGTGGCGGCGCTATCTGAGTGAACAGGCCGTCCGGCCCGGAGCGGATCAGTCCTGTGTTTTGCAGGCTCTGGCATTCGTACGCTAAAAGCATTTGAAAGTCATGTATAATAAATAACCGAATTAATGTGAAAGGCCTTGTGATGGAAGAATATTTTGGCAAAATAATTGAAAGTATTGGCGAAGATTTGGATCGGGAAGGCTTGCGTGATACCCCTGCGCGTGCTGCCCAGGCATTTGAATTTTTGAATAAGGGTTATCAGCAGAGTCTGGATGAGGTTCTGAACGACGCTATTTTTGAAGCGGATACCGAAGACATGGTTATTGTCAAGGATATCGAATTATATTCCTTGTGTGAACATCATTTATTGCCCTTTATTGGTAAATGCCACGTCGGTTATTTGCCCACCGGCAAGGTGCTGGGTTTGTCAAAAGTGGCAAGAATTATCGACATGTATGCCCGGCGCTTGCAGATACAGGAAAAATTGACCAAACAAATTGCCGATGCGATTGAAACGGCAATCGGCGCGCGCGGTGTTGCCGTTGTGATCGAAGCAAAACATTTATGTATGATGATGCGAGGCGTTGAAAAACAAAATTCCGTCATGACCACTTCGGTTATGAGCGGCATATTTCGTGAGGAATTGAGTACCCGCGCCGAATTTCTAAATTTAATCAAACGCGGATAGTCGCCAAGTGAACCAGACACAAAAAACCCGAACCTGTTTGTTATTGGTTAATCTTGGTTCACCCGAAGCACCGACGACGCGTGCGGTGAGGCGGTATTTGCGTGAGTTTTTATCCGATCGGCGGGTGGTTAACATACCGCGTTTCATTTGGCTGATTATCCTCAACCTTTTTGTTTTGCCATTCCGGCCCCGAACATCGGCGGCGGCTTATCAAAAGATTTGGACACAGCAGGGATCACCGTTGGTTTTTATCAGTCAGCAACTGACCGAGGCGCTGGCACAGACGTTGGATGAAACCGTTTCCGTCAAACTGGCCATGCGTTATGGGTCACCGGCAATTGTTGACGTATTGGCTGCCTGTCGAAAGCAGGAAATACAACGGCTGGTGGTGTTACCACTGTACCCTCAATTTTCCACGACCACGACAGCATCGGTTTTTGATGTGGTTTTAGAGCAAATCAAACATTGGCCCTATCTGCCGGATTTTCATTTTATCAGTGCTTATTATCAGTATCCTCAATATATTGCGGCTATTGCCGCTTCAATTGAAGCTTATTGGCATCAACAGGGTCAGGCCGATAAATTATTGTTTTCATTTCATGGTTTACCGGCCAAGTCGATTGAGTGGGGGGATCCGTATTATAAGCAGTGTCACGAAACAGCGAACTTGGTGGTCAACAAACTGGGGTTACAAAAGCAAGCCTGGCAGATTGTGTTCCAGTCCCGTTTTGGCCGGGCGCAGTGGCTGCAACCTTACTGCATCGATGTGTTGCAGCAATTACCAGCTCAAGGTGTGAAACGAGTCGATGTCGTATGCCCGGGGTTTTCGGTAGACTGTCTGGAAACCCTGGAAGAAATTGCCTTGGCCAATAAAGCGATTTTCATCGCGGCGGGAGGAGAACAATATCGATACATACCCGCATTAAATGCCACTCGACGGCATGTACAGGTTTTGTCGGATATAGTTGAAAAATATATTTGAGCTGTTATAACTGTCTGAGGTATTTAATTTTTCTTTTGTCTTGTAAAAAAATAAAAAATCATGAGTCAGACAATTTTAGCAAGCTGGAGCCGTGATTGGCCTGAAATTCGTTCTTCTGAACCTGCGGAAACGGGCGCTGGGGTTATTGATGCAGGTGCCTTCCAGACCCTTGAGGTCGATGAGTTATTCGATGCCGTCAATTATGCCCAAACCACGATAGGTCAGTCTGTTTTATATCGATCCCTGACCGAGCCTTTGGCTTCTTTGGCAGCGATTCAGGATAAACAAGCGGCACTTTGCGAATTACAGGAAAATACCGAACTGCGAGAGACGGTAGAGCAGATCGTACAAGCTGCCAGGCAGGATGAATATGGCTTGTACCAGCTGTTATTTGGTAATTTTTTGGGCATGTTTGGCACCAGCCGGGAAGATAGCGAGGTAGAAGGTTACGGTTATGAACCCTACATAAAAGGGACGCGATTGTTTACAAACCTGGTGGATAATGTTGGTGCTTTAAAAGAAAAAGCCCAAAGCGCCTATTTGCAGATCATCGTTGATAAAATCGAGGCTTTCAGGCAAACCCGGGCCTATTCATTGATGAAGGGGCCGGTGTATAAAACCGAGCAGGCTTTGTACAGTAAAAAAGATAAACCCGCATTTGCGCCCGCGCTCATTTTCCGGCCAAGAATTTTCAAGCCGGTGTTTCTGATTATATTCTTTTCCGTTTTGTGGTTAGTGGGACAACTCAATCCGATTCAAAGCGGAGCAACACCGGAATTTACATTCAGTCCGGTATTTTTGCTGTTTACGCTGCCTTTGCTTTTGCTTTATGTGCCGATGATTGGCTCTTATGATCGGGATAGCTGCATTATTCCGTTACGCGATGAATTCAGAGCTTCGGATGATGTCGGCCAAACGCTTGATGCCTTGGGACAGCTTGATGAATTGTTGAGTTTTTTGCAATACGCCGAGGCGTATGACAGTGATATGGTACTGCCGGAAATGTTGGATACGGCGCACCATCAGATCGAACTGACGGCCGTTAAAAATCCGGTCTTGGGAAAAGCCAATCCCGATTATGTGGCCAATGATTTTAGTTTGCTGACGGAAAAGCTGGTCTTTATCACCGGACCGAACAGTGGCGGCAAAACCGCATTCTGCAAAACCTTGACCCAGGTACAGTTATTGGCCCAGGCGGGTTGTTATATACCCGCAAAAAAAGCGACCCTGGCCGTTGCCGATCATATTTTTTATCAGGTGCCGGAAATCAGCCATCTTGATGATGGGGAGGGGCGGTTTGGTACCGAATTAAAACGTACCAAAGAGATTTTCATTGCCGCAACGCCTAAAAGCCTGGTGGTGCTGGATGAATTATCGGAAGGCACCACGTTTGAGGAAAAACTGGAAACCTCAGCCAACATATTGAATGGTTTTTATAAAAAGGGCAATAACACCATATTGATTACCCACAACCATCAGTTGGTCGATGAATTTGTCGATAAGAAAATCGGTTTTCCGAAACAGGTTCAGTTTGTCAATGATGCGCCAACCTATAAATTGGTTGATGGCATTTCCAGGATCAGTCATGCGGATCGGGTGGCCAAAAAAATTGGTTTTTCAAAACAGGATATTGAGAAACTTTTGACAAAAAAATCTTAACAGCTGAACTATAATTCCCATATCGGATTACACAATGGCTTCAATCAAGATGAGATATTTTATAATTTGCACTGTTTTTTTAATTTCCAACATGGCAAGCGCTGATATTTATAAATATACCGCGCCTGATGGCAGGGTTTATTACACCGACAAACCAAAATATAAATATAAACGCATGATTAAAAGCCGACATCGATCAGCGGCCAGTTTCTGGAAAAACAAAAAAAGGTTTTCGCCTATCATTAAAAAGGTTGCGGCTAAATATGATTTGGATGAAAATTTGCTGCATGCCTTGATTTATGCGGAATCCACCTACAACGCTCATGCGGTTTCCGCATCCGGCGCTGTTGGCCTGATGCAGCTGATGCCAGGGACAGCCCGGCGTTATGGCGTGAAAAACCGTTATGACCCGATACAGAATGTCGAAGGGGGCGCGCGTTATCTGAAATATTTATTGAAACTGTTCAATTTTGATACGCGTCTGGCCATCGCAGCCTACCATGCTGGAGAAGGCGCTGTAAAGAAATACCACAACCGGATTCCTCCTTATCCCGAAACCCGCAATTATGTGGAAAAGGTATTGCGTTTTTATTATGGTTAGCAATACTTGTGGATAACATGTGCCAGTACATCCTATTGGCTGGATGCCAAATTTTTTCAGTATTCTGAGTTAGTTTGATCAAAGGCAGGTAATCAAAAATTTCCGGTAGGGGCGATCATGAATCGCCCCTCCTACAATTAAGGATTAGCGATAAGGGAAGCTGGATGCAAGTACAATATTTTCATAATTTTTGAACGGCCTGTACAAGAACATCGCCTGTATTGATTTTTTATCGTAAATCGGGCTTAATTGATGCGGGTACCGATTTTTCCGCCGACACTGACTTTTACCGCGCAAAATTTCAGTTCGGGAATTTTGGCGTCCGGATCCAGCGCTTCATTGGTAACCAGATTGGCACTGGCTTCGTTGTAACAGAATGCCATGAACAGAGCGTTGCGTTGCACACCGGCATCGGCACGCGCATAGGCGGTTATTTTTCCGCGCCGGGACTCAATAGTGAGTTTGTCACCCGGTTCAGCACCGAATTTCTTTAGATCTTCAGGGTGTACGGCAACCACCGGATCCGGTTCGATGGCATCCAGTATCGTGGCATGCCGGGTCATGCTGCCGGTATGCCAATGTTCCAACTGGCGACCGGTAATGAAGGTCAGCGGGTAGTCATCATCCGGCAATTCGTCGGCATGAATGAAATGAGCCGGAACAAACTTGCCACGACCGTTGGCCGATGGAAAACCATCGGTAAAAATGACCGGTTGTCCCGGATCACCTTCATTTTCCAACGGATAAGTCAGCGAGTCTTCCTGTTCCAGACGTTCCCAGGTCATACCGGCGATACTGCTCATGGCCTGGCGCATTTCATCGAATACAGTTTTGGGATGGTTATAATTCCAGTTCAGCCCCATCCGTTTGGCGATTTCCTGGATAATCCACAAGTCCTGTTTGGCTTCGCCGGGTGGTGTGACCACCTGACGCGCCATTTGTACGCGGCGATCGGTGTTGGAAAAAGTGCCGGTTTTTTCATAAAAAGCCGAGGCGGGCAGGATAACATCGGCAAAGCCGGCGGTTTCGGTCAGGAAAATATCCTGGCTGACCAGATGTTGTAATGATGCCAGGGCCTTGCGTACATGATTTTGGTTCGGATCGGACATGGCCGGGTTTTCACCCTGGATATACATGCCCTTGATATGACCATCCGCCGCCGCGTGCATCATTTCCACCGTCGTGTAGCCGGGTTCGGCATCCAGTGGGGTATGCCAGAGTTTTTCATATTTGGCGCGATAATCCGGGTCCTGTACCGATTCATAATCTGGAAACACCATCGGAATCAGCCCGACATCGGAAGCACCCTGGACATTGTTTTGGCCACGCAGGGGATGCAGGCCGGTTCCGGGGCGGCCAATCTGGCCGGTCATTAACGCCAGCGCAATCAGGCAACGGGCGTTGTCGGTACCGTGAATATGCTGGGATATGCCCATGCCCCAGAAAATCATCGAGGCTTTTGAGGTGGCGTAAACGCGGGCAACTTCACGGATGGTTTGGGCTTCGATACCGCAAATGGGCGCGACTTTTTCCGGCGGGTAATCCTTGAGGTGTTCGCGCATTTGCTCAAAACCTTCCGTGTGTTTGAGGATGAAATGCTCATCATGCAATTGTTCATCGATGATGGTGTGCAACATGCCATTCAGCAAGGCAACATCGGTATCGGGGCGGAATTGCAGACTGTAGGCCGCATGTTTTGCAATATCGGTCCGGTTTGGGTCCAGCAGGATCAACTTGGTTCCGTTCAGGGCGGCATTTTTCATGAACGTGGCGCCAACCGGATGATTTACAGTGGGATTAGAACCGATGATGATCGCGACTTCCGCCTTCAAGACATCTTGTACCGGATTGGAAACCGCGCCGGAACCGATGCCTTCCAACAAAGCGGCAACGGAAGAGGCATGGCAAAGCCGGGTGCAGTGATCGACATTGTTGGAGCCAAAACCGGTGCGCACCAGTTTCTGGAACAAATAGGCTTCTTCATTGCTACCCTTGGCGGAACCGAGTCCGGCCAAAGCTTTTTTACCGTATTCTGCACGAATCTTGCGGAAACCTTCGGCAGCGAAATCCAGTGCCTCGTCCCAACTGGCCGGGCGGAAAACCTTGTCGATATCTTTTGGATCGAGCAGTTGCGTGGTTTTCGGTACATCTTTACGGCGAATCAGGGGTTGGGTCAGGCGCAGAGGATTGTTGATATAATCGAAACCAAAGCGGCCTTTGACGCATAAGCGGAAATGATTGGCGAAACCTTCCCGGCCTTCGGCAAACGAGATTTTGTTATCCCGAACATGATAGCTAATCAGGCAACCCACGCCGCAGTAAGGACAGGTCGAATTGACGGTTTTGTCTTCGACCAGTTCGCCAGCGCGATTGGCCGGCAGCAGGGCACCGGTTGGGCAAGCCTGGACGCATTCGCCACAGGCGACACAACTGCTGGCGCCCATCGGATCGTCGATATCAAAAACAATATGGGCATGATGGCCACGGCCAGCCATGCCGATAACACCGTTGACCTGTTCTTCGCGGCAAGCACGGACGCAACGGGTACATTTGATACAGGCATCGAGATTGACGGCAATCGCCGGATGGGAAAGATCGGCTTCGGGCAATTCGCAGCCTGGAAACCTGGGGTTTTTGACATCCAGCCTTTTGGCCCATTCATCCAGTTTGGAGTCGTGTTTATACGGTGATTTTCCCTGCTCGGGCATATCGGATAAAAGCAGCTCCAAAACCATTTTCTGGGCCTTTCGGGCGCGTTCATTCCGGCTTTGTACTTTCATCCCTTCGGCCGGTTTGCGGCAGCAGGAAGGCGCCAGCACACGTTCGCCTTCAATTTCCACGACACAAGAACGGCAATTGCCGTCCGGGCGCAGACCATCCCGGTAACACAAATGCGGCAGATGGATAGCATGACGGCGGGCGGCTTGTAAAATGCTTTCATCCTCGAAGGCGGTGATTTGTTTTCCATCCAGGGTAAAGCTAACGATTGGGTTATTGGTGGTGTCCGGGTTTGCTGACATGAGGGTGTCTCCAAAAATTCGCAGATGCTTTATTTCAATTCGTCAGGAAAATACTTCATGACACAACGTAATGGATTCGGTGCGGCCTGGCCGAGTCCGCAAATCGAAGCGTCACTCATGACCGTGGCCAACTCTTCCAACAGGGGTGTATCCCAGCTTTGCCGTTGCATCAAGGCAAGTGCTTTTTCGGTGCCAACGCGGCAAGGTGTACACTGGCCACAGGATTCGTCCTGGAAAAAGCGCATGGCATTGATGGCCGCTTCGCGGGCGCTGTCGTGATTGGACAGAATAATGACCGCTGCCGAACCGATGAAACAGCCGTATGGGTTCAGGGTGTCGAAATCCAAAGGGATATTACCCATGCTGGCCGGCAGAATACCCCCCGAAGCGCCGCCCGGGAAATAAGCGTAAAATTCATGGCCGGGCAACATGCCGCCACAGTATTCATCGATCAGTTCACGCACGCTAATACCGGCAGGTGCCAGATGCACACCGGGTTTTTGTACCCGGCCGGAGACGGAAAAAGAGCGTAGGCCCTTGCGCCCATTGCGGCCATGGGAAGCGAACCAATCCGGTCCTTTTTCAATAATATCGCGTACCCAGAACAGCGTTTCCATATTATGCTCCAGGGTCGGGCGGCCAAATAAACCGACTTCGGCCAGAAAAGGAGGCCGCAACCGGGGCAAGCCGCGTTTGCCTTCAATCGACTCCACCATGGCCGACTCTTCGCCGCAGATATAAGCGCCGGCGCCACGGCGCAGATAAATGGGCGGAATATTGTGTTTGGAAGAAGGTGGATTGTTTTGTAGATCGGCAATTTCGCGGCTCAGGATTTGGCGGCAACCGGCGTATTCATCGCGTAAATACACATAAATGGCTTCACAGCCAACCGCCCAGGCCGCAATGAGCATGCCTTCGAGAAAACGGTGTGGATCGCGTTCCAGATAATGCCTGTCCTTGAATGTGCCAGGTTCGCCTTCGTCGATATTGACGGCCATGAGCCGGGGGCCTTGAAAACCTTTGACAATGCGCCATTTTCGGCCAGCGGGAAAACCGGCACCACCCAGGCCGCGCAGACCGGAATTTTCCATTTTTTTGATGATGCTTTCGGCATCACTGCGGCCTTCAATACAATCCAGCAAGGTGTTATAACCGCCGTCCGCGATATAGTCGGTGCGGTTGATATAATCTGCTACCGGGGCGCTGAACTGTTTGTGTTCAACGGCTTCAACAACAAGGCTTTCCGTAGCTTGATCAATCGGGTTTTGTTCCACAATGGCAACCGGCGCGTGCTGACAACGGCCTACACAAGGAGCCGGTGACACCCGCACGTTTTCCCCTAGTGCTTTTTTCAAGGCGTGCAGCAGTTCATTGGCCCCCGCCAATTCGCAGGAAACCGATTCGCACACACGCACGGTCAATGCGGGGGGTGGCGTTTGGCCGTCTTTGACGACATCGAAGTGATGATAGAATGAGGCAACTTCATAAACTTCGGCGGGGGAAAGATTCATTTCATGGGCAAGCGCCACCAGGTGTTTGGCAGAAATATGCTTGTAGCTGTCCTGAATTTTATGTAAATGCTCAATCAGCAAGTCGCGCTGTCTGGATTCTGTACCCAACAGCGATTGAATGTCTTCCAGGGCTACCAGATCAACGGCATGACCCTTCGGACCACGGCGTTTTCTTTTTTTGAGCTGTTCAGGGGTGATTTTTATTACTGCCACACGTGTTTCCTCTCGGTTTTCGGGGTAGATAGGGTTTTATGACGGTATTTAAAAAATTTGGATAAAATCTGTTTAATCTAACGTAATCCTCGCATCTATTCAAGCAATTTATAGGCACGCCTATTGAAATGAATATTAATCTTTGCTAATATTTTTATGGTTTCAAATCCGCTTTTACGGTAATATTAGTTGAGTAATTTTATCAGGAAATAGTTTCGAATCCGAATTATTTAGAAACTGTCCGGGTAACGGCTCACCCGGTTGAGTTGTAGCCGGCGTAGGTCATTGATTTATCAGGATACGTGCATACATCGCTGTCGTTCTGCATAACATCCCAAGTTATGCAAGTCTGATAAATCAACAACCTGCACCGGCTTTTCAGAGGAGGGGAGTAGATACCTGTCTGGAAACTTTATGCAAAGCCGGTCAATGGCCAGAAACAGCAATCCAGCGCTCAACCTGCCGACCGGAGCGCGTGTAAATTTGTGGGTCAGCTTTGTGTTCCAGATTGAGTATCACTGCCATTTTGTTGAATTTGGCTATGGGGCGTAGGTGCGGATTTATCCAGCCCTTCATTGAAGAGCTGGATTTATCCGCACCGTGCGAATCGGCTGCACCGGCCTGTTTGCCGCCAGACATCCAAATCACATTTTTGGCTTTGACGTTGAATATGAGGCAGCAAACCCTTCATAATTTTGCAGGATTTTCCAAACAGCTTTTCAAGCAGGGTTTGTCAGGCAGGTCAATCACAAGGTAATGGTAGAGGTTAAGGCATGAACTGGACTGTCGGTATTTTAATTGTGTTTTTGTCGGCGCTAAATATCGCCCGCGCAAAGGATGCGGCGCTGGTTATGCAGCAGATTGCGCCCGGGGTATATGTGCATTTTGGCGTCCCTCAATTACCGGACACACGCAATCATGGCGCTATTGCCAATATCGGTTTTGTCGTTGGCAGGCGTTGTGTGGCGGTCATCGACAGCGGCGGCAATCCCCAGCAGGGTTACGCATTGAAAAGAGCTATCAAAACTGTTACTTCGTTACCGGTTTGTTATGTTATCAATACCCATGTGCATCCGGATCATATTTTTGGTAACCGGGCATTCAAAAAAACCGGAGCCCGTTTCGTTGGCCATTATAAATTGCCCAGAGCAATGGCCTTGCGAGCGAACTTTTATGTTGAGCGTTCTGTCGATCAACTCGGTGTAAAGCTGAGTCCCGAAGATATCGTGCCACCGGATATAGCTGTAAAAAAGGAAATGAAGCTGGATTTGGGAGGGCGTGAATTGGTGTTGACGGCGCACCCAACAGCGCATACCGATAATGATCTGAGTGTTTATGATGTCAATACCGATACCTTATGGTTAGGCGATTTGTTGTTTCTTGAGCATCTTCCGGTTATCGACGGCAGCTTGAAAGGCTGGCTGGCTGAGTTGGAACGGCTGGAAAAACAAGCTTTCAAACGGGTTATACCCGGACATGGACCGTTGGTGACCGACTGGCCGAAAGCCATGCAGGCGGAGAAAACCTATCTGCAGGTTTTGTTACAGGAAATCCGTACAGCCATTCAACAGGGCCTGTTTATGGAGGAGGCTGTCAAACAGGTTGGCATGAGCCAGAAAGGACAATGGCAATTGTTTGATGCCTTCCATCGTAAAAACGTCACAACGGCGTTTGCCGAATTGGAATGGGAAGATTGATTCTCTTTGTTACCGTTATTATGTATTGTTAATTTCAACACGATCAGGAGCAATTCATGTTAAATAAAAAATCTGTTTTTTACTGGGGCTGGCTGTTGCTGCTCATCCCCGTCTTGGTTTCCGCCGCCACCAAAGATGAAACGGCCTGGAATAATATATTGAAAAATCAATATTTTTCCGGTAAAACGATTATCGAGGATGACCGTGTAATAAGCCTCGAAGCGCCTTACCGGGCAGAAGACCCGGCTCTGGTGCCTTTGAAAATAATCAGTAAAATTCCTCAAACCCAAAACCGCTATATCAAAAGGATTTTGCTGTTGATTGACAAAAATCCGGTGCCTTTTGCCGCTGAATTTGAATTTACGCCCGATAGTGGCAAGGCTGATCTGGCGATGCGGGTGCGGGTCAATACTTATAGCTATGTGCGTGCCATTGCAGAATTGAATGACGGCAAACTGTATATGGCGAAAAAATTTGTCAAAGCCAGTGGTGGTTGTTCAGCGCCGATTGGATCGGATTTGGATGCGGCGATGAAACGCCTGGGCAAAATGAAATTCCGCCTGGATGATGGCGTGCAAGTGGGTAAACCGGTGCAGGCCCAGTTGCTGATCAGTCACCCGAATATTACCGGTATGCAAATGGATCAGGTTACCCGGCATATCCGGCCAAAATATTATGTTGAAAAGCTCAACATATTTTTCAATGACAAGTTGGTGTTAACCGCGAAAACCGATATTGCCATCAGTGCCGATCCGAATTTCCGCTTTTATTTTGTGCCCGACAAAGCCGGTGAATTAAGAGCTGAAATTGTCGATACGCATGGCGATCGTTTTGCCAAAACGTATCCGGTTACGCCTTAGATGCTGTTTTTGGAACACCTCGCAAAATCACGATCCCGTATTCAATATGAAACAGGGCTGGATCGAAAATTACATGTATTTCGGTCGACAAGCGGGTCACTGGATTTCCGTTCCTTGGACCTGGATTCCAGCCACTCCCTGCCGGAATGACGCGAACCCGCCCGTCATGCCGCTACGGACTGGCGGAATCCAGTGACAGGGTGTCATTGACCGCTTGAAATACCGGCAAGGTTTATTGCACGTGGCCACGCCGGCCTGTTGACAGACAGGCTTGCCCAGCTCTTCCGTGGAAGGGCTGGGCTTGCGGGGTTTTGGATGTCGCCGGAATGGCAGAGGAGTTCAATCCGCCTGCTGCCACCCCACTGCCATTAAATTAAGAAAATGTGAGTTGAATGTCGGAGCAACGAATCCGCACCTACCCCCCCCATCGCTAAATTCAACAAAACAGCTTATACTTCACGCGGTCACGGTTGCGGATTTTGAAAATAGCTGTTGTTGAGGTTC
>CAZDXJ010000035.1:0-24662 GCA_964509475.1 uncultured Methylococcaceae bacterium | reverse complement strand
GAACCTCAACAACAGCTATTTTCAAAATCCGCAACCGTGACCGCGTGAAGTATAATTAACTGTCAACAAAAAATTCTCAGAGATATTATCAAACACCAAAAGTTAACCCAGGTTGATTACAACAATGTACCACTTTTCCCTGACAAGCATCTGGAATATACCAGCGCCATCGGAAACAGTCTGGCAATATCTAGTCGACACTGAAAATTGGCCAAATTGGTGGCGATATGTTCGAAAAGTTGAACAAATTGCAGCCGGTGATGAAAATGGAACAAATAATATCAGAAGGTTTGTGACTGTATTATTGGAATACCTGTCTGCCTTATCAGTTTGACCATGGATTTGTGTATTACCCCGATAGCACACCCTGTTTTTAAATGGAATCATCAGCGGGTTATGCGGCAAGGCGAGCAAAGCCTGATAGCATCCATTCAGAGTGCTTGACCCTCGTCAATGCAGTTCCGTCACCCACTGCGGTGCATTGATATTTAACGGAATATCACATTTTTCTTGCTGACTTTGCCAGGCTTGTAACAAAGGAATCGCGGCCGCGGCCGGTGCCTGCCGGATAAAGCTGACCAGACTTTCGGCTTGTATCGGTTGGTGCGCCACACATCGGGGAACGGAAATCCGCCGTGCGCAAGTGTTATCACTTTGATTGCTCAATATCCAGGCACTGGCAAAACAAGCCTTGCCCATCGGCGGAGCCAAGTATTGTGGCCACAATTCATCGTAGCACACCAACAACAAATGCCCCGGTTTTTGTTGCAGTTGCGAGTACGCTTCCAGCAAAGCCATTGCAAAAGTATCATCAAGCGCGGCAATTGCCGTTGCCGGTGCCTGGCAAGCGTTAATGATACTCCAATAACCTGCGGTGGTATTATGCACGGAATTGTGAAATTGGGTCGGTGATAACAAGGCCTGGGAATCCGGTAAAGTTCGGCACAACACATCCGTGACTTGAATTTCACCACCTACGGATGCGAATATCGAAGGCAACTCTTCAGTATCCACAGCCGCCATCCGGCAGGCCTGCACAGCCGCTGTTATTGCCACATGGGTCGTCATTGCAGTACGCCTGCGCAGCGTAGCGGGTAACAGGGTTTTGTCAATGGGATAAGCCTGTACGGCAAATTCCAGCAGGTGATCGGGCTGATCACAGCAAACCGCCGCCGCTTGTATCGTCAAACTCAAATCCATAGCGTCTAACCCGCAAAAATCAAACTGGCGTTATTGCCACCAAAACCGAAAGAATTACTCATTACCTTTGCTACATGGGCCGAACAGGGGGTTTTAAGCACATGACAATGACAATCGTTATCAGTCTGCCGCAAACCGGCCGTGCCCGGCATAAACTGATAACGCAACGCCAAGAGTGCGACAATCGCTTCAATCGCACCGGCTGCACCCAGGGTATGCCCGGTTATACCTTTCGTCCCGCTGCAAGGCAGGTTATCGCCAAACACGTCAAATACCGCCTTGGCTTCCACGGCATCATTGATCCGGGTCGCAGTCGCATGAAGATTCAGATAATCAACCGTTGTAAGTCCAGCCGATGCCAGAGCATTGCGCATGGCCAAAGCCGCGCCCAGGCCTTCAGGGTGCGGTGAACTCATATGATAGGCATCGGAGGATTCTCCCGCCGCCAGAAGATGCGGACAGTCACGATTCTGTGAACCCGACTTTTCCAATAACAACAAACCTGCACCTTCACCAATATTGATACCCTGCCGGTTTTTATCCATCGGCCGGCAAGGTCGCGGTGCCACCAGTTCCAGACTGTGAAAACCGCGCAAGGTCAGTTGACAAAGCGTATCCACGCCACCGCTCAAAACGGCATCGCAGATACCGTTATTGATTAAGCGCTGACCCGCAGCAATAGCCTTGGCCGCCGATGAACAGGCCGTGGAAATCGCAAAACAAGGTCCTTGCAAGGCCAGTTCTTTCTGTAAAAACCGCGCCGTCGCCTGATAAGCATGACGGCTCAAAAAGTGAAAATCTTCCGGCATTTTTCCGGTTTGCAGCAACCGCTTATAGGCCATTTCCGTTTCATACAAACCCGAAGTACTGGTACCGATAATCACGGCAACCCGTTGGGCGCCATAAACCACCCGGGCTTTTTCCACCGCCTCGCGCACACCATCCGGCGCATGATT
This sequence comes from uncultured Methylococcaceae bacterium, assembly GCA_964509475.1. Taxonomy (GTDB): domain Bacteria; phylum Pseudomonadota; class Gammaproteobacteria; order Methylococcales; family Methylomonadaceae; genus CAZDXJ01. Next base: position 22,506 of record CAZDXJ010000035.1, on the reverse strand, counting down.
TAACGCCGCCAGGGCGACCCGGGTATTACGACACTGATAAGCCTGCAAGCTTGCGGGTACCGAAGGCAAGTCGGCATGAATTTGCGCAACCGGGGCACTGAACGGCACATCCAGCAAGGTCAAATCGCCCAACGCCGATTGCTGATCACACAAAGCCCGGTAAAAGACCTCATTACCGGCCCCGCAACCGTTTAACACGCTATACGCCGTCACCGCTACCGGTGGCATGATTTTTAATGACATGGATTCAGGGTTTGACCGCAATACCCCAGGGGTAGCGGCCGACCGCAATCGATTGGGTCACCTTCATTGCTTCAAGATCGATAATCGAAATATCGTTACTGACCCCGTTTGCGGTATAAAGCCGTTTTTGATCGGGTGAAAAAGCCAGATTCCAAACCCGCTGACCGACCAAAAAATATTTTTCCACTTGCAAGGATTGTGCATCGATCAGCGCCACCCGGTTGGCCGGTCCCAAAGCAACATAGGCCCAGCGCCTGTCTTTATCAATACGGATACCCACAGGCTGAATCTTGTCCCGGCTGACACCGGGAATATCAAAGGCAATGGTTTCGATAATTTTATGGCTTGCCGTATCCAAAACACTCACCGTGCGCCCGATTTCCGAACTGACCCAAAGTTGCTTACTGTCATCGGTAAAACGCAAGCCCCGTGGCCTCGGATCAACCAGGGTATTATCCTGCACCGTTAGGGTTTTCGGATCGATCCAATGCACCATATTGGTCGTCTCGGAAGCACACGCCACCCATTTCTTATCCAGACTGACCGCGACCGGTTCCGGCTCGACGCCTACCGGTATCTGTTTGATCAAACGGGCCTTGCCGATATCGATAACCGTAACCTGGCTGTCGTCTTCATTGGCCACATACATCAATTTTTCATCGACCCCAATCGCGAATGTCTCCGGATCCTCGCCGGAAGGCAGTGTTCCTGTCACCTGCAAGCTGGAACTGTCCACGATCTGAATCACATCACTATCACTGGCTGCAATGTACAGCCATTGCCCCGATTTATCAATGGCGATACCACGCGGTCTTTGCCCGACCGGAAAGGTCTTTAATAACTTGCCATCCTGCGGATCGACAACAGCAACGGCATTATCTTTTTCCAGAGTGACAAAAATTGTTTCGGCGATGGTATGATAACTGACCATCCACAAAACGATAACCCAAATATGTCTCATACATCCTTCCATCATAAAAAACATTCAAAACAATATTTTCCATTATTTTCCGCGAAATAAACAAAAAAGGGAAATTTTCCTGTATTTAAAAAAACATTCATGAGTCTGCGTTACCAAATCAGCATTCGCATATTGATTATTTCATGCATTGTCTTTTTTCTAGGGGGGGCGATAGCCATCTGGCAGGCACGCAACGCCGTCCGCAAAGAAGTTGACTCCTCCATCAACCTGACCTTGCAACTGGTCAAACTCAATCTTTCCCTGCCCACTTCAGAACTTTCCGCTGTCACCGGTTGGCTAAGCCGGTTAAATGACTTGCAACAGACCCGGCATTTGCACATCAAACTGAAAAACTCAGGCGGACAAATTATCGATACCCTTCAAGGCCAGCGCGATGTTTCAAAAGACAACCCACCTCCCCGCTGGTTTATCAACCTGGTTACGAGTCATTATCCCAAAATTGAATACCCCATCACCGCTGCGCATGGGCCGCCGTTGACTCTGATTATCCAGGCCAACCCACTGGACGAAATCACCGAAGTCTGGCATGAAACACTGGCCTTTTTCATCACCATAGGTTGCCTGGTTGCCTTCAGTTTTGTGGCCGTACACCGGGTTTTTAACAAAACTCTGGGGGCTATTGATATCATCAAAGACAATCTGCACTTGATTGAAACGGGAGAATACCAAAAAAAACTGCCCAAATTCGAAATCCTTGAATATGACCGTATTGCCCAGGCCATCAACCATATGACTTGTGTGCTGGAACAAACCCAAAAACAAAATCGCGCCTTGACCCAGCATTCCCTGCAAATCCAGGAAGAAGAGCGCCGACATCTGGCCCGGGAGTTACACGACGAACTCGGCCAATCTCTGACCGCAATCAAGGTCATGGCGGTTACGGCAACCCACAAAGCGCCTCACATTAACAACATCATGACAACCATTGCCGAACAATGCGATCATCTCATGAACGTTGTCCGTTCGATGATGCACCAATTGCACCCGCTTATGCTGTCCGAACTGGGCCTTGCCGCGACCCTGGAAGATTTAAGCCGTAACTGGCTGAAACGCTATCCCGACTTGTCTTTGTTTCTACATTGCAATGCGGAAGAAGTTGACAAACTGGACGAACGCATTAGCATACAGGTTTTCCGGATTATCCAGGAATGTCTAACCAACACGGTACGCCATGCCCAGGCGACCCAAACCCATATCACATTACACCTTGAACAAAAAACCAATACTTTACATTTACAAGTCAATGATAATGGCCAGGGTTGCCGAATCGATCAGATCAACGCCGGATTTGGTTTGCTGGGGCTGGCCGAACGTGTTAAATCCTTAGGCGGCCAATGCAAAATCACTTCCCAACCCGGCCAGGGAATGCAAATCAGCGTACAAATCCCGTTATGACATCGAATGAACCGATTAAACTGCTGCTGGTTGATGATCATGCCGTGGTCCGGGCCGGTTTTAAGCTATTACTGACCGCTGCTGTCAAGCCCATCATTGCCGAAGCCGAACGCGGTGAACAAGCGCTGCAGGTTTATTCGCAATTGCAACCGGATATTGTCATCATGGATTTATCCATGCCCGGCATCGGTGGTCTGGAAACCATACGCCGCCTGACCCAGCGTGATGCCGATGCGAAAATCCTGGTATTCAGCGTCCATGATCAGCCCGTGTATATCCATCGTGCCTTAAACGCCGGCGCCAAAGCTTATATCAGTAAAACCAGCGCACCGGAACTTCTGCTTGACGCGATTGCCACACTGCTTGAAGATCGCATGTATATTGAAAAAGGACTGCTTCCTGAGCATCCAAAACAGCCAACCGGACAGGATTTTCAGGAAATCACCCAAACCCTGTCGACACGCGAATTTGATATATTCAAATTGCTGGCCCAGGGCCTGACTCTGCATAAAATTGCCGGCGAACTTTGTTTGAGCTATAAAACGGTTGCAAATTATACGACTCAAATAAAAAAAAAGCTGCGTGTCTCAAGCGTCGCCGAAATAACCCGTATTGCCGTTGCCTCGGGTATTATCAAATATTGAACGCCCGATTCTACAGCTTGCAAATATACTGCATGTGGCGGAATTTCGAATATCAATGAATTAAGTGCGAAAGATACAAAAAATCAATAACTACACTTTCTTCGTCAAAAAAGCTGAACAGGAAAATTTTTCCAGCACCTTGTTTTTTAGGTATCGAGTGGCGCCGGGCGGTTCCGCTTTCGGTAACGAAGCGCCGTTCGTTCCATATCCTTGCTCGATCTGCTGCGCTTGATCGACCCTACGCTGTGCCGTATTCCTGACTCTGTAGGATGGAACAAGCGAGAGTATAACAAACAGCTTTTGAGACTGCATATCGGCACAATATGACAGCAGAATATATGCCACATAGTCAACATAAGGTAAAATACCCACTGTTTTACTAAAGATTGACTTGCACATGAAACAAATCGAACTGCTCTCACCCGCCGGAACCTTGAAAAACATGCGTTATGCGTTTGCGTTTGGCGCGGATGCAGTTTATGCGGGGCAACCGCGTTACAGCCTGAGAGTGCGTAATAATGATTTTCTGGAACAGAATCTCGCCACCGGCATCGCCGAAGCCCATCGCCTGGGCAAAAAATTTTTTCTGGCCGCCAACGTGATCCCGCATAACAGCAAAATCAAAACCTTTATCAAGGACATGCAACCCATTGTTGATATGCGCCCCGATGCGCTTATCATGGCCGATCCCGGCTTGATCATGATGATGCGTGAAACCTGGCCCGATATGCCGATACATTTGTCGGTACAGGCCAATACCGTCAATTACGCGACCGTCAAATTCTGGCAAGGCATTGGTATACAGCGCATCATTTTATCGCGCGAACTGTCTCTGGATGAAATCGCCGAAATCCGTCAGCAATGTCCGGATATGGAACTGGAGGTCTTTGTCCATGGCGCTTTATGTATCGCCTATTCTGGACGCTGTTTATTGTCCGGTTATTTCAACCATCGCGATCCGAATCAGGGTACCTGTACCAACTCGTGCCGCTGGAAATACGATACCCTGCCGGCACGGGAAAATGCCGAAGGCGATTATGTGCCCGATAGCAACAACATTCTATCCATGCAGTCGCTGAGTACCGCGAATTGCGGCGGTGCCGAAAGGCACCCGCTGGCCGATAATATCTATTTTCTTCAGGAAGAAGGCCGGCCAGGCGAATTATTACCCGTCATGGAAGATGAACACGGTACTTATATCATGAATTCCAAAGACCTGCGTGCTATCGAACATATCCAGCGCTTGGTGGAAATCGGCGTGGACAGTCTGAAAATCGAAGGCCGCACCAAATCCCATTATTATGTTGCCCGTACTGCCCAAACCTACCGGCAGGCGATTGACGATGCCCTGACCGGTCGGGACTTTCAACCCGAACTGATCGGAATACTGGATAATCTGGCCAATCGCGGCTATACCGATGGCTTTTACCAACGCCACCATACCCATGAATATCAAAATTACATCAGCGGTTATTCAAAAAGCCACCGGCAACAATTTTGTGGTGAAATCCGTCATTATGACAAAACAACTGGTCTGGCCGAAATCGAAGTCAAAAACAAATTTGCCGTCGGTGATAAAATCGAACTGATCCTGCCGGAGGGCAACTGCGATATCATTGTTGAATACATGGAGGACATGTATGGCCGGGCCATGCAGGAAGCCGCCGGCGGCGGCTACGAAGTTAAAATTCCACTACCGGAAACGACAACGGAAAATGGTCTGATTGCCCGTTATACTTACCGCACATGAAAATTCAGCAAATCATAGCGAGCGCAAATTATCAACATGCTTTTCTGGTTCAGATTTGTTGCCTTTAGTATGACAGCTTATCCCGAACTCAGGTTAATGTAAGCGGCAACAGATTTAACGGTTCTGACCGCTATTTCGCTGGTGATCCATAGCGGCAGGTGATATTGGTTGTTAGCCCATACTATTGCAATTTAAAGTAATCACATTATAATTACTTTACGTTCATAATTTAATAAGGCGGCGATATGGCGCATTTAGTTAAAATTGGTAACTCTCAAGGCATCAGAATACCTAAACCATTGATACAGCAAGCCCATCTTGAGGGTAAAGAGCTTGATATACAGGTTGTCAATCAAGGGATTCTGGTTACTCCAAGTAAAAAACCAAGAGAAAACTGGAAAAAAGTCATAGAAACAACCCTTGCAAATGGCCCAGAAGCAATCGATAGAGAATGGCTAGATGCCCCATTAACATCAGATGATGACCTGGAGTGGTAATGGCATCCATCACTCGATTTGAGGTTTGGTTCATCGCTTTAAATCCGACTAAAGGCAAAGAAATAAACAAAACAAGACCGTGTGTTGTCATTTCACCGGATGAAATGGCAGCATTATCAACGGCTATAGTTGCCCCAATGACCACTAAAGGTTTTGATTTTCCATGCAGGATAAAATGTAAATTTAAAAACAAAAACGGGCTAATACTTTTAGATCAAATCAGAGCTGTTGATAAAACACGATTCATAAAAAAATTAGGATCAATAGATGAAAACACTCAGATTGAATTATGTAATACTTTGCAAGAGTTGTTCGCGTATTAAGTGTGATCTAACGCCAAAATAAGCGGCGAGCAAAATCTGTAAATGATAAAACTTTCTATGCGGTTCGTGATAACCTTAATGCTTAACTTTTAATCTAAAGTCGCTTTCGAGCGGCTTTTTTACTGATATTCTCATACCTAACATTAGCTAAATGTGGGCGTAAAAAACACGCCGCTTAATGAATATATTATCCATATACGCTATCATCAAATGATGTTGACGTAGTAACTATAGACTTACCGCCCCATAACACGTTTTGAGTTTTTGCTGTTCCTGAAAACCAGTGGCTTTTCAGAACCTGCCTGCGTATTACTGCGGGCCGCCTGCCCGATCGCATCCTGGATCATGTGTTTATACGGTGATTTACTGCACACCGGATCGGTATTGTACATATCGCCGGTGAGCAACCAGGCTTGGCAACGGCAGCCGCCAAAATCCTTTTGTTTTTCATCACAACTCCGGCAAGGTTCCTTCATCCAGTCCAGACCCCGGAAAAAATTAAAGGCTCTGGACTCATTCCAAATTTGTTCAATGCTGTAGTCGTTGACATTGGGACAATCCAGCCCCGGCAGTTGCCGGGCGGAATGACAAGGCAAGGCCACACCATCGGGGGCGATGGTCAAAAACGTCGTCCCCCAGCCGTTCATGCAGGCCTTGGGCCGATCCTCATAAAAATCCGGTACCACATAATAAATCGTCATTTGGCCGGCGACTTTTTCCTTGTAGCCTTGAGCAATGGCTTCGGCCTGTTCAAACTGATCGCGGGTGGGCAACAGCAAATCCCGATTAAGATGCGCCCAACCATAATATTGGGTATTGGCCAATTCCAGATAATCAGCTCCCAGTTCACTGGCCATTTCCAGTATCTGCTGCATCTGGTGGATATTTTGCCGGTGAATCACAACACACAGAACCATCGGATAACCGTGTTTTTTGACCAATCGCGCGACTTCTTTTTTATGCCGAAAGGAATCGGTTCCGGCCAGGAAATTATTCAAATCCTCGCTGCTGGCCTGAATACTGACTTGAATATGATCCAGGCCGGCATTTTTTAATTGCACGATTTTTTCTTCACTCAAACCATAACCGGATGTGATCAGATTGGAATAATAGCCCAAATCACGGGCATGCTGCACCAGTTCCGGCAAATCCTGTCGGGTCAAGGGTTCACCGCCGGAAAAACCCAGTTGTACCGCGCCCATTTGACGCGCCTGGGTCAAAACCCGTTTCCAGTCCTGGGTACTCAATTCCTGCCGGTAACGGGCATAATCCACCGGGTTTGAACAATAAGGGCACTGCAAAGGACAGGCATACGTCAGTTCGGCCAGCAGCCAACGCGGTTTAGTCATTGTGGTTTTGTTTGATCCAGCCATTTTGCAAAGCGATCTCCAGAAACCGGGTAATGTCCTGGGTTAGTCCGCTGGTCTGAAATTTTAGTTCCAACCCGGCAATAATCTGCCCGGCATTGCGTGTCCCGTCGCATAATTTCAGGATTTCAGCGGAACTCTGATTGAGTTCAACCAGGCCTTCGGGATATAAAATCACATATTTTTGCTGGGCTTCCTCCCATTGCAAACGGTGCAAAGGTGAAAAAGAAAGCGGTAAATTGGGATTCAGCGCCATAGACTAAGCCTTGATATTGAAATAAGGCGGCATGTCATTGATATAGGCCATATACATGGCATCCGCCATGGTCCACAGCACATTGAGCTTGAATTTCAGAATATCCAGCATGCGCTCCTGCTGCTCACGGGTTTTATACCAATCCAAAGTGATTTCCAGGCCATGTTGAACATCGCGGCGCGCCTCGCCCAAACGCTTGCGAAAATAGATATAACCCTCCTGCTCGACCCAGGGGTAATGTTCCGGCCAGTTATCCAGGCGCTGTTGATGAATTTTGGGCGCGAATAATTCAGTCAATGATGAACTCGCCGCTTCGTGCCAATCGGCCCGGCGGGCAAAATTGACATAGGCATCAACCGCGAAGCGGACGCCCGGCAACACATGTTCCAGCGAGGTGATCTCCTCACGACTCAAACCCACGGCCATGCCCAGCTGAATCCAGGCCTCAATGCCCCCCGCATCCCCCGGATGACCATCATGATCCAGAATCCGCTGAATCCAGACTGCGCGGGTTTCCCGATCCGGGCAATTGGCCAGAATATTGGCATCCTTGATCGGGATGCTTATCTGATAATAAAAGCGATTGGCCACCCAGCCCTGCAACTGCTTTTTATTCAGCTTGCCCTCATTCATCAGGGTATGGTAAGGATGATGGATATGGTAATATTTTTCCATCGCCCGCAATTTCTGTTCAAATTCTTCCCGGCTCCAGGCTTTGTTATCACAACAACTCATTGTTCTTTTCTCTTCTCATAGAATAATTTCCAGACCGTCATACGACACTTCGATACCCGCCGCATCCAGTATCCGGCGTTGCTCGGAATCTTCGTCCAAAACAGGATTGGTGTTATTGATATGGATCAAAATTTTCCGGGCTTCGGGTACATTATTCAAAACCTCGATCATGCCACCAGCACCGGATTGCGGCAAATGGCCAATTTCCCGCGCCGTTTTAGGACTGATACCCTGCTGCGCCATTTCATCATCAGTCCAGAACGTGCCATCAACCAGAAGACAATCCACACGGAGCATCGCCTGCATGACGTGGTCTTCAATTTCCCCCAGACCGGGGGCATAATAAACTTTCTTGCCGGTGGAAACCTGTTCGATGATGACACCGATATTATCCCCTTCATGGGGATCATGGCGATGCGGTGAATAAGGTGGCGCCTTGCTTTTCAAGGCATGGGTGTAAAAACGCAGATCATTGATCCCCGGTATCGTAAAACCCGATCCATCGAGCGGAATACCGTGATGTTGGATGGTGCAATAATCCTCCAGCATTTTGAACAGTGGAAAACCACTGCTCAAATCCTGTTTTACCATCTCCGAACAATAGACATGCAGAGGTTTGCCTTCACGCAGCATCAACAAGCCGGTAGTATGATCGATTTGACTGTCGATCAACAAAATGGCTTTGATACCGGTATCGCGGACGCCTTCTTTGGGCTGGATTGCCGGAAACGCTTCCAGCTGCGCCCGTATATCCGGTGAGGTATTGAATAACAGCCAGTTCCGGTCATCGCTGCTGACCGCAATCGACGATTGGGTTCGGGCCTTGCCCCGCATTTGCTGATGCCGCAAGCGGTGGCAATTGTGGCAATTACAATTCCACTGCGGGAAACCGCCGCCCGCACCGGAACCAAGAACTCTGATTTTCATAAACGATTACGCCTTAAAAACTGCAACATAACATTTTTTGTCTTGCTTCAGACAAAAAAAAGGGTTCTTGACAGAACCCTTTTTCGCAAAACAACCGCCATTGATATCAACGATTGTAGATATACATGGTGACTTCAAAACCAAAACGCAAATCGGTATAGCTTGGTGTTTCCCATTTCATTTTAAAAATACCTCCAGAGTGTGATAAATTGCTTTATAGCTTGATCAAGTAAGCCGGGTTAAAAGTATACTTCGATAGAAATTATAACGCAATACTCGCAGCACAGCTATTTTTGTAATCATGCCTTATTGGTATTTTTTTAATTTATACCATAAGGAGCGTTCACTGATTTGCAACAGCCTGGCGGCCTTGGTTTTGTTGCCACCGGCTTTTTCCAGAGCCTGTTCGATGATTCTTTTTTCCACACGCTCAAGCTGTGAACTCAAGGTTAAATCCTGTACCCCTGTTTCTGAAACCGTTTCCATCGGCGGGCTGCTGCTGTTCAAGGCCTGTACATCATGCGGTAAATGTGTGATGCTGACTGGTTTTCCACCGCTTAATACAATCGCCCGCTCCATCATATTCTCCATTTCCCGGACATTGCCCGGCCAATGATAAGCCATAAGCACCGCTTCGGCTTCAGCCTCCAGTCCCGCGAAATCATACCCAAACTCTGCCGCATGTTTTTTCAAAAAATGCCGGGCCAGCGGAACAATATCCTGATTTCGTTCACGCAAAGGGGGCAATAAAATATTAAACACATTCAAGCGATAAAATAAATCCTCACGCAATTTTTTATCCTCGATAGCCTGCTGCGGATCACGGTTACAGGCTGCAATTACCCGAATATCGACGGATATTGTTTTATTGCTGCCCAGCCTTTCCAGGCTTCTTTCCTGCAAAACACGCAGGATTTTGGCTTGAATATTAAAATCCATTTCCGTAATTTCATCCAGGAACAAGGTGCCCCCGTTAGCCAGTTCAAACTTGCCTACGCGATCCTTATGAGCGCCAGTAAAAGCGCCTTTGCTGTAACCAAACAATTCGCTTTCCAGGATATCCGCAGGAATGGCCGCGCAGTTGATCGGCACGAACAACGAATCTGCCCGTGGCGATGCGCGGTGAATGGCACGTGCCACCAACTCCTTGCCGGTTCCGGTTTCGCCCTGGATCAAAACACCGGTTCGGGTCGGCGCCACTTGCTGAATCAAGGTATAAATTTCCTGCATTTTGGGACTGTCACCAATAAACTCCCCCCATCCTTTATCCACTTGCTGACGCAGATAACGGTTTTCCCGTTGCACTGCATTCAGTTTCAAGGCGCGTTGCACTGCCGCTTCAACCGTTTCCAGTTCAAAAGGCCGTTCGATATAATCACAAGCACCATACTTCATGGCTTCTACGGCGGTTCCTACCGTTCCCTTGGCGGTAACAACAATAACGGACACCTCGTTGTTTTGTTCACGCAATTGCCGCAACAAACCCAACCCGTCCAGTTCCGGCATACATAAATCCGTAATCACCAAATCGACCGATACTGTTGTCAAAATATCCAATGCCAACCGGCCATTTTTAGCCTGTAACACAGTGTACCCCATTTGTTTCAGCATCAGCTCCAGAATCCGGCGCATGTTGGGTTGATCATCCACAACCAGAACGGTTTGACTACTCACTTGTCATCTCCATATTTTTTGGTAAAAACACTTTAAAACAGACCCCGCCCAAAGGACTGTCACAAACCTCGATCCGGCCCTGATGCGCCAGAACATTTTGTTGCACTACGGTTAAACCCAAACCAATTCCTCCTTCCCGCCGGGTAAAAAACGGTTCGAATATCGAGGATTTTTCAGCATCAGCAATACCTTTGCCGCTATCGCAAACATCCACCCGGAAACCACCATCGGCCTGATTCAGGATAACCCGCACCACGCCTTTTTCCGGGACATGCTGAATTGCATTCATAACCAGATTCAAAAAAACCTGAATCAACTGGTTTTTATCACACATGATCCAGCTTTCATCGGGCGTATAACAAGCGACCAGACGGATCTGCTTTTTATCGGCCTGGGCGGCCAATAATTCCAACACATGATCGATCAGGATATGCAGATCGTACTGGACAAAATCCGGCGGTTTGGGGCGGGCGCATTCCAGCAAGGTACAAACCAATGTATTTAAACGTTCGGTTTCGCTGATAATAAAACCGGTCATTTCCTGACCAATAGCACTCAACTGACCTTCACGCTGCAACATCTGGGCTGAAGATCGCAATATTCCCAAAGGGGTTCGGACTTCATGCGCCATACTGGCCGCCATCTCACCAATAACCGCCAGCTTGGCAATACGCACCAAGTCTTGTCTGGATTGTTCAAGGTTTTCAATCATCTCGGCAAACGTCATACTCAATTCTTTTATTTCCTGGCTGCCGGCTTCCAAAGGTGGATGCACTTCATGGCCGTGCATAAAATCACGCGTTACTTCCGCCAAACGCACGATGGGCTTGGCAATACGCGAAGACATCCAAAAGGAAACCACAACCCCCAAAAGCAAGGTTACTCCCAAAAATACCGCAGATACCATCCAGATATGCCACAAAGGCGCGAAGGCCTGCCGCATGGGCTGGAAAACCAATACCCGCCAACCGAATCCAGTAAAGTTCTGATAACCGCTGGACAGCGCATAACCAATCAGCATGGTCTGATTGTTCATGAAATCCGCTTTGACTTGTAAACTGCCGGAGCGTGCCCCTTGCAACCATTCAGCGGGCAGGCTGTCCCAGGGCGACAATGTACGGTTTAATGCGCTTGAACGCGCAATAACCCGCCCGGATTGATCCACCAACAGTGCCAATATTGGATCGGTTTTATCGTTTTCCAGACTTTGGCCATTGAGCAAAAAACGAATTTCATCCCAATTGAAGCCGGCATAAAGCCGCCCTACAGAACCCGTTTGAAACTGATCTGGAATCGCTGTGGAAAAAAGTAAACGCCTGCGATCAAACTCGATTTCCTGCAATTCAACGGAAACACCCAATCGGCGAAAAGACAACCAGGAAGATGCCGGTTTATACGCCTCGCCCAATAGTGAAGCGTCGCTGGCCGCCACAATTTCATGATCCGGCGTGGTAACAAACAACTGCCGGTAAACGCCGTCATAACCCGAATGAAATTCGGTCAACAGCCTGGAGACCCGTTTATCAATATCACGAATTTGTACTTCCTGCATCACCGCCAGATGGCTCCAGATAGATACATTTTCCATGCGCTCAAACAAGCTTGTGTCGATCTGATGCATAATCGTCAAGGATTGCGAGGTCAGTTTGTTTTCAATTTCAGTTTGCAGGACATGACGCAGATATGTAAATATCATCACAGAAATAATCAGTGTCGATGCTATACTGATTAACAAATAGGAAATTAATAATGTCTTCCGAATGGTCATATTGTGTGTATCCGATTTCCAAAGCGTATGGGTAACTGCTTTCGCTTTTCTGCCATTGTCCTGTTCTGTTTCCTGAAAACCGGATTGATCGCCAAATCCCAGGCTGAAGTGTTGCTGGCTGATCTAGATCAGGCCAAACACTATCGCCTGGGCCGGGGTTTGCAAATTCCCGGACTGAATCTGATGCTGGGCGGTTATGCCAATATGACCTACCATTTCATCGAAAAAAATCAACGCCACCGTTTAGGACTGGATGATCTCAGTTTGTTTGTCACCTGGACTCCCCATGATCGATTGCGTTTTTTTTCCGAACTTGAAATCGAAGACGGCATCAGTACCGATGGTCTTGGCAAATCCGATCAAACCTTTCGCCTGGAGCGTTTATACCTCGACATTCTTGCCAACGAATCCTTGAGCCTTCGCCTTGGCAAGTTTCTGACCCCGGTCGGGCTTTGGAACAGCATCCATGCCGCTCCCCTGGTCTGGACAACCACCCGCCCTTTGGCTACAGAAAACAGTCTGTTCGCGCCTCATGTCAGCGGCCTTTCCCTGAACCAGCATCTGATTGTCCGTGATCACGATATAGATATTTCCGTTTATTTTGATGATTCCAAAATTTTGGATCCTCGAAAAACACCTTTTTTCTTTAAAAACGCATTTGGCGGACGTATTCAATATGAATGGATGCCGCAATTTCAGATCGGTTTTTCTTATATAGGATTCAAAAACCATACCAATACAGCCCGCAATCATCTTTACGGATTGGATTTAAGCTGGAGTCAATCCAGTTTTGAACTAAAAATGGAATACGCCTATCGCCATGCCTCCGATCGTCAAGGTCAGGAGCATGTCTTGTATGTACAGGGCGTAGCTCCGCTGGGTCATCAATTCTATGGCATTGCCCGTTATGAATACCTGAACGGCGTTCACCCGGTTGATGTGGACGTAACAAGCGCTGGTATTACACATGTCGGAGTTACCGGTCTGGCCTGGCGGCCTTATGCGCCCTTGATTATCAAAAGTGAATACCGTTTTGGAAAAAACAACGCGATCACGGCGCCCAGTGGTTTTTTTGCATCCATATCGGTTCTGTTTTAATGACTTTCCGGCTTAAAAAATTATTGTTTATATTATTTGCCTTAAGCCAGCCGTCGCTAGTGCTTGCGGATCAAATTCTGGTAATCGCCAACAAACAAACCCTTGTTTCCAAATTGAATCAAAAGCGGCTTGCCGATATTTACAAGCGCAAGGTTTTGATAAATGAAGAGGGTAAACGGTGGCTGCCGCTTAATATGGGTTCGGATCACCCTCTGCGCCGGGCTTTTTCGAAAAAACTTTTCAACCGCCTACCCGAGCAAATGGAATCTTACTGGAATATTCAATATTTCAAAGGCATCACCCCGCCTTATACCGTTTTTTCTGAAGAGGCCATGTTAGAATTTGTCATTAATACACCGGGAGCCATAGGTTATATCCTTCCCTGTCATTTAAATTCAAAAGTTCAGGTTATTCTAAAGTTATCCGTCAAGATGCCATTGCATCCAGGTTGCGATCAAGCACCTTAACAATTTTTGCAACAAGCGTGATGAAAAGCGCATTTTTTTTCAGACAATAATTGCAGAAATTACTTCCTTTGATTGTTCACCTATAGCATCGCTTTGATCCGTTCCAGTATTTCTTGGGCATGGCCTTCGTGACGAACGGCATAAAGCGCTTCCTGCACAATCCCGTTTTTGTCGATAATAAAAGTGGAACGGACAACCTTCAATTTTTTAAGGCCGTCCTTTTCTGATCGACCCTTGAAGCTGTCATTCTGCACATCGCAAATTTCGATTTTCTTTGCAAGAATTGTTTAGGTTCTTCCCGATTTCGTGGGCTAAACCCTATATTTGGCACTCGCTTGGGTGTAGGGGCGTATGCAATACGCCCGTACGCTGAACAAGTAGTGGTTACCCCACAAAGTCGGGAAAAGCCATTGTTTAAACACCCCGGCCATATTTTGCTTGAAGGATCGCTTGTTTCATTTTGTCAATGCGTAACCCCTAATAAAAACTCACCGCTAGCATTTGTGTTATATCGATTTTTTGTCTGTTCCGTTTCTGGCTTCACGCGCCAGGTTCACATAGCGTTTACGAATTTCAACCAGCTCTTCTTCCTCTAACTCCTCCAAATCGAGTAATGCGTTATTCGCATCTTTCATGGCCCGGATCAATTCATCCATTTTCACTTGCATCGCTTCGGTATCCCGGCTTTGGGTATGCTGAATCAGGAAAACCATCAAAAAGGTTACGATCGTTGTCGCCGTATTGATGATAAGCTGCCAGGTATCACTGAATCCAAATATGGGTCCACTGATTACCCAGACCAATATAATAATCATTGCGACATTGAAAGCCGATGGCCGGCCGGTCCAGCGTGCCGCCCAACGCGCAAAACGATCAAAACGGGAATTCCAATACGTTGTATCCTGCAAGCGTTCAATCACCCAATTTGATGTTTTGGCAAAATTTTCCAGATAATCTACTTTTTCATTCATTACCTATTCCCCGGCCTCTGGTTGTTATTAAGTGTTCATAAATATAATTTGAGTGCCTATGATCACGCAGGGAAGGCGAATTTTCAACCCGTTTTTTACACTGAAAAACTTTCACCGCATCCGCAGGTATCTTTTACATTTGGATTGTGAAATTTGAAAGCTTCGTTGATGCCTTCCCGGCAATAATCCAACACCACGCCATCAAGATAAGGCATATGGCTTTCATTGATAATAACTTTCACCCCATGCTCCTCAAAAACCATATCATCATCTTCCAATTCATCGGCATAATCAATCACATAGGCAAACCCGGTACAACCGGCCTCCTTCACACCCAAACGCAGGCCGATGCCTTTAGCGCGTTTGTTTAACTGTTTTTGAATTTGTTTTGCAGCATTTTCGGTCAAGTTTACTGACATAAACTACCTCTTTTTCTATAAAAATTAACCATTACGCACACATAAAAATCAATAGGATTGATCTCTTTCGGAGTATATTGTATACAAAAACTAACGGAATTTCGGGATCAGAGCGATCAAAAGTTCAATAAAAGAATCAATATCTTCTTTCTTGTTGGACACACCAAGACTGATGCGCAGCGCACTTTTGGCAAGCGTCCTGTCGATGCCCATGGACATCAATACATGACTTGGCTCGCCACCGCCCGTTGCACAGGCCGAGCCACTGGACACGGCAAACCCCTTCCGATCCAATTGCATGGATAACATTTCTCCATCGGTTCCTGGAATACCAAATTGCACGGTATTGGCTACTTTGGGTCGTCCCGCGCCAAACAAAACCAAACCCTCAATACATTGTAAAGCCGCTCTCAAATAGCTACTCAGTTCTTGCAAATAAATTCTGCGTTGTTCCAATTCCAGCAATGCCAATTCAGCCGCTTTACCAAACCCGACGATTGCCGCAACATTTTCGGTTCCCGCCCGAACGCCCTGCTCCTGCCCGCCACCATGCAGTAACGGCTGCAAATCGGTTGTTTTATCCATTATCAAAGCACCACATCCCTTCGGTCCATAAATTTTATGACTGGATACCGACATCAGATTGACACCAAGACGATTAAAATCAACGGCTATTTTTCCAGCCGCCTGAACCGCATCGGTATGCAACAAAACATCATGCGCTTGTAAGTTCGCAGCCAAATCCCCGATATTTTGAATGACACCGGTTTCATTATTGACCAGCATCAATGAAATCAAATTGACACCCGTTTCAAGTAACTGTTCAACATGGGACATGGAAAAATGCCCATCCGCATCAACGGCAATGGTTTCAACCCGGCAGCCCTGCTGGCGCAGACTCGAAGCGGCTTCCAGAACCGAAGGGTGTTCAAATGCGCCGACTGCAATTTTTGCCAATCGCCAACGTGCAACAGTGCCTTTTATCGCCAGATTGTTCGCTTCCGTGCCCCCACTGGTAAAAACAATCTGGGCTGGAGAAACCGAAAACAACGCGGCAACCTGCTGCCTGGCGGTATCAATAGCACTACGCGCAAGTCTTCCTGCTCGATAGATGCTTGAAGGATTGGCATAAAACCTTGTCAGAAAAGGCGACATAACCTCCAAAACCCGCTCATCCAGCGGCGTTGTCGCATTATGATCAAAATAGATCACAAAAAACTAACTGGCTTTTCTTATTTCAATGAGCTGCTGGCTGTCAAGCCGCTGTATTTCTTCATCCTGACGCTGTGCAACTTCCTGAACCGGATGTCTTTCCAACAACTCGCCAAGGCTGATACCTTTCAAATAACTGCGGATTTGTTCACTCAATCCCATCCATAAATCATGCGTCAGGCAGGATTGATTGTTCTGGCAATTGCCTTTACCACCACATTTTGTGGAATCCACCGGTTCATCCACAGCCGATATGATATCGGCAATATTGATATCTGTGGCATTGCGGCTTAATTGATAACCGCCACCCGGACCACGCACACCTTTTACCATACCGGCACGCCGCAAACGGGCAAACAGTTGCTCTAAGTAAGACAGGGAAATCGTTTGCCGGGTTGCAATATCCGTCAATGTAACCGGTCGGCTTTGACTGTGAAACGCCAGATCCAGCATCGCTGTAACAGCATAACGCCCTTTAGTTGTTAATCGCACGAGAAATCACCTTATAAAAACAGTGGGAGTTTGATAATATACTTAACCTAGTAATTTAGTCAACTATTTAAACCTATAAATTTTAAGTTTTATGCACTGCATACCCTTTGTGGCGTTCTATCGCCCCCACTGTCCCTACTGAGCTTCAGATCATCTGTTCAGGCCGTTAATAATATCAGTATCGTCATATTGTATTTCTATCATGGCTTGTTATACTTATCGGGCAGGCTGTCTACGTGCATGGATTGGGGAACAGAAAGGCGGTAACGTCAACTATGCCGGTTCGACTCCGGCCGGGCAACCTGCCCTTCAATCATTTTGGAAAACCCTTTAATGGGACAAGAACGCTCTGCTGCGGAGAAGTCATCCTTTCCAGATATTCCAGCCGGTGCATGGCCTGCAGCCGGTTATTGCCACATATATCAGGGCTTGCCTTGAACCCGGAACATACTGTCGGCCGGTCCGGACTGGCAAACAAACGACAACGATTTTCAGCGCTCAATTGCACACACCGTACTCCAGCAGGCTTACCCTTTGCCATACCCGGGATGGCTTCGGAAATAGAAGGCGCAATACAGCAGGCACCACAACCGGCACGACAATCCACGAACCTCAGCCTCCCATGACAATATCGAATTGCCGCATTAGATCGGCCACATCCTTACGATACAGCTCTCTGACCGGCAATAACAAATCGCCCGGTTTCAAGCCTCGATGTTGCAGGGATTCCAGTTCAACATAAATATCCTGCACATCATAAATTTGCAATGCCCGATAAATTGCCGCAGTATCCTTTTGAGCGGACGGTTCAGGCCGCTGATCTTTGAGTATCTGAAAAACGCCGTCATCCAGTAACAGCAAACTCACTTTTTGATCAAACGCAGCCACAGTCAAAATGACATCCAGTTGCTCCTGTACATGCACGCCATGGTGAGGGAACTCTGACATAACAAACAAAAAGGTTTTCATACCGAGCCAAAAACGATACAGCGATCCGCTTCCAACACTGCTTCAACCAACTGACCCAAGCCGGAAATGCGAAACCCTTCGGCTAAGTCATCATCTTGTTTGTTTTGCCTTTTCGCTTCGATGGAACTCAACAAGCCCCGCCGCTGGGCCGCTGAAATACAAACCACCAAATCAATACCTTGTTCTCTGGCCAAACGACTCCAGTGTTCGGTCAGATTGTTTTCATCATTGGGTGGCGTAATATAGCGGAAAGCATGATAAACACCGCCCGCATAGAAGAAAACCCGGCCAACCCGATGCTGTTTCGCCAGAGCGGCTTGTATAAAATGTAATGCGGATAACCCGGCCTGGGATTCACAAGGGCCATCATTGACTTGGATAAGATATTTCATGGTGTCACATTCTATAATGACTCAAGTTCAAATCGCAACGACTCCGCAGGGAACAAAAATAAAATAAAACCGGTCTTAACGCCATGAAATTCGTAAACATCGTGACATTGCTTCTGACGGCCGGTATCGTTTTTACACCCGCCTATCCTTTGGAAAAAGATAAAATCGTCCTTCCGGATATGGGCGATTCTTCCGGGGCACTCATCACCCCCTTACAAGAAAAAGAACTCGGCGAAGCGTTTTTTCGCAATCTGCATAGCCGGATCAAAATCAGCCAGGATCCGGATATTCAGTATTATATCCAATCCATCGGCCAGAAACTGGCCACCCATAGCGATGCTCCTGCCACTCCCTATCATTTTTTCGTGGTACTCGATACGGCAATCAATGCATTTGCCGGACCTGGAGGCTACATTGGTGTCAATTCCGGCTTGATTCTGGCGTCCGGTTCGGAAAGTGAACTTGCATCCGTCCTCGCCCACGAAATCGCGCACATCACCCAACGTCATTTATATCGGGCTTTTGAAGCGGCCAATCAGCTGTCATTACCCACGGCTGCCGCTACCCTGGCCGCCATTTTGATCGGCACCCAATCCGCCGCTTTGGGTCAGGCAGCATTGCTGGCAGTACAGGCTGGCAGTTTGCAATCACAAATCAATTTTACCCGTTCTAATGAAGCGGAAGCCGACCGGGTTGGTATTCAAACCCTCGCCCGTGCCGGTTTTGATCCGCGCAGTATGCCGGTATTCTTTGAACGTTTGCAGCAATCCAGCCGCTATTATGGCCGTAATATCCCGGAATTTTTACGCACTCACCCGGTCACGACCTCGCGTATTTCCGATACCCGGGGCCGGGCTGAAAAATACCCTTACCGGCAATATCCCGATTCAATCGATTATTTATTGGTCAAGGCCAAACTGCGGGTCAACAGCGCAGCCAATGACGAGGATATCCAACATTATTTTCAGACCCTGGAAAACCAGGGTACCGACGAACAACGGGCCGCTGCACATTATGGCATTGCCCTGATCCATATAAAGAAACAACAATTTGACAAGGCACGGGCGATTTTTTTACAGCTGATAAAAAAATTCCCCACCCAGGTGCAATATCTCACCGGCCTGGCAAAAATCGAAACGGAAACACAGAACTACGACCAAGCCTTACAACTTTACCAAACGGCAATGCGATATCATCCCGCTAATTTCTCCATGCAATTGGAATATATTGCAACCCTGTTGAAGGCTGGCCAAGCTGAAAAAGCCCGCAAGATTCTGCAATCCTTTAGCTACAAAAAACAACAATCGGCTTACTACGGCCTGTTGGCACGCACTTACGGCGCGCTCAACAATACCGCCGAATCACACCGTTACATGGCGGAATATTATTATTCCATAGGTGACATCCGATCAGCCATTACCCAGATTAAACTTGCCAAGAAGGTACCTGATGTCAACTTTTATTTGACGGCTATTCTTGATCAACGCCTGCAGTTTTTTATCGACGAAGAACGTCAAGCGAAACAATAAAAACAGGCATTGACAACCCCTCATATATTTTATTACTCCCTCTATAAAGATACACAATATTCCGAGACTTCAACACTTACCCATAAAAAAACTAAGGTAAATGATTTTTTTGTGGACAAGATCAAATGAGTTGGTATAGAATTAATTCCGCTATATGGAGTGGGCACGATCGCATAGAGATCGTCAGAGAGGAGGAGTTATTCCTTGGATTATAGGAAAAAATAATAAAAAACAATAATTCTCTGTTATTAGCTGCCCCAGGCAGCAAAGCGTGCAACCAAATAAAAACAACAAGAAATCATTGGACGCGAGCCCGCACTAAGCGGGCTTTTTTATAGCTGTTTGGCTGTACTGTATATTATGACAATAGCAAATAACTCATCGAACAGCTTAGCAAAGCCCCCAGCCCCAGCATACACCAGACAAACATCAACTTGCCAGGCCGACACGGTTCAGCAATTTCCTTATCAAACATAACCCGCATATTCAAAGCCGCCAGAACCGGCGCCGCTACAAATGCGATGATCGTCGCTATCTTCACCATCTGTTTCATCGAGGTCAAAAAGAAAAACAGAAGGGTCAAGGTTCCGGTAATGGTAATCAATAACCAGAATATATAATGTTTATTGCTTTGTTGATTAACCCGAGCAGGGAAAAGCAAAGCCAACGAAACCTGCAAGGTGCGTGGAAAAGCATCCAGACAGGTCAAGGTCGTACTAAACATCGTTGTCAATGCCGCCACCGCAATAATCGGGTAGGCCCATTGTCCCAATGCCTGTTGATACATATCTAATAATTGTCCGGCAAACACAACACCGCTGGCACTGAACGCCTGGCCGCTGCCATACATAATCAAAGCACCGAGCAGCAAAAAACAAACCGCCAGCAATGCCGTACCAATATAACCCACCCGGAAATCAAACAAGGCGCTTTTGATATCCATGACTTTGCCTTCGCTGTCATTGCGGCTTTCCGACCAAATCGAATGCCAGACCGATATATCCATTGGCGCCGGCATCCAGCCCAGGAAAGTCGCCAAAAAAATCAGATGCGCTGTATCCTGGAAAGAAAACTGCACATCTGCTGTTTTATAATATCCCGGATTATCAAAACCCAAAATTAATACCGCTAAAACCGATGTGACCGACAAAATCAAGATAATGACTTTGATGAATTTATCCAGCAAGCTGTAGCGCCCACCTGCCAACAAGGCAAAACAAATCAGCAATAAGCCGGAACTGATCACGGCGGCAAGCTTTTGCGGGTTTAAATTCACAAATTGGTGAATATGAAAAATATAGCCGGCCAGACCTGCCGTTACCACCGTCACCGCCGCCTGAATAATGAACATTGTGGATAAGGTCATAAGAATATAAATCCACAAAGCCCAGTTGCCCAGCTTGCGGTAACCATACAGAATATTGTTTCCGGTCGCGGCGGTATAGCGTGGGCCAAACTCAAAAAATGGGTATTTGATCAGATGTATGACAATAATCGCCGTAATCAGGTAAAAACCGAACATACTGCCTGCCCGAGTCGATTGGACAAGATGGGATACACCGACTGCCGCACCCGCATAAAGCAAACCGGGTCCCAATTGCGACAATAAAAGATTAAAACGATTTGGGATGACCATCAATAACGCTTTCATAAACAATCAATCGTTAATCGGAGCAAATAATTGATCATCCTGTACCAGATATTGAATTGCCAAGTTCCAGATTGACGATGCCGTTTTATCATCCTCGTCGCAAAAGGCTACTCCGGCGCCATCTGGAAAAAACGGGTCGTTTGAACCGACATAAACGATATCGCATCGTAGGGATTGCCAGCCTTTATGGGTTTTGATATTCAAGGTTCCACGCTGGCTGGTTTGCAAGACCGGATCATTCGGCTCGATTGTAGCCAGATAAGCCCCACTCAAGCTGATATTACTGATATGACCCGAATATTCATGATCATCGACAATTAAAATATATTGTAAATCTATGGGAAGACGCGCATGTCTTCGTCTATCTTTTCCTGTAACATTCATAAGGCTAACTCTTCTGCTTGAAGTTTTTTAATTTGTTCTATTATCTGATGTTACGCAGACCTACTGTATTTTGTGCTTCTTCCAGATTTCGTGGGATAAACCCTATATTTGGCACTCGTTTGGGTATGCCTGGCACTATAGTAGTGGTTACCCCACAAAGTCGGGAAGAGCCTATTCTGTACTTCTGTAGAGTATATTTCCACGATATACAGTGCCAAAAACCCAAAACCGCGTAACACCAGTTATTATCCTGGTTCTCTCTGCCATACATCTTCCTGATGTCCAGTTTTAAGTATATACTCCGCACGCTCACGGATGCGGAAAATGAACCGACCATCGGAGCCACTACCATTAAATGATT
>CAZDXJ010000034.1:0-25052 GCA_964509475.1 uncultured Methylococcaceae bacterium | reverse complement strand
GCTGACATGGGATAAATAGACCAACAGTATTAGTATTACGATTAAAACGATACCGGCGCGGGCAGGACGCCCGAAGGTAGGGCAACGCAGGAGCAGTTTGCCGGGAATGATGCGGCGAAAGGATAGCTTCATTATTTATTTTCTGATTTCAGATGTTTGTTATTGAAATGTCGTCTCGTTCCCATGCTCTAATTTCACTGCCATTAAGTTAAGCCGTTTTATTGAATTTAGCTATGGGTGTAGGTGCGGATTTATCCAGCCCTTCATTGAAGAGCTGGATTTATCCGCATAGTGCGAATGAATTCGCACCTACATCCAACTCCTTAACTTAATGGCAATAACGCTGTGGAACATTGGACCAGAAACAATATAAACTACGTAATTTGATACACCCCACTGGCCACTTCCAGGGCAATACGCGCTTTGATTAATTGCAAGGTTAATGTCAGTAATTGCACTTTTTTATGGGTCAATTTGTTCCAGGCCAGATAATAATTCAGTACATCGACCTGTCCTGCTTCCAGAGCCATGCGATAGGCCTTGACGAGTTTGGTCAGTTCAGGAATAGCCTGTTGCACTGAGGCATGGACTTGCTCATCCTGACTGGCATAGCCGCGTTGTAAGGCTAGTAAGTCCAGGCGTCTGTTTTCCAGATTATGAATCAAATCTTCATAATCAGGCGGCGTCAATGGTTCATCCAGGTTAATATCCGCTTGCAATGGAATAACTTCATCAGGTTGTAGACCCATCGCTCTGTTCAGGCGTTTTTGCTGTTGTCGTTTTTGCTGGGTCAAAGCCAACAAGCGGTTATCCGCCAGATTTTTTGCCGATACCGCTGCTACCCGTTCCAGTTCGGTAACCAGTCCTGCATCAGCCGCTTGCTGCAGGCGGCTACGATTTTCTTCCAGTCGTTGTGCCATTGTACGGAGTAGCGCTTCTTGCCGGTGATAAATAATCAGTTGATAAGCGGCCAGTTTCGCGGCCTGAGCTATTTGCCATTCCTGCCAGGCGATGTGCAAATCAATATTTTGTCGCTGTAATTCTGCGGCATTGATTTTATTGGCCCGCCAAATTAGCGCAGTTACCTGCCAGTTTAGTCCGACACCAAAGGCATTATTCATACCCAAATCGGTACCCCCGGAGGGTGCCGCAAAAGTGTAAGAAAGTTGCGGATCGGGCAGTAATCCTGCTTTTAATAATTGTGCATTGGCAATGTTGTGTTGGTCTCTGGCAACACGCAGGTGGGGATTTAGCAATACGGCGACTAGCGCCGCTTCATCCGGGGAGAGACCATCGTGTAAATTAAAGGCAACCGGTTTCAACACAGGGTGTTTGATTGCTGTCGCCCGGACGGTCAGTTGTTGAATGTCAGGCGTTTGTAGTTGTTGTTCTATAGCCTCTTTTGTTAAAGGTTGCGATTGATATTGAGCGCAACCGGACAGGCTGAAAAACAGGGTGCTCAATACACAAAAGCGTATGCTCGGATACGTCTTGCTGGCATGGTCAGGATTGAAACTCAAAAACAATGACATGATAATCAGGTGTCCTGAAATATTATCCAGTGTACATTATTTTTTTTGCGGCAAATTTGCAGGTACATTACCAAATGGTAAGGTTATTCAACTCAAAGATTGCTAAACTTCAAGATCATGCGAGTCCTGTTAATTGAAGACGATAAACAAGCCGCCGCCTATTTGCTGAAAGGCTTGACTGAAAGTGGTCATCATGTCAACCATGCCGCCGATGGCGAAGAAGGTTTACAGCAGGCACTTAATGAACATTATGATGTTCTGGTCATAGACCGGATGTTGCCCAGGCGTGATGGCCTGACCCTGATACGTATGCTGCGTGCTGATGGCAATACGACGCCGGTATTGATATTAAGTGCTTTGGGTGAGGTTGATGACCGGGTTGAGGGGCTTCGTGTGGGCGGGGATGATTATCTGGTTAAACCTTATGCCTTCGCAGAATTGCTGGCGCGGCTGGATGCCTTGTTGCGTCGCGGAACCGGATCTGCGATAACGACACCGACATTATTGAAAGTCGGTGATCTGCAACTCAATCTGCATAGCCATAAAGTCACCCGGGCGGGCTGTGTGATTCGTTTGCAACCGATGGAATTGCGCTTGCTGGAGTTTCTGATGCGTCATGCCGGTCATGTTGTTACCCGCACCATGTTGCTGGAACAGGTATGGGATTTTCATTTTAATCCTCAGACCAATGTCGTGGATACTCAAATCAGCCGTCTGCGCGGCAAAATCGATAAGGCATTCGATAAACCTTTATTACACACCCTACGCGGTATCGGTTATAAACTGGATGAAACCGCGTAGATTGCTGCATACTTCCGCCATGCGCATGGCTTTACGCTATGCGGGTCTTTATGCTGTGTTGATGACCGTTGCTTTAAGTATCCTCTATTGGGCCAGCAGCCGCTATGTCGATGAGCAAATCAGCGCTGGGCTACAACAACGGTTGGTGGAATTACTACGTATTGATAGAGAACAAGGACGGCAAAGATTGCTTGAGGCATTAAAGGCTCAACAGTCTATCGCAGGCCATTATCACCCGAGGTTTTTATTAGTGATGCCGAATGGCAAAAAGGTTGCTGGTAATCTGAATGGATGGCCGCCGGATTTGCAAGCCGATGGCCGTGTGATTAATGTCTGGATTGCCGACCAACTGATTTCAAAAGCGGGCGATCCTGATGGTTATTGGCCGATGATTGCGCAAACATTGCCTGATGGCAGCCGTTTGTTATTGGCGCAAAGTTTACAGCAGGCCGAAGAATTACAGGAACTGATCCTTTACACGATCCTGCTCATACTGATTGGTTCGGTATGCCTGGCTCTCGCCATGGGTTGGTTTATGGGACGCTCCTTGTTGGCACGCATCGATCATATCAATCATACCGCCAAAGCGATTGCTGCCGGTCATTTGGCTCAAAGGGTGCCGGTCAGTGACCGCAATGATGAATTTGATGAATTGGCCGAACAGCTTAACCACATGCTCAAGCGTATTGAACAACTGTTAAGCGGTATGCGCCAGGTCACTGATAATATAGCGCATGATTTACGCCGCCCTTTGTCTCGTTTGCGTAACCGTTTGGAGATTACGTTGTTGGAACCGCGCGATCCGGAAGAATATCGTCAGGTTTTGACCGAAACGATTACGGATACCGATGATTTGATTCGTACGTTTAATGCCTTGCTGGAAATAGCTCAGGCGGAAGCCGGAAGTTTCCGCGGTGAATGGAAAGTCGTGGATATGAGCGCTTTGCTGAATAGATTGGGGGAACTCTATCAGGAATTGGCCGAATCTCAAGGCAAGCAGTTAATGATTAATGTGCAAGCCGGGATTAAAATTACCGGTAACCGTCATTTGCTGGCTCAGGCCATCAGTAATTTATTGGATAATGCGATCAAATACAGTCCTGCCAATGGCAAAATCCATTTATTGGCGACAGAAAAAATGATTCAAATCAGTGATAATGGCCCGGGTATTCCAGAACAGCAATATGAACGTGTCCTGGATCGTTTTGTCCGTCTGGATAATGCCCGCAGCTCCCAGGGTAACGGATTAGGACTCAGCCTGGTGAAAGCAGTGAGCGAATTGCACAACGCAGTTGTCCGCTTGAAAGCAAATCAACCCGGATTAAGGGTTCAACTTTTTTTCCGGTAACCCGGCCAATGCAACGAGAGGCTTGCCGAAACTGTCCGGTAACGTGTTTTTCCAGGTATCAGGCTATGAAAACCTTTGCCATAAAAGGGGTTGACCTTGCCTGCCTGTCGGCAGACAAGAGCGCAAGTTTCCTTTGATATTCAAAAAATCCGCAAACGTAACCGCGTGCAGTATAAAAAACCGGGTGTATCGACTCCCCCCCCCTCTGAAAAGCCGGTGCAGGTTGTTGATTTATCAGGCTTGCCCAGCCCTTCCACGGGAGAGCTGGGCTTGCATAACCTGGGATGTTATGCCGAACGACAAGGATGTATGCACGTGTCCTGATCAATCAATGACCTACGCCGGCGACAACACAACCGGGGATGAGCCATTACAACCGGTTTATGTTAAAATAATACCTTTTATCCAAAAAATTGATGAAAATAAATTTGCGCCAGGGCGTGGCCCGCTTGCAACAGGTCTTACAGTTTTTCCGCGAATTTGACAGCGGCTTGTTCAAAGGCATTTTGATCTTTCTGGACAACACCCGGGTTTATTTATTTGAGCAAACGCCCCGGCGCGGCCCGATGTTCGTGGGTTGGAATCTGCTGTTCAATTGCAATGCGCATTGTTCGTTCCGCGATACCCACGAATTACATAAAAAGCTGAAACGGGAAATGAGCACGGAGGAAGCCTTGTCGGTTGTCCGCCAGATTGGCCAGGCAGGCACCTGGCATCTGAGCCTGACCGGAGGCGAGACCCTGTTGCGCAATGATCTGCCGGAAATTATACGGGAAGCCAAAAAATACAATATTTTTGTCAATGTCAACACCAATGGCGCCTTGTTGGCCAAAAAAGCCGAACGTCTGGTCAATTCAGGCCTGGACAGCCTGATCATCAGTCTGGATTCCCCGGATGCCGAAATTCACGACACGGCCCGGCAGATTCCACAACTCAGCGATAATCTGCTACGCGGCATTGAAGCGGTCAAAAAATATCGTGGTAAACGCAAAAAGCCTTATCTTACCTTGCGCTGCGTAATTTCAAAACAAAATTACCGGCAGCTGGACGAATATGTGCAACGCTACGCGCCACGGGTGGACAAAATATCGATACAACCGATCCACGATGGTATCCAGGTACCCCGTTTCAGCCGTTCCGATCCGCTAAACCTGTTTCATATCAAGGAAGAAAACCTGTATTCGTTCGATCCGGACGAACGCAACGCATTTGCCAGCACATTCAACGCTTTCCTGCAAAAATACCCGCGTTTTGACAAACCGTTCATCCGTGATTTCGAAGCCTTCCTGTTCGATAAGGGCGTGCTGTGGGAAAAATACAAATGTTATGCCGGTTATTACTACCTGGTCATCGATCCGGCCCTGGAAACTTTTCCCTGCACCTTTTTTGTTGACCGGCTGGGCAGTCTGCATGATCACTCGCTGATGGACATCTGGCGTGGTCAGGCCATCAAAAAATGGCGCCGGCATGTCAAGCAGAAAAAAAACCAATGCCTGTACTGGTGCGGCATTGCCGAGGTCAACGCTAAATTGAGTCCCTATTTAAAATAATCGTATGCTTCGTTACTTGCCGGCTTATATTCACATCGCCCGCCCGGATCACTGGTTCAAAAACATTTTCATGCTGCCCGGTATGGCGCTGGCGTTGATACTGTCCGATATTTCCATCGATCAGGCCTTATGGCCTTGTTTGATCGCCTTGCTGAGCACCTGCTTTATCGCCTCGGCCAATTATGTCATCAATGAATGGCTGGATGCCGAATTTGATCGGCATCACCCCTTGAAACAGCAGAGACCCTCAGTGGCCGGCAACATTCAAGGAAAATACGTTTATCTGGAATACGTTTTACTGATTTGCCTCGGTCTTGGGTTGGCGGTTCAATTAACGGTCGAATTTCTGATCTTTTCCGTTTTGCTCCTTATTATGGGACTGCTGTACAATGTCCCCCCTTTTCGCACCAAAGACCGGGTCTATCTGGATGTCTTGAGTGAATCGGTCAACAATCCATTGCGTTTATTATTGGGCTGGTCGGCTTTGATCGGCGGTTCCCTGCCCCCATCCAGCCTGTGGATTGCCTACTGGATGGGCGGTGCTTTTTTAATGGCCATGAAGCGTTTCGCCGAATACCGCTTCATTGACAACCCCGAACAAGCCAGCCTGTATCGCCGATCATTCAAATACTACAGCGAACAAAGTTTATTGCTTTCCTCTTTTTTCTACGCCATCTCGTCGGCTTTTTTTCTTGGTATTTTTCTGATCAAATACCGCATTGAATTTTTACTCAGTTTCCCCTTGTTTGCGTTGCTTTTTGTCTGGTATACCGCCATTGCCATGAAACCGCATTCGCATTCGCAAACGCCGGAGAAACTTTACCGCGAACCGCAGTTTTTGGCTTATGTTGTATTGCTTGGTTTGATTGTGGGTATTTTGTTTTTTGTCGATATCCCCTGGATGCGGCATCTGGTGGAACCGGTACATTATTAGGCGTCATGCGGATATTTATGCGAACCCTGATACGTTATTTCACTATTGGCTGCCTGGCGGTTTCGGTGCATTTTTTTATCCTGTTCACGCTGATTGAATATACAACGACCGATCCCGTTATCGCCACCTCCCTGGGGTTTTCCGTCGCCGTTGTTTTTAACTATTTCTGTCAATACCGCTGGACCTTCAAAGCCAATGGCCCGCATCGGCGCCTGTTTTTCCGTTTTGCCCTGATTGCCCTGTTGATGCTGGCCGTAAATGCCGTTTTATTCAACCATTTCAACCAGCAGATGCGTATGCCCTATTTATTCGCCCAGATATTGACCAGCGGCATCGTTTTTCTGTGCAGTTTCACCCTGAACCGTACCTATACATTCCATGCCGCCCGTTAAAACGAATGCGCAAATCATCGCTGTTTTCGATCTTGATGGCACCATCAGCAAACAAGATACCTACCTGGCCTTTTTGTTTTATGTGTTGCAACGGCATCCAGTACGCCTGTTGCGCTCTGCCTGGCTTCCTTTGGCGGTTATCCTCCATAAACTGGGGCTGCGAGACAATCATTGGTTAAAGCAGGTTTTTCTGAAAACCATTGCGAGTGGTTTAAGCCAAACCCAAATCGAACGGTATTCACACCGGTTCTTACAGAACCTTATCGACAAGGGCCTGCACAAGGATGCTTTGAATACGATAAAAACACATCGACAAGCCGGGCATCGCTTAATCCTGGCAACCGCCAGTTTTGATTTTTATTGCCACGAACTTGGTCAACGGCTCGGCTTCGATCAAGTCATTTGCACCCAATCCCGCTGGACTGAAAAGAAAACCTTACAAGGCAATATCGTGGGTCAAAACTGTTATGGCAATCATAAACGCCAATATGTAGCGGAACAATTGGATAAACAACAAAGCCGGCATATTATCGTCTACAGCGATCATCACAGCGATGTTCCCTTGTTAAGCTGGGCGGATCGGGCCATCGCCGTCAATCCGACCCGGCAATTACAGAAAATTGCCACACAACAAGGTTTTGATATCGTTTATTGGAAATAAAAACTCCGGGTAACTCCGAAGCTTTTATTTTATGTTCCATAGAACTATGGCACAGTACGGGTACCTGGTAAAGAAGCATTCACTGTTTTTTCAGTATGTCCACAATCCACATGTTCAAAACCTGGTGCGCCAGAACCGGTTTCACCTTGATAAATAATCTGATCGTTGCCCACCGGACTTGGGCCTGACGGTACATAATCCATTTCAGCCGCATAACGCACCCGCCAGGCGATATTGTGATCGGCGCAGGATGAATCCCCGCTCACACCCATTGCACCCAACAAAGTACCGGTTGAATCATACAAGGCCAAGCCACCGCCAAAAACATTAACACCACCTATTTTTTTTCCAACCATCGGATCATGAACCGTACCGATATCGCTTGAATTACCACCATAAGCTACGCTGGTATCCACCGGATTACTAAATTGCAAACCAAACAAACTACCCCCTGGCTGGGTTGCTTCCCACAAATTAGCTGTAGACAAAGCGAATTGAGGCAGACTGAAAGCATTGGCTGTATTCGCTTTCTGGGCTGCAATAACCCGACTGCCTGGCCATTGATCAGCACGATCTGCACCTGTGTGCGCTATTGCACACACAACACCATCCCGGTTAACAACCGCGCCCCACATATCAAAACCAAAACCGCCATTATCTTTGGACTGGGCATCCTTCAAAAGCAGTTCAAGGGAATTGTGAATTAATGCCCTGGACGCATCATCCGGACAAATATCAATTACCCCGCCATCATGCGCAATAGAAACATTGGCAGCAAGTGTAAAAGCACCACCAAGCAGAATTTTAGTCACTGTGTTTAATCTCATTTAGACTTCTCCTTTCATTTTTATAATTTTTTGAATTAATATTGCCGTTAGGCACCTCGAATCCTATTACCTTTCCATACCTTCTGTCAAATCACTTGCAATAACTTGAACGCAACCACACAAAGCAATATTGAAAAATAACGCTTTAATGTCCGGGTGGGTAACTTATGGGCCAGCCTTGCTCCGATTGGAGCCGTCAACAGGCTGCTTGCGATGATGCCAAAAAAAGCGGGAAGATAAACATAACCCAAAAAACCTGACGAAATATCACCAGTTCGCCAACCTAAAATGGCATAACTGAGCGTACCCATCAAAGCTATCGGCAAACCACAAGCACTGGAAACCGCTACCGCATAACGCATGGGCATACCTTTTTTGATCATCAGCGGCACCGTTATCGTACCCCCGCCAATACCGAGTATCGCCGATAAAAAACCAATATAATAACCCGCAAAACGATAGCAAACCGTATCTTCGCGGCGCATTTCAGTTATCGAATCCGCAGCCTTCCCCATATTCCAGGCGACATAAAACAAAAAACCGGCAAACAAGGTTCTTAATCCCACATGCGGCAAAAAATCAGCCAGCACGGCGCCCGTTACCGTCCCCAGCAAAATCCCTGGCAACAAATCAAATACCTTGTCCCACAAAACACCACCCAGGCGATGATGCGCCATTATCGCGGCCATACTGGTCATAACAATCGTTGCCAATGAGGTCGCTATGGCCATGACCATCAGCAAATTCTCATCGATTTCCCGGCTTTCAAACAGCCAGACAAAAAACGGCACCAAAACAATACCGCCGCCTATACCAAACAAGCCAGCCAACAGTCCTGAAAAAACACCAAACAGCAAACATATCAAAAACGATTCAAACACCTTGTTTATCCCATGAATAGGAAAGTGGCGCCACTTCAGTTAACATAAACACTCTGACCATAACGAGTTTAACATTATCTATGCGAATCTATTTAGTCGGCGGTGCGGTGCGTGATCGGTTGTTGGGTTTTCCGGTCAGGGAAAAAGACTGGGTGGTGGTCGGCGCAACCCCGGAACAAATGCTGGCGCGAGGCTTCAAGCCGGTAGGCAAGGATTTTCCGGTATTCCTGCATCCGCAGACCCGGGACGAGTATGCGCTGGCACGCACCGAAAAAAAAACCGGCCCAGGTTACAAGGGCTTTGTGATCCACGCCGAGCCACAGATCAGTTTGCAGGAAGATTTAAAACGCCGGGATTTAACCATCAATGCCATTGCTCAATCCGCCGATGGCCGAATGATTGATCCTTATGGCGGCCAACGCGATTTACAGGCCAAATTATTACGCCATATTTCGCCGGCATTTTGTGAAGACCCGGTGCGGGTATTGCGGGTTGCCCGCTTTGCCGCACGTTACGCTCACCTGGGATTTCGTATCGCCCCGGAGACCGAAACGTTGATGCGGCAAATGGTCAAAAAGGGTGAGGTGGATTATCTGGTTGCCGAACGGGTCTGGAGTGAAACCGCCAAGGCTTTGGGCGAAACCACACCCACCGCCTATTTTTCGACCTTGCGCCAATGTCAGGCGCTGCAACGTATTTTTCCGGAAATCGACCGCTTGTTCGGTATACCCCAACCGGCCAAATATCACCCGGAAATCGACTGCGGCGTACACAGCCTGCTCAGTTTGCAACAAGCAGCTTCACGATCTCCCCATCCCTGGACACGATTTGCCGCGCTGGTGCATGACCTGGGCAAGGCTCTGACTCCGCCCCAACAATGGCCAGGCCATCGGGGGCATGAACAGCGCGGCCTGCCGGTTCTGGATACACTTTGCCAGCGTATCCGGGCACCAAAACAATATCACAAACTGGCGGCGCAGGTCATGCGTTATCATACCCATTGCCATCGCGCCCTGGAACTGCGTCCGGCCACCCTGGCCGATACCCTTAATGCACTCGGCGCTTACCGGAAACATGCCGATCTGGGCGATTTTCTTATCGCCTGTGAAGCCGATGCCAAAGGCCGCTCGGGTCTGGAAAACAAACCTTATCCACAAGCCGGTTTTGTACTTGCCGCCCAGCACGCCAGTCGTAATATCGATATATCCACGATCATGAAACAAAATATATCCGGCTGTGAAATTGGCCAGGCCGTTCAATCGCTGCGCATCCAGGCCATTCGGCAATGCCAAAAACAATATTCCAGAACCGTTGACTATCAATAAAAAACCCGGCACCAGGGCGCCGGGTCAAAAAGGGCAAGCAAAAACCAGCCGCTTACCAGCGCAACACCACATAGCGCTGATAATTGTCTTGCCGAATCAACAACAATAATTTCTTGTCTTGTTCAGCCTGCCGGATCAGCGTTCTGAACTGGCGTACATTTTTAACCGTCTGCCGGTTGACCTGCAAAATCACCGTACCCGGTTGCAAACCGGCCATGGCGGCAATGGAGCCAGGACGCACCTGGGTCACAATCACCCCTTCTCCCGGTCTGGCATGAAACTGTTCTGCCAGTTGCGAGGTAATATCCTGCACCGTGATACCGATTTCCCCGGAATCCGATTGTGAACTGGAAGCGACCGTTGTGTTTGCATTCAGTTTACCGATACGCACATTCAGGATTTCCGGTTTGCCATCCCGCAAAATTCCCATCTTGACTGTGCTGCCCGGTTGAGTTAGTGCTACCCGGTTGCGAAAGCCGCCCACATTTTTAACCTTTCTTCCCCGATAAGACAAAATGATGTCGCCTTGACGCAATCCCGCGTGCGCTGCCGGTGAGTTTTCGGAAACCTGAGCCACCAAAATGCCTTCTCCAGGCTGGATATGGAAGGACTCGGCCAAATCTGCGGTCAAGGGTTGAATGACAATGCCCAGATAACCGCGCACCACCTCGCCTTTATCGATCAACTGCTGAGCGATGGATTTTGCCAGATTGATGGGAATGGCAAAACCAATCCCCATATATCCGCCACTGCGGCTGAAAATCGCGGTATTCATACCAATCACGGCGCCATCCAGATTGACCAGGGGACCGCCTGAATTGCCTGGATTGATGGCCGCATCGGTCTGGATAAAATCCTCATAATCATTGATACCGATACTGGTTCGGCCCTTGGCGCTGACCACACCCACGGTCAGGGTATGACTCAACCCAAAGGGATTGCCAATCGCAATCACCCATTCACCGACTTCGAGCTTGTTGGAATCGCCCAAAGCCAACGCCGGTACCGTATCCGCCTTGACTTCGATAACCGCCACATCGGATTTTGGATCGGCGCCGGTTACCTTGGCCTCGTATTCCATGCCGTTTTGGAATTTGACCTGAATCTTGTCGGCATTTTTTACCACATGGTTGTTGGTCATGATATAGGTTTTGCTGGAAAACATGCCGCTATCGACCCTGAACACAAAACCGGAACCCTGGCTAACCCTATGTTGTTGGGGCGCCTGCGGGCGGCCTTGTCCAGGTGGCGCGGAAAATCCTGGCGGCAACGGGCCGCCAAAAAAGCGCCGAAAAAAATCATCGTCAAACGGAAACGGCTGCCCTCCGCCGAATGGCGCCTGGCCTGATCCGCGGCTCTGAATACTTTCAACCTGGATAAATACCACCGAAGGCGATACCTTGCGGGCCACGGAAGCAAACGCTTTACCGGTTCGGCGCAGGTTTTCAACCCCGCCATCGTCTGCGGCAAAAACGGGTAACGAAAATATCCCGGCAATAATCCAGACAACTAACTGCATTTTTACAAGTCGATTCATAGTCTACTCCTTAAATGTGAATTAAGGACTTGATTATCAATAAAAGAATCCAGCTCTTAATTCGTATTTAAATCATGTTTTGATATTCCGACCGCTTCCGCAACCTTCCGACAAGCCGACGAACGGCATCTTGAATCCTTATGTCAAAACATTCCGGTCAAAGGTCTGACCTGTTCAATATGGGGGAACCTGGCACAAAAAACAAGACCAATACGCCCCGATGCCTTGCCTTTCATGACGGCATCCAGAGACACAGATAATTACAGGGCACGCAGGAGTTTCCGCTTGGGTGCCCTTTTTAGATGAATCGTTCAGTATAAATCTGTTGTTCGCTTATTCCTGCTTGCAAAGCCACATCGGTGGCCGTTTCCACCAATAGAGGCGGACCGCATAAATAAATATCCGGTTGCGTCTCTTCCTGTTCAAGATAATTCTGCAAAGCCTGGGTTGGCGTGCCCACAAAGCCAGTCCACGATGCCACAGGTTGCCATACGCATTGCTGTACTGTTAATTGACTCAAGGTTTGCTGAAGCTGCGCCAATTCATTCTGGCACATCATTTCACGTTCATGGGTTACTCCGAAAATCAGATGTGTCGGCCAATCCTCGCCCCATTCCGCCATTCGCCGCAATATCGACAAAAAAGGTGCAAGCCCTGTCCCACCGGCGACAAAACAACGCTTATTAAGGCTTTGTGTTTGTAGAGCAAAGGTTCCAGACGGGCCATGCACACGCAGCGGCGTACCGGCTTTTGCCTGTTGTAGAAAGCGGGAAAACTGCCCATTCTCCTGCAAACGGATCAAAAACTCCAACCGGCCTTCCCAATTTGGCGTATTGGCCAGGGAATAAGCGCGTTTTAGCCCTTGCCCGGGAATTTCCAGTTCGACATATTGCCCGGGTTCAAACTCAAATCCAAGCCCTGTTTCAAGGTCTTCCTGTAATTGAACCTTGAGTTCAAGGGTACGCCCGGCAATGGCCTGGATTTGCACAATATGGGCTTCCCGAACAGGATTACGCCGATGTTGAATCCGGTCAGCTTCATAAGGCACCTGAATTTGCAAATCACTTTCCGGGAAAGTCCGGCATAACAAGGTTTCATGGCGCTGGATTGCTTCTTCCGGAAGGGCGTCCGGGTTATAGTCGGCCAATTGAAAACCACCGTTTTGACAACGGCCCAGACAGGTGCCGCAATGGCCCGCCTTGCAAATAGCTGGCAACAGAAAACCCGCAGCTTCAGCGGCATCCTGAACCGTTTGCCCA
Organism: uncultured Methylococcaceae bacterium; assembly: GCA_964509475.1. GTDB lineage: Bacteria > Pseudomonadota > Gammaproteobacteria > Methylococcales > Methylomonadaceae > CAZDXJ01. The sequence continues at coordinate 12,005 of CAZDXJ010000034.1, read as the reverse complement.
TCGGTACATGGAAACTCGAATTGCTGCTGGTCGCGGGTTTGCAAGGTAATGATATAAGACATGATGATCTCCGAATCCACGCGGGACAGCACCGGCGCCATCCCGCAACAAATACATTCAGGCTGCCTGGTTCAAGGCAGCCGCAATATCCTCGGCCGCTTTGCCATTGGCTCGAATATCAAATTTATCCACCAGAATTGCCAGCAGATTCGGCGTCAAAAACGCTGGCAATGTCGGCCCTAAATGGATGCCTCGTATACCCAGAGACAATAAAGTCAACAAAACCGCTACCGCTTTTTGCTCAAACCAGGAAATCATTAAAGTCAAGGGCAGATCGTTAACGCCACAGTCAAATTCCCTGGCCAGCGCACTGGCGATCTGAATTGCCGAATAGGTGTCATTGCATTGGCCGATATCCAAAAGACGGGGAATGCCGCCAATCGACCCGAAATCTTGTTTATGGAAACGGTATTTGCCACAGCCCAGAGTCATGATGACGGTATTCTCCGGTGCTTTTTCCGCAACTTCAGTATAATAATTACGCCCTGGCGCGGCGCCATCACAACCGCCGATCAAAAAGAAATGCCGAATGGCACCGCTTTTCACGGCCTCAACCACCTGATCGGCAACGCTCATAACGGTATGACGGCCAAAGCCGACGGTGATGGTTTTTTCTTCTGCATCTTCCTTGAACCCGGGCATCGCTTTGGCTACCTGAATGATCGGCATAAAATTGCCATCACTGATATGGCGAACGCCGGGCCAATCGACAGGACCGGCTGTAAAAATACGCCCCCGGTAACTGGGCAACGGCTCAATCAAGCAGTTGGAGGTCATCAGAATTGGCCCTGGAAAGGCGGCAAACTCTTCATGCTGATTCTGCCAGGCGGTACCATAATTACCTGCCAGATGAGGATAAGCCTTGAGTTTCGGGTAAGCATGGGCCGGTAACATTTCACCGTGGGTATAAACATGAATCCCCATACCCCGGGTTTGCTCCAGTAAATCCAGTAAATCCTGCATATCATGACCGCTTACCAAAATGGCTTTCCCCTTGATTGGCGTAATACGCACCGTAGCCGGTTCCTGCGCACCCAGTTTTCCGGTATTGGCCGCATCCAGCAATTCCATGACTTTCAGATTCAGGCGCCCCACTTCCAGGCATTGCTCCAGCAAGGCCTCCATATCCACCGGATCGCCCGCCAGAAAATCCAGTCCGTTTTCAATACGGGCGAAAATTTCCTGATCATCATAGCCCAGGGCATGGGCATGATAAGCGTAAGCTGCTGTTCCCTTAAGACCATAAAGCAGCATCGCCCGTAATCCGGTAATATCATCACCAACCTTATCAAGGTCCTTGTTAATGGCGGCGGCTTTTGCCTGAATCAACAGTTCGGCCTGGGTCTTGGCCGGAGTCCAGCTTGCCGATCCCGGCAATACCTCGGCTGCAAGCCCTTTTTTCCGGGCGGCATTTTCATAAAGCGCCTTGATTTGGTCACGCCTTTGTGCGGCTTCCTGGATTAACTGGACAAAACGATTGGCGTTAAAATTTACATTGGTCAAGGTGGTAAACAGACCATAGAGCATAAACGCATCGGCATCCGGCGAATTGACGCCCAGTTCCCGGGCACGCTTCGCATATTGGGCTATCCCCTTGATGGCATGAACCAGCAAATCCTGCAAATCCGCCGTAACCGCATCTTTGCCGCAGATACCCCTGGCCGCCGCACAGCCGTCGCCTGCCTCGGAACGTGTAGTCTGTTCGCATTGATAACAAAACATGTTACTCTCCTGAAGTGATTAAAAACGGGCGCACTGTAGCAAGCAGACGTCTGTATTGTAATTGACCTGAATCAAGTGGCTACAATGAGAGAGTTATTGCGTAAGCATTTATTATTCACCCATTTCGACACCGATCAAATGGATCGAATCAGCGCCTGTTCCGTTTTTGTCGCGTTAAAGGAAGGCGAGCATTTGTTCCGGCAAGGACAAGACGCGCATCATTTTTATTTGCTGATCAAAGGCAGTATCAAGTTGTACCGTCTGTCTGCCGATGGTGATGAAAAAGTGATTGAATTGATTCGGGAAGGACAAACCTTTGCCGAAGCTGTGATGTTCATGCAAGGAAAAGTTTATCCGGTCAACGCGCAAGCCTTGACCGGATCACGCCTGCTCCGGATTGATATGAAAATATTTTATAAATTGCTGGAAAATTCAGCGCCGACCTGTCTGAAAATTCTGGCGGCAATGAGTAAACGCCTGCATGGCACCATTCAGGACATTGAACAATTAACCCTGCAAAACGCAAACATGCGCGTGATTCATTTTTTATTACGGGAACTGCCGCCAAACGCCACCTCGCCTTATACCCTGCATTGGCAAACCCCAAAATCGGTTTTAGCCTCGCGTCTGTCCGTGCGTCCGGAAACCTTTTCCCGGATTCTGCAACAACTCAGTCAGAAAAACCTGATTCGGGTGGAAGGCAAAAACATCCAGATTCCAGACATCGACGCATTACGCCATTATACAGGGGCAATTCATGAATTGCCCCTGTAGCCCTGTAGCCGCAATTAAATGACCGCAGATTTGTTAAAACCGATTAAAACAAACCGGTAATGGTGCCGTCATCGGTAATATCAATCCGTTCGGCAGCCGGTATTTTCGGCAGCCCCGGCATGGTCATCATGTCGCCGGCAACAGCGACGATAAAACCGGCGCCATTGGCCAGGCGTACTTCCCGAATTTCCACATTATGCCCGGAAGGTGCGCCCTTGGCCAAAGGATCGGTGGAAAACGACATTTGGGTTTTGGCAATACACACCGGAAAATGACCGTAATCCGACTGCCAATCCTCAATTTGTTTTTTCACTTTGGGGCTGGCCGAAATACCGGCGGCGCCGTATAACTTAGTCGCGATGGTTTCAATTTTTTGCCATAGACTCCGATCATCATCATAAACGAAACGGCAACCCGGTTCACGATTGTCCACGATCTCGAGCAATTCCCGGGCGAGTTGTTCGGCGCCGGCCCCGCCTTCCGCCCAATGTCTGGAAACAACGCATTTCACGTCCAAATCAGCGCATTTTCCCTGCAGCAAGGCCAGTTCCGCCTCGCTATCAAAGCTGAAATGATTGATACAGACCACACAAGGCAAACCATAATGCTGGGTGATATTGCGCAGATGCCGCTCCAGATTGACAAAGCCTTTTTCCAGTGCTTCCAGGTTTTCCCGGTTCAGTTCCTCTTTGCCTGCACCACCATGAAATTTCAAGGCCCGGGCGGTTGCAACCAGCACAACGGCGGACGGTTGCAAACCGGCCATACGGCATTTGATATCGACGAATTTCTCGGCACCTAGATCGGCGCCGAAACCGGCTTCAGTGATGGCGTAATCCGCCAGTTTCAAAGCGGTTTTGGTGGCGGTAACGGTGTTACAACCGTGCGCGATATTGGCAAACGGGCCGCCGTGTATCAAGGCAAGATTGTTTTCCAGGGTTTGCACCAGATTGGGTTTGATGGCATCTTTCAGTAACGCGGCCATCGCGCCCTGTGCCTGCAAATCCGATGCGTATACAGGCGTCACCCGATCTTTTTTGTAACCGATGACAATACGCCCCAGGCGCGCCTTCAAATCGGCGCGATCAGTCGCCAGACATAAAATTGCCATGATCTCGGAAGCGACCACAATATCATAACCGTCTTCACGTAAATAACCATTGGCTGGCCCGCCCATGCCCACAGTTACCTGGCGCAAGGCGCGGTCATTCATATCCACCACCCGCTTCCATTGAATACGCCGGGCATCAATATCCAAAGCGTTGCCGTGATGAATGTGATTATCGATCATCGCCGATAATAAATTATGGGCCACGCCGATGGCATGAAAATCACCGGTAAAATGCAGGTTGATGTCTTCCATAGGTACAACCTGCGCATAACCACCACCGGCAGCGCCGCCCTTGACCCCAAAACACGGTCCCAGCGACGGCTCCCGCAAACAGATCAAGGTTTTTTTACCCAGGCGATTCATCGCATCGCCCAAACCGACGGTGGTCGTGGTTTTACCTTCCCCGGCCGGCGTCGGACTGATGGCGGTCACCAAAATCAGTTTGCCATCGGGCCTGTCCTGTAATTGGTTGACATACTCCAATGACAGTTTGGCTTTGTAGTGCCCGTAAGGGTCCAGATGTTCGGCGGCAATACCGTATTGCTGTTTCGCCAGTTCAATGATGGGTTGCATTTGTGCCTGTTGGGCAATTTCTATATCAGACATAATGACTCCTTTATGCTGAAGAACAATGAATCAATCCCCGTATACCGGGAAACGTGAACAAAGCAGGCTGACTTTATCGCGTACCGCAGCGATAACCTTTTCATCGTCGATATTATCCATAACATCACACATCCATTGCGCAACCTGCCGGACTTCCGGCTCCTTGAAGCCGCGTGATGTCGGTGCCGGCGTACCGACCCGGATACCGCTGGTGACAAAAGGGGATTGCGGATCATTGGGAACGGCATTTTTGTTAACTGTAATATGGGCGCGTCCCAAAGCCTCATCCGCCGCTTTGCCGGTAATACCTTTGGCAATCAGTGAAACCAGCATCAAATGGTTGTCGGTACCGCCGGACACAATATCGAATCCGCGCTGCATGAAGACTTCAGCCATAGCCCTGGCATTTTTTACCACTTGCTGTTGATAGAGTTTGAATTCCGGCTGCAAGGCTTCCTGAAAGGCCACCGCCTTGGCGGCAATGACGTGCATCAATGGCCCGCCCTGAATCCCTGGAAAAATCAGTGAATTGAACTTTTTCCCCAGTTCCGGCCGGTTTCTGCAAATAATGAAGCCGCCACGTGGGCCGCGCAGGCTTTTATGGGTGGTGCTGGTCACCACATCGGCATAATAAACCGGATTGGGATAAAGATCGGCGGCGACAAGACCGGCAACATGCGCCATGTCCACCATCAGGTAAGCGCCGACCGAATCGGCGATTTCCCGGAACCGCGCCCAATCCATAACCCGTGAATAGGCGGAAAATCCAGCGACAATCATTTTGGGTTTGTACTCCATCGCCAGCCGGTTCACCTGTTCATAATCAATCGCACCGGTTTCGGGATTCAGGCCATATTGCACAGCATGGTAAATTTTTCCGGAAAAATTGGGTTTGGCGCCGTGGGTCAGATGGCCACCGTCGGCCAGACTCAAGCCCAAAATCGTATCACCGGGTTGCAATAAGGCCATATAAACCGCCATATTCGCTTGTGATCCGGAATGCGGCTGCACATTGGCGTAATCGGCGTCAAACAGTTGTTTTACCCGATCAATGGCCAGTTGCTCCACCTTGTCAACAAATTCGCAGCCACCATAATAACGTTTTGCCGGATAACCTTCGGCGTATTTATTGGTCAACTGGGAACCTTGCGCTTCCATGACCCTGGGACTGGCGTAATTTTCCGAAGCGATCAATTCGATATGATCTTCCTGGCGCTGGCGTTCTTCTTCCAGGGCTTGATACAGTTCATCATCGAATTCGGCGATGGTCTGCGATTTTTTAAACATGATGTCTCTCCTGCGGGTAACGGGGGTTAAAATTGTGGAATAATAAGTAATATGTAAAGATCAGCGACATTGGTTCCCGTGGCGCCGGTATGCAGCAAATCCGAGGAAGCGCGTAAGGCCGTACAGGAATCATTATTATCCAGCAGCCGTTTTGGATCGTCGTGTGTCGCTTGTATGCGGGACAATGTTTCCGGATCAACCAAAGCGCCGGCAGCATCGGTCGGGCCATCGCGGCCATCGGTCCCGCCGCAGAGCAGGCTCCAGCAAGCCGGCAATTGATGTTTTTGTGCGGCAAGGGTAAAGGCCAGAGCCATTTCCTGATTCCGGCCGCCCTTGCCATCACCCCGTAAAGTCACCGTTGTTTCACCACCGGCCAGCAGCGCCACAGGCCGATCAATAGCCGTTTGTATTAACCGTGCTGCATAAATCACCATTTCTTCGGCAACAACACGCGCTTCGCCTGAAAGTTTCGTATCATATATTTGCACTTTATAGCCCTGCTTTTTGGCGGCATGGCTCATGGCATCAAGGCTCAAGGCATTGCTGCCGATCAAGGTGCAGGCATATTGAGAAAACAGGCTTTGATCCGGTTTTGGTGTTTCCGGAACAAATCCCAGGCAGCCTTGCTCGATAAAGTCACGAATATTTTTTGGCGTTTTTGACCACAGGCCTTTGCTTTGCAAAATTTCACGAGCCTGCACATAAGTCGTATCATCCGCCACAGTCGGCCCGCTGGCAATGCTGCTGATATCATTATCCAGGACATCGGACAGGATCAAGGCCTGCATATCCGCCGGCATGGCTTTTTCACGCAAGCGGCCACCTTTCAATTGGGAAAGGTGTTTGCGAATACAATTTATTTGGCTAATCGCCGCACCACTGGCCAGCAAGGCTTCGGTAAGCCTGATTTTATCTTGCAAGCTGATCGCATCGACCGGATAAGGGAGTAACGCTGAACCACCACCGCTGATCAGTACCAGCACCAATTCGTGTTTCCGCGCCCGCCCGGCTATTTTGGCGACACGCCGGGCCGCTTCAAAACCGGCCTGATCAGGCACAGGGTGACCGGCCACGAGCACATCGACCCCCGGGATAGTCCTTGCATTTTCACGATTACAGACTGCGATACGTTGATCGGACAACAAAGCGTGCGGAATGATTTCCTGGGCACGCTGTATCATGGGACATGCGGCCTTGCCAAATGCGATCAAATGTATTTTTGACCAATGCCCGCAACGGCTTCTGCCGGCATCATTTCGTTCGAAAAATTCGACCGTACCCGCATGGGATGAACGTAAACAGCCCTGTACAGCTGCAGCCGGATCGGCAGCGTTCAGGCCAACACGAAACAGAGCCTTCGCATCACGGCGCAATGCGGTATAACGGCAAGCGGCAATTTCGATCATTTCACTCATACAAGCCCAAAAGCCGGTCAAGCCATATCTTTTGCCAAGGCAAAAATGTTCTCGGCATCGAGAATCTGATCATTAGTGTCAAACAATTTGGCGATACAGGCACGATGCAGAGCCAGTTTCAAGGTACCAAAACCGATAGCACCCCAAATAATTTTACCGTATCGCACCTGGCCTTTGTCCATCATGTCAATACCGCCAATTCCAATCGGTGGTGTTGCGTTGGCATCGGCTATCATTTCAATCGACGCATTGTCCTGCCAATGTTCTGGCTGTAATAATTCAACGCCAGCGGCGCCGGCAGCAAAAACAATATGCGCATCGGCAATTGCGTCAGCGCGGCGGTCTTGATCAAAAGCTTCAACCGGTGTAATTTCAACACCAAAACGTTGTTCTATATCTTCGCAGGCTTTTTCAGCACGCAGCATTTGCCTTGACGTCAAGGCCACCTGCGCACCTTCCTGCGCCAGCATAACCGCGGCACGTTGACCCACCGGCCCGGTACCCGCGAGGACGACGGCTTTTTTACCGCTTAAGGTTCCGCTGGCGGCGAGTTTGGCGACGGCTGCCGCCGCCGTCGTATTACTGCCGTTACTGTCCAGCATAATGGAAACCCGGAAACCTGGAAAAAAAAGTTTTTGTACGGCCGCAAACAATGCCTGACCGGCATTCATGTCACTACCGCCGACAAAAATCGCGGTATTTTTTTTATCTTTTGGCGCTCGGGTAAAAATCGTACCTTCAACCAGGGGACGAACCTTGTCAGGCGTCAAATTAGCATGACCGATAACCTGATCGGCGCCGCCATCATAAGCGACAACGGTATCAAAAACCGATGGATAGGCATCGGTATCAAATTGGAATAACAGTTTTTTCATGGGGGGTACCAAAACAGTGGCCTGGATTTGATGTTAATTGCCGAAAAATTATTAAAGGTAATGGAGGGCGCTATTATAGCGTATTTTTAACCCGGCCTTGCCATCAATAATTTATAAGCTATTGATAAACAATATATAAATAACTCCATTACGCTGCAAACATAAACCCTTGCATGGCATTTATATAAACCAATCAATGAATTACGGTTATAGGCACGACAATGGCAAAGCTGGGTTAACGTTAATTTTTCCAACAACTCCAGACCCGATTCATGGCATCATTGGCATAAGCATCATTGGCATAAGCATCAAACCAGTACAATGGACTTTGCCCACCGTCAAAAGCACTTACCGAATCACAGAGTCCCTTGCCTGTAAAATCCCGCGCCTGTCTTTCGGTTTTCTCTCGCAACAATACAATCTGCGGTTCTTCCGGCAATAAAACAGGTTCTGGTATTTTTAGCCGGCGTTGAGGAGAAGCACTGGTTTCCCACAGGAAAAACAGGATATTGGCCAATAAACCAACAAAAAACAAATACCTCATGAATTATCCAAAAACACCATCAGCCCCTGAAATAATAATTCGGGTTCTATCGTTAAAGGCCGATTTAAATGCCTGGCGATGAGGCTTGCATCGCCGCCGGTCAAAACCAGTTTTATGGATTTATCCTGATCCGACAAAACCCGTTCAATCAAACCGGCTGCAGCCAGCAACGCCCCATTCGCAATCGCTGCTTCGGTATTATCGGTCAAACTGCCCGTACAGGATTGTTCAAAATGCTGTAAATTGTATGTTCCCTGCAACAAAGCCGATCCCATCAACCGCAAACCGGGTGCAATCAGACCGCCTCGATGCCCCCCCCCGGCATTCAGAACATCTATGGTAATTGCGGTGCCACAATCGACAATACAAACCGGCAAGGTAAAATGTTTACGCGCTGCAATCAGGCAAAGCCAGCGATCGACACCCAGTTTCTCCGGTTTTGGATAGGCATTTTCCACTCCATGACCAAAAGCCTGCGCCCGAACCCGTGTCAATACCGCAGAAGGCCAAAGTTGCCCGCTGACTGAAACAACCTCGGCAGCCAGTGTTTCCAGCCCGACACAAGCCAAGACAATACGATGCGGTGCGCATATTTTTTTCCAGGCCAGTAGCAAAGCTGGCGTTATGGATTGGTTATCATGCTCAAAAGTCTGACTCAGAACAATATGCCGGTCTTGACACAAGGCCCATTTTAATCGCGTATTGCCAATATCGATTAACAAGTTCATCATGTAGCGTTAAAACTGACTTCACCCGAAGAATAAACCCTTATTGAACCATCAATATGCTGTAACTTCAACAAACCGCTATCATCGATACCCGATACAATGCCGCTGATTTGTTGATTGCCTGTCTGTAAAACAACCGATTTGCCCAACATACAATCATACCGGCGCCATTCCTCAACGTAACCGCCAATACCCTCCTGTTCAAAACGATGCACGATTCCGATTAATTCATCAATGATGCGTGCGGCCAGCTCATTTCTCGAAGGCAATGCAGCATCTGCAAGAATTTCACTTAAATCAACCCAATCCTGGGTAATGCCAGCGGCTTGTTCGACCGACAAAAAAACATTAAGGCCCAAACCGATAACGACAGCGCAAGGCCCTTCGCTTTCACCTGAAACTTCAACCAGAATACCGCCCAGTTTTTTATTGCGCCAATAAATATCATTCGGCCATTTCAGGCCAATTTCATCAATACCCAGATTTCGCAAAACCCGGATAAGCGCAATCCCCACAACCAGGCTCACAGCGGAAATCACCGATGGCCCGCATTGATAACGCCATAATAACGACAAATAAATATTATGGCCAAACGGCGAAACCCACTGCCGCCCGCGCCGGCCTTTACCGGCGGATTGATATTCGGCGAGGCAGATCAAGCCGGATGGCGCTCCGTTTTGCGACTGTTCGACAAGATAACGATTGGTCGAAGCGATTTGGTCGTAAACAAGCAATTCCGCGATCGCGGATTTTGCCTGTCTGGAGAGCTGCGCTGATATTTTTTGTTTGTCAAAAAGCTCAATCGGTCGGGTCAGACGATAACCTTTGCCATTGACCGCAATTATTTCGATACCGAGTTCATGCAACAAATGCAATTGCTTCCAGATAGCCGACCGGCAGATATGTAATTGCCTGGATAATTCGGTGCCGGAATGAAACCGGCCATCCGCCAGAATGGTGACAATCCTTTTTTTAATTCCGGAAAACGCCATGTTTCAGCCTCCAATAAAATTTGCATTATTCTGATGACAGGGCACGGTTTATTTTTTATGATTAGAAATTTGCTATTCTTTAACAGGTAGCCGCAGATTCCATAAAAAATTTCAAAAATCATGATCAAATTCCTAATCTATTTTACTATCACACAGATAATCTTGTTTACTTTGGAATTGACAAATTTCGCGCAAGACAACTTTATCATTCCGTTTACAGAAACATTGGCCACCGTATCGGCCAGGACAATGCAATTGTTTGATGATCGGGTTGTCAGTGACGGTATTGTTATCCGAAATATAGACAATGGTTTTGCGATCGCTATTCAAGCCGGTTGCAATGGTGTGGAGGCCCTGATCGTGTTTGCTGCGGCAATTATCGCTTTCCCATCCCCGTGGAAATTCAAAAGCCTGGGTTTGATTGCCGGTTTTTTTGCCGTCGAAATCTTGAATTTACTGCGTATTATCAGTCTGTTTTATCTGGGTCAGTGGGATTACCGGTTTTTTGAATGGGCGCATTTGTATATATGGCAAGCCCTGATCATGCTGGATGTTTTGTTGCTCTTCCTGTTATGGTTGCATTTTTTACCCCGTTGCGTATCCATCGTTGCCAGAGGTTCTCATGCTGATTAAGCCATTGACAGGTTTTATCATAAAAACGGTTTTATTACTGCCCATCTGTTATTGGGGCTGGTATTATTGCGGCGATTTTATCACCTGGATTACGGCCGATTTAAGCCGATCATTGTTGACATCCCATTTCCCAGACCTGATTGAAACGGTTCAGCAACAAGGCAAAAAACTGGATATTATCACCCGCTTGACAATACAAAACAGTGCCCATGCCAGAGCCGCGGATATTGTTTATTCAGTCAACCCATTGAATTACAACTTCGGTTTACCACTGTGCCTGGCATTAATTCTGGCATCACCCGGAAGTTTTCTGTACAAGGCACGCAATATCATGCTGCTCCTGCCTGTTTTTCTGGCTGTCGAACTGTGGGGCGTCTATTTTGCCGGATTGAAAATACTGTTCTTTGATTTGTCGGCTTATTCAAATAAAATCGTCAGTCTTTCCCAAACACAACGGGATATGATTGCCGTTGCCTATCAACTCGGTACATTGATTCTACCCGCCGTAACACCGCTTCTTGTCTGGTTGTTTTTTTACCGGAAATTTATTGTTTCCATCACGCCGGCTTTACAAAGAATTGATAATCCGTAACGATCAGGTTTATTCATATAAACAATCACTTAGATCCAGTTCATGGCCACTGCCTTGATCCGGATTTTCGTAATCACTACATACCAATGCAAAAGCCCTGTCAAAATCAGCATTGATAAACCGTTTCGCCAAGACAACACATAAAGCATACAACTGCGAATAACTTTCTCTCGCTCCCGATGAACATTGGCTGATTTCAGCCGACAAAAGGCGTGCTATCGAAATGACATAACCGTCATGTTGCCAGTCAACGGAGCTTTCAATGACATCGCCCCCCATTGCGGCAACCGCGCTTAGAGCGCAATGACTCAGCCGCACCAAGCCAAGCAGAATAGCCGCCATGTCAGCATCCTTGACAGCAATCAACACATGGCTGCCTTCGTGCATAAGCCGGGCCTGGTGTCGTATAATATCCATATCGGATAACGGCTTCCCAGACCCCGCCTGTAACCCCGGAGATCGGCTCCAGGATTGTATAACTAACGACAAATGCTTGTTCATCTTTATCCCCTCTATTGGCGATGACTTGAAACAGCAGAAACAGATTTATACTCTGCGCGCTCACGGATGCGGAAAATGAACCAACCATCGGGGCCACTGCCATTAATATGATGGGTCTATGAAGAATAGAGTGGGTAATATATTCTAACCGATCGAATATCATAT
>CAZDXJ010000033.1:0-27968 GCA_964509475.1 uncultured Methylococcaceae bacterium | reverse complement strand
ATATGATATTCGATCGGTTAGAATATATTACCCACTCTATTCTTCATAGACCCATTATCTTATGGGTTTTAAAAGCTGAATTTTCCTCGTTGTAAACCGGTGTAAGGCGATTAAAAAATTATTCGGGATCGTAAGGCGTTTGTCGGTGACTACTGATAGCGGGGCATTAATGGATGAATTTAGCGGCCTTCGATCAGAGTGCTAAAAATTACAAAAAACAGGCAAAAAATCTGTCAAGAACTTTTTTATTTTCGCTTAGTAGTTACGAAAAGTGTAGCGAAGTGCGAAACGATCCGTTTAGAAGAGCCCAGTGCGCTAATTCCGCACGCTGGGGTCTGTGAGGGGCAGTCGGGGGACTGGCTGTTCTACCTTGATCAGGGGCGGGCGGAAAGTTACATGGATGTAGCGCTTAACACGAAGTTGCATATCGCTTTTTCTGAACTTTCCATGGTTGGCAATTGGTAGCGAATGAACGCCCAACTTGTCAGCATTTTTGTATTTTCTTGATGTATTCGGAGTTTTAATACGATTTTATTGGGCTGATTGTCAAAAAACTGTCCTGTCATAAGCTGAAAAAACAGATACAATAGATTCTCCGTACAGTTGGCAAGATGTGTTGACAGCGGGATGGTTAAATTATTTTTCAGGATTTTAGAATATGGAATCACATGATCTAAGAAATGCCGGTTTGAAAGTCACGCTGCCGCGTGTGAAGATTTTGGAAATTCTTGAAAAACAAACCAATGAGCGGCATTTGACGGCAGAAAAGGTTTATAAAATTCTGATCGACGAGAATGAAGAAATTGGTTTGGCGACGGTTTATCGGGTTCTGACGCAGTTTGAAGCAGCGGGTTTGGTTTGCCGACATCATTTTGAAGGCGGCAATTCCGTGTTTGAATTGAACCGGGGTGGACATCATGATCATATCATGTGCGTGAAATGTAACCGGGTTGATGAATTCAATGATGAAACCATAGAATCCAGGCAGCGGGAAATTGCCAAATCACTTAATTATGAATTGACCGATCATTGTTTGTATCTCTATGGTTTATGTGAAAACTGCAGAAATACAAAAACGGATTGATTCCAGAGATTTTGCATGTTCAAACCTCTTATCCTGTATATCGGATTGCGATATACCCGGGCCAAACGGCGCACTCAGTTCATTTCATTTATTACCCTGACTTCTATATTGGGTATTGCCCTGGGTGTTACCGCGCTGATTACCGTTTTGTCGGTGATGAATGGTTTTGAAGCGGAATTGCGCGAACGCATTTTGGGCATGACTTCGCATACGACAATCACTGGTTATTATGGCAAGTTGACGGGTTGGCGGAGTTTACAACAAAAAATCGAACATCGCCCGCATGTCATGGGCAGCGCGCCCTTTGTGCGCGGTCAGGTAATGATCAATGCTGACCGGCGGGTGAGTGGCAGCTTGTTGCGCGGCGTATTGCCCGAATTGGAGCCACAGGTATCGGAAATTGCCGAAAAAATGATTGCCGGTCAACTGACGCAGCTAAAAGCCGGTGATTTCAGGATTGTATTGGGCGCGGAGTTGGCCAGCTATTTGGGCGTCATTCCCGGTGACAAGGTGACCGTAATCAGCCCTCAGTTGAATTCGACGCCGGCTGGCATTTTGCCCAGATTGCGCCGTTTTACCGTTGTTGGCATTTTCAAGGTTGGCATGTATGAATATGACCGCAACATGGCGATCATTCACATAAACGATGCGGCAAAACTGTTTCGTTTGGGTGATGCGGTTTCCGGCTTGCGCTTGAAGCTGGACGATTTGTTCAATGCGCCCGCTATCAGTCGTTCGCTGGCGCAAGATTTTCGTTACTACCGGGTCAGTGACTGGACCCGGTCGCACAGTAATTTTTTTCGCGCCGTCAAAACCGAAAAACGGGTGATGTTTATTATTTTGTTGCTAATTGTCGCGGTTGCGGCGTTTAATATCGTTTCGACACTGGTGATGGTGGTGACCGACAAACGCGGTGATATCGCTATTTTGCGCACCCAGGGTTTATCACCCGGACAGGTTATGGGCATATTCATTATTCTGGGTGCGATTATTGGTGCGGTTGGCACCTTGCTGGGTACAGTTGGTGGTGTCTTGCTGGCTTTGAATGTGGAAACGATTGTACCCGCGATAGAGCGTCTTTTTGATGTGCAGTTTTTGGCGGCCGATGTGTATTATATCAGTGAGCTGCCGTCCAAACTGGATTGGTTCGATGTTTACCGGATTGCGGTTATGGCCTTCGGACTTGCATTGCTGGCAACGTTTTATCCGGCCTGGCAAGCGGCCAAGGTCAATCCGGCCGAGGTATTGCGTTATGAATGATGACAGTATTCTGCGCTGCAGCCATTTGAGCAAACGTTATCAGCAGGGTGATCTGGATGTCGAAGTTTTAAAAGGCGTCAATTTACGCATTGAGCTCGGTGAGCGGGTCGCGATTATGGGGGCATCGGGTTCGGGCAAAAGCACACTACTGCATTTATTGGGCGGTTTGGAAAAACCCAGTTCGGGTGAGGTGGTACTGGATGGCGTGGTATTGGATAAAATCAATGAACGCCGTTTGGGGAAATTGCGTAATCGTTCGCTTGGGTTCATTTATCAATTTCACCATTTACTGGGTGAATTTACGCTACTGGAGAATGTGGCCATGCCCTTGCTGATCGGCGGTTATGCGGTGAAATCGGCGCGGCAAAAGGCGATTGAATTGCTGCAACGTGTGGGTTTGCAACACCGGCTGCAGCATAAACCCGGAGAGTTGTCGGGGGGAGAGCGTCAACGCGCGGCCGTTGCCCGGGCGTTGGTCAATCAGCCTAAATGTGTGTTGGCCGATGAACCCACCGGCAATCTGGACAGCAAAACCGCAGATCAGGTTTATCAGCTAATGTTGGAACTGAACCGGGAACTCAATGTGAGTTTTTTAATCGTTACCCATGACCTGGAGTTGGCAAAAAAAATGGATACCGTGTTGCATATGGAAGACGGTTTGCTCAAGTAATCTCATCGGAAGGGTGGACGGTGGTGCACTATGCGCTATGGTTTGCGGTCGGTATTTTGAGCTTGCAGACTTTTGCCGTGTTACCCGCACAATCTGCGCTGGCCGGTGCCGCTTTTGTCGTCATTGTGGGTATTGTTTTTCGATATTGGCGGCTGGTGTTTTATGCCGGTGGTTTTTTGTGGGCCGCCTGGATTGCCCAAACGCAGTTGGCAACCCTGTTGTCACCCGATCTGGAAAATCAGGATATTTTGCTGAGTGGCGTTATTGTTGGTTTGCCCCGAACCGATGCGCGGCAAGTGCGTTTCGATTTGTTGTTGGACAAGGCGCAAACAAAACACGGGCTGCCCGATAAAATCCGTATAAGTTGGTTTTATCCCGATGAGAAGGTACAACCCGGGCAGCGTTGGCGCTTTAACGTGCGTTTGAAACGGCCGCATGGAAACTTGAATCCGGGGGGCTTCGATTATGAAAAATGGTTGTTCCGCAAGCATATCGGCGCGACCGGTTATGTGCGCAAAAAACCACCACCGCTATTGCTGAATGCCAATGCTGCTGGATTATTCAATATTGACCGCTGGCGACAGCATTTGTCCTGGCGTATTTCAGCAATCCTCAAAAACAGCCCTATGCTGGGCTTTGTACAAGCCCTGATCATCGGCGATCGCCAGCATATCACCGAGGCGCAGTGGACCTTGTTGCGTACAACCGGAACCGTGCATTTGTTTGCCATTTCGGGTTTGCATATCGGCCTGATTGCCGGACTGGTTTATTTTATCAGCCTGCGCCTGTGGGCGTTTTCAGGTTTGTTGACGGTTTCGCCACCAACGGTTGCGGCCTTGTGCGCTTTGGGTGCCAGTTGTTTTTATGCGCTTTTGGCCGGCTTTTCCTTGAGTACCTTGCGTGCGCTCATTATGTTGTCGGTCGTGATGCTGGCGATAATCTGGCGGCGTCACAGCCGGCCGGTTGTCACAATTGCCTTAGCTTTTTTTATCGTATTGCTTTTTGATCCCCTGGCCGTGTTAACGCCTGGATTTTGGTTGTCATTTGCCGCAGTTGCCTTGATTTTTTATGTTTTGCATGGCAGACAGGCTACGGATGCAAAAGGGCTGGCCTTGTTAAAAATCAACAGTGTCACTTCGATTGGACTGATGCCGCTTTTGCTGTTGTTTTTTCAGCAGGCTTCATTGCTTGCACCGTTGGCGAATTTTATCGCTGTACCGCTGATGAGCTTTGTTATTGTCCCGTTGGTGCTTTTGACCGTCTGTGTGTTGCCATTTCATCAGGGGGTGGCGACAGTGCTTTTCCAGGGATTGGAACAGGGCCTGCGATTGTTTTACAGTGTGTTGCAGTATTTTGGCCAATTACCGTTTATCAGCATACAAACGCCGGCACCAGGTTTGTGGATAGTGTTATTGGCAACGGCTGGTGCTTTGATCCTGTTAATGCCAAGAGGTTTGCCGGGACGTCATTTGGGGGTGCTGCTGATGGCACCGTTATTTTTTACAAAGCCCCAGCCGTTGCCGGCAGGGTCTGTACGATTGACAATGCTGGATGTCGGGCAAGGTCTGTCGGTTGTTGTGCAAACCCAAAACCATGTTTTGCTTTATGACACGGGTACGCGCCTGTCGGAAAAATTCGATATGGGCAAAAATGTGGTGTTACCTTTTTTGCGTTATCAGGGACGCAAGCGGATTGATACCTTGTTGATCAGTCATGGTGATATCGATCATATCGGTGGTGCTGCCTCTGTTATGCAGGCTGTTCCTGTCGGCCGGATTATCAGCAGTATTCCTGAAAAAATCGAGGGCCGGGCCCGGCGTTGTCAATCCGGCCAGTCCTGGGTTTGGGATAGGGTCAGGTTTCGCATACTGGGGCCACCCAAGCCGGCCTTTATATCGGATAATGATAATTCCTGTGTTTTGCAAATTATCTCGGCATCAGGTCGTATCTTGTTGACCGGCGACATTGAACGCCGGGCTGAACAATGGCTTGTACAAACCTGGTCAGGACAATTGCAGGCCGATATTCTGGTTGCGCCTCATCATGGCAGCGATACGTCTTCCTCGGAGTCGTTTTTAGCTCAGGTTCAGCCCAGGACGGTACTCATTTCAGCGGGTTATAAAAACCGTTTCAAGCATCCGCATAACGAAACCCTGATGCGCTACCGGCATTTGGGAATCCAATATTTAAATACGGCCCGGCAGGGCGCAATCGATGTTTTTATGGAAAATGGGGCTTATCGAATACAAGGTTACCGGAACAGTAACCGGCATTATTGGAATTGGCCGGTATGGGTTGGAAATGGGATGGGCGTTATCGACTCGTGATTGCAAGGTGAAATTGAAGTTTTGACCATCGGCATGGCGTTCAGGTTATAGCTTTTTAAGCTGGCTGTCATGTAATTTGCTCAAACTCAATAAAGCCACGATTGCACCTAACAATGCGAAAGCCATATCGGATTGAGTGTCCCAGACGTAACCTTGGGTCCCTAAAAATGCATCTGCATTTTCGCCTGCCGCCAGGGCTATCCACCATTCAATTAATTCATAGAATGCACTGAATGCCAGACAAAAGGACACTGTAAAAAATGTCCGCCATGCGCCTTCCTGAATTATGTTTTTTCTCGACACAATTTCTCTGGTGATCAGTGCTGGTGTGAATCCTTGAGCGAAGTGACCGAGTTTGTCATAGTTGTTACGCGATGAGTCGGATAAATTGCTCAAAATATCGAATATTGGTACTTCGGCATAAGTGAAATGTCCGCCTATCATCAGAATGATGCTATGCACCAGGATCAATATATAAAGCAATGGTGTAAGCTGAAATGAGCGGTATGTAAATGCCAGCACCAGAGCGCCGACAAATGCAGGAAAAACTTCGAGAACCCAAGTGAATTGATCTTTTGGGTTAATTCCCGACCAAACAAAAACGATAACAAAAATACTGATCCAAAGATATTTGATTGTTATGTCTCCTGGGTGTAATAGGTTTACAACTGCATTAAGGTTTGTTCAAACTCGTCAAGCCATCAGGCAATCCGCAGATCGAGGTTACGGGTTCAGGTTGTCTGCGAATTTTATTGATCAGAGCGATAAAGGATTCGTTGCCGGGCCTCTTTTCACCCATCAGATAAGGCAGGAGTTCGCTGTCTTCCAGTTTGAGCAGTTGCTGAAAAACTTTCTTTTCATTGGCGTTGGCGCAGGCATAGTGGTTTTCAAGATAGCGTTCAAGCAATAAATCCAGTTCCAGGCTTCCCCGGCGGCATCGCCAGCGCAACCGGTCGATATTGTCCATCAGCCTTGCTGACGTTGCAGCAGCATTTTTTTGATTTCGGCAATGGCTTTGGCCGGATTCAAACCTTTTGGACAGGTATCGGTGCAATTCATGATGGTGTGGCAACGGTACAGTTTGAACGGGTCTTCCAGATCATCCAGACGTTCGCCGGTATTTTCATCACGGCTGTCATTGAGCCAGCGATAGGCTTGTAACAAGACGGCCGGTCCCAGATAACGCTCACTGTTCCACCAATAACTGGGACAACTGGTGGAGCAGCAGGCACAGAGTACGCATTCGTAGAGTCCATCAAGTTTGGCGCGATCTTCCCGGCTTTGCAGACGCTCGGCATCGGCGGGTGCCGGGGTTTGGGTTTCTATCCAGGGTTTAATCGATGCGTATTGGGCGAAAAAATGCGTCATATCCGGAATTAAATCCTTGATAACCTGCATATGCGGCAGAGGGAAAATTTTGATCGGATCAGGGTAATCGTCAATCGAACTGATACAGGCCAGGGTGTTTTTGCCGTTGATATTCATGGCGCAGGAACCGCATACGCCCTCGCGGCAGGAACGGCGGAAAGCCAGGGTGGTGTCAATTTCGTTTTTGATTTTGAGGATGGCATCCAGCACCTTGGGGCCGCAACGATCCCTGTCGATTTCGTAAACGTCAATGCGTGGATTGTCGCTGCTGTCCGGATTCCATCGGTAGATTTCAAAACGACGGATACGGGTTGCGCCTTCAGGCGCCGTGAATGTTTTTCCGGGTTGGGGAATGGAGTTTTTAGGCAAGTTAAATGCAACCATCAGTAAACCCTCTTTTTTGGTGGAAAGACATCGACCTCATCCGTCAATGTAAATAAATGTACAGGCCGGTAATCGATTTTGACCTGATCGCCCGTCAGCCAGGTCAGGGTATGTTTCAACCAGTGTTTATCATCACGATCAGGGTAGTCTTCGCGGGCATGTCCGCCCCGGCTTTCGGTGCGGTTACCGGCGGCGTGAATGGCCATTTTGGCCTGGGCCAACAGGTTGTCCAGTTCCAGGGTTTCCACCAGATCGGTATTCCAGATCAGGGATGGGTCATTGACCTGAACCTCAGCGAAAGAGCGGGCGATGTCATCCATGGCCTGGATGCCTTCCTGCAAGGTTTTTTCGGTACGGAAGACCGCCGCCTTGCTTTGCATGGTTTTTTGCATGTTCAGGCGAATTTCAGCGGTTTTGAGGGAACCACGTGCCTGGCGAATCCTGTCAAAGCGTTCCAGGGCGCAATCGCAAGCGTCTTTGGGCAAGGGTTTATGCCTCATGCCGGGTTTGATCAGTTTGGCACAGCGTAAAGCCGCAGAACGGCCAAAGACAATGATATCGAGCAGGGAATTGGATCCGAGGCGGTTGGCACCGTGTACGGAAACGCAGGCGGTTTCACCAATTGCCATCAGACCGGGAACCACATGATCCGGGTTGCCGTCTTTTAAGGTAACAACTTCGGTTTTGTAATTGGTTGGAATACCGCCCATATTGTAATGCGCGGTTGGAATGACGGGTATCGGTTGGCGGGTTACATCGATACTGGCGAAGATACGTGAGGTTTCGGCAATACCGGGCAGGCGCTCATGAATCAGTTTTGGATCCAGATGTTCGATATGCAAATAAATGTGATCCTTGTCGGGACCGACGCCACGGCCTTCGTTGATTTCGATGGTCATGGCCCGGCTGACAACATCACGCGAGGCTAAATCCTTGGCGGTTGGCGCGTATCGTTCCATAAAGCGTTCGCCTTCGGAATTGGTCAGGTAACCGCCTTCGCCGCGTACCCCTTCGGTAATCAGGCAACCGGCGCCATAAATACCGGTGGGGTGAAACTGGATGAATTCCATATCCTGCAAGGGCAAACCGGCACGCAAAACCATGGCATTGCCATCTCCGGTTACCGTATGCGCCGAGGTACAGGAAAAATAGGTGCGCCCGTAACCGCCGGTGGCTAATACCGTTTGATGACCCCGGAACAAATGCAAAGTGCCGTCTTCCAGACACCAGGCCAGAACGCCGCGGCAGTGTTCGCCATCCATAATCAAATCCAGGGCGATGTATTCGACAAAAAATTCGGCATCATGTTTGATCGCCTGTTGATACAGGGTATGCAAAATGGCATGACCGGTAACATCGGCGGCGGCGCAGGTGCGCTGTGCCAGGCTTTTGCCATAATGCGCGGTCATGCCGCCAAAAGCGCGTTGGTAGATTTTACCTTCCGGAGTACGCGAGAAGGGCACCCCGTAATGTTCCAGTTCCAGCACTGCCGGAATGGCTTCGCGGCACATGTATTCAATGGCATCCTGATCGCCCAGCCAATCCGATCCTTTGACCGTATCGTACATATGAAAACGCCAGTCGTCTTCGCCCATATTGCCCAGGGCGGCGCTGATGCCGCCTTGGGCGGCGACGGTATGACTGCGGGTTGGGAAGACCTTACTGATACAGGCGGTTTTCAGCCCTTTTTCAACCATCCCGAAGGTGGCGCGCAGACCCGCGCCACCGGCGCCAACGACAACCACATCATATTGATGTTCGATAATTTTGTAGGCGGAAGACATGATTTAACCTGCTAATGTAATGCGCAACAGGGCGATCAAGGCGATCAGCCCGAAAAAAATAAAACCGAGGTAAACGGCCCAGATCGACAGGATTTTGCAGCCTTGATGATGGACATAATCTTCGATGACCACTTGCAGACCGAGCGCTGCGTGATAGAAGGCGGCAACAACCCAGGCGATGATCGCCGCGCTGTTGAGCGGCGAGGCCAGCCATTGTACGGTGTCCTGATAAGGCGCGTTAAAACAGAGGTTGAGCAGGGTGAGTTGCCAAAAACTCAAGGGAATCAGACTGACGGCGCTGATCCGTTGCATCCACCAATGGCTTGTTCCAGCTTTGGCTGAGCCGAGTCCGCGAACTTTGGCTAGAGGCGATCGATAATCCATAGGCTTAGGCAATGATAAAAGTAAACAAGGTTAGAATCAGCGATGCGGCCAATTCATACAGGGCGTATTGCTGTAAGGTGGCGTGTTCAAAGGTTTGCCCGCTGTCCCAGATTAAATGTCGTGTACCGTGACACAAGTGAAAGAACAGGGCATAAACAAAGCCCCAATAAATCAGCCGAATCAGCCAAAAATCCAGAATGGCCTGCATGTTTGCATAGGACTCCTGACCACTGGCGACCGAGCTGATGATGCAAACGAAAAGAATCAGACCCAAAGACAGGAAGACACCGGTCATGCGATGGGTGATGGAAATCAGACCCGTCAGCGGCAGTTTATAAACCTGTAAATGGGGGGATAATGGACGATTAGGGGGTGTGGTTGACATGATTTTGTATTTCGGTTGTATTAAAAATCAAAACAGCGGCCATGATTTTCCCAGTCGCCATAGCGTGTGGGTTCCATGCCTTTGGGGCCGCCAGTTTCCTTGATTCTTGCCGGTGCCGGCGGAGGCTGTGAGGACGGTAGTTTATCGCGTTCTGTATTTAGCGGAACCCAAAGAAGGGAGAGCCGAACCGGAAAATGTAGTTTATCGCGTTCTGTATTTAGCGGCGTTGCATTACTGTCATACGGTTTGGACATCCCTCATCTCCTGAGAAGCTATTTATGGCTATAATATCAAAACTGATGTCATAAAGACGCATTAATTGCCGGGTTATTTGTAGCGGCCTGGGAAATAGACTGTTTCCCGTTTTGGTGATTCCATTCGATAGTACCGGCTCAATGCCCAGATAGGGAAAATATTACGGTAGTTGCTGTAGGTAATCATACAATTGTAATTGAATACGCCGGATATATTTTCCTGATCCCAATCGCCATCGGCACTTTGCCGTCGAATCAATAAACTGATGCCTTTGACAATTGCGTTCTTGTCTGGATGATCGACAGCCTGTAACGCCAGCAGTGCCCAGGCGGTATTGACAACCTGGGATGTTTCGGCCTCTGAATAAATCTTTTCCGAGCAGGATTTGAAGGTTTCCCCCCAACCACCGTCCGGTTTTTGCCGGGCCAACAAGAAATCACAGCCGTTTTCGATGCTCTGTGCCAGTATTGCATCATCGTAATAATCCTTGTTTTTCGCCTTGTGCAGGGCTTCGATGGCAAACCAGGTAGCATAGGTGAAACAAACCGCCCAGCCTCCATACCAGGAACCATCCTGGCGTTGTTGTTGCAGAATAAAACGCAAGCCTTGCTGGATGGCGGTATGGATTTGCCGGTTGCAGTAATCTGGATAACGTTCCTGAAATTCGACCAGCGCCTGGATGCAGGCGGAGGTGCATTCCGTCCAGGAATAATCAATCATGATATCAGCAAACACTTCCGATGGGTTGAGTTTCTCCAGCCATTTGGGGGCGCGTGCGGGTTCATAGGTTGGCCAGCCGCCGTCTTTGTTTTGCCAGGCCAGAAGCCGATCCACCGCTTGTCGAATGCGATGTTCAGGAAAGGGTTTATCCAGTAGACCGCTGTCCTGCAAGGCAAACAGGGCACTTAACCCTTCAGCCGTGCAGTCGGCAACCGGCCAGCCGTTTTCCGGTGTGGAAAACGGCCAACTGCCTAGCATGGGGAAACGAAAGAAGGCTTCGTGGCTTGGATGTTGCTGTTTTATTTGTGCATAATCAATAAAGCGGTAACTTTTTTCCAGTGTCTGTTTGAATGCAAGTCCCAGATCGCTTTCCAGAATGGCGCGGGTGGCGAACGCGGTATCCCAGAGTTGGGAGCCATTGTAACCGCACATTTTCATGCCATCTTCAGCAATCCACAGATAATCGTACCAGCGCTTGACATGATTTTGAAATTGCCTGGAGTTTTTGCCGTGAGCGTGCCAGATGCAAATGGAATTAATCGCCTGGTTGACCGGGCCGATATCGATAGAGTCGGTTTGTTCGTCTTCGGCATTCAAATAAGCCAGGATGAATTGCATGGCCTTGTTCCGCAACACCGTGATTTTGCACTTTTCATAGCCGTTAGTCATGAAATTCATTATTTTCAATACCGGCGACTGAATTGTATAAATATCGGTATGACAAACCCGGTCTCTTTGTTTGGGCCAGTCGATATCGGCAAATTTTTCGATATAAATTTCTTCACGCAGGGCAGAGATGAGATCATTTGCCGGCATTTTAACGCGCTTGCCGTAGCAATAGGCCATAGGCAAATAAACCATGCGGCTATGGCACCAATAGCGCCAGGGGTGTACAGGCAGTCCTTTGGGCAACAGCCACATTTCAGGGAACAAACTGTTAAAACCGTCCCAGTCGTACAGGTTCAGAATCGACAAATAGAATTTACCCCAGGAGGGTATCCCGGTTGCCCCCCCATGTTGTTTAATCCATAAGCGTGCTTTTTGCAAGTTCGGGTTTTTCGCAGATTCGCCCAGCAAGCGCAGGCAGACATATTGCATGACCGTGCCAAACATCGTCGAATTTCCTTCGATATGCATACCCCAGCCACCATCGTCATTTTGGTGATTATAGAGATAGATCTTCATCATTTCCTGATGGGGGCGTGGAAAAGGGGTTCTGGAAATTGTGGAGGCGATAATCAAACCGGGTAATAAAAACATTGGCCCGCCGTAATCGCCGGGCCAGTGGCCCTCTTCGCTTTGCAGGCGGGAAAAATAATGGATGCCGGCAAGCACGGCATGGTCTGCATTTTTTTGTTTATTATTATCTGCTTGTGGCACCTGACCGGTAAATGTATTAGAATTGAGAGCTAAAAACTGGGATCGGAATACTTTATCGGCAGAATTGGGGTTGTTGCTTTTATCAAAATAAAAATCTTTCTTGAACCCTTTGATTTCTTCATCAGTAAAATTCTTTATGGATTGCAAATGATCGTTGATGTTTGTGGATTTTGGCTTGAAAGCCCAGATATGTCGACCATTATGAGTAAGCAGACGCCATTTTTTCCAACTTGATTTTTCCTGAATCATTTCTATTATATTGTTTTTTATCAATTAGTTAAGCCAGGTTTTTAGCTTGCGTATACATTATACAAAAAAACCGGGCCAAAAGGTTGGGAAAGCGGACAGAGATTAGCCGCTAAATGTGTCAGGATAATTATTTTGTGTGTTAATGGATGTTGTATTGATTTCGTCTATTCTGAGTATAGCCGTGAGCAACAGGTTTGAGCAATATCATAATATTATAAAGGTGTTGGGATGCGAATAAGGGGAAGCTGTGAGAATCCATGCGGGAGTTGTCAAACATCGACATGTTCTGTCCGATTGATTCGCTTGAACGTTAGAAAAGAATTTTTGCTATGAATACACAATATGATTTATGTATCGTTGGCGCTGGTATGGCAGGTGCGACGATAGCGGCTTTTTTGGCGCCGAAGGGGATTAAAATCGCCCTGATTGACCGGAATTTCAATGAAAAAAACCGGATTGTCGGTGAATTGTTGCAACCGGGTGCCGTTGCCTCATTGAAAAAAATGGGATTGGAGCATTTGTTGGCCGGGTTCGATGCCCAGGATGTTTATGGTTATGCTCTACTCAATGGTGATGATCGGTTTACCGTTCCTTATAGTGAATCCGGGGGGGGCATCAAAGGCGTGGGGCTTAGAAATGGCAAGTTTTTACAAAAAATTCGCGAGCAGGCGCTAAAGCACGATTGCGTTGAACAAATCCAGGGTGCGGTTACCGAACTGTGTGAAGATGAAAACCGGGTTATCAGCGGCGTAAAATACAAGGAAAAACGCAGTGGCGCCATCAAAACGGTACATGCAAGGCTGACCATAACCAGCGATGGTTTTTTTTCCAATTTCAGGCAGCATTTAACAAAAAACAAAAAAAGCGTTACTTCTTATTTCATCGGCATTATTTTGAAAAATTGCCGATTGCCCTATCCGAATTATGGGCATGTGTTTCTTTCCGGACCCACACCTTTTATCGCTTATCCGATAGCAAGTGGCGAAACCCGGGTCTTGATCGATTTTCCGGGTGCAACGCCACCTAAAAAAGCCACGATTCACGAGCATTTGCAAAAGAATGTAGCGCCTTATATTCCGGAGTCTCTCAAATCCTATTATGATGCGGCGGTAGAGGAAGACAAATTCAAAATCATGCCGAATCATTACATGGCTGCCAAGCCAATTGTCCGAAAAGGCGCGGTGATGCTGGGCGATTCGCTCAATATGCGCCATCCCCTGACGGGGGGCGGGTTGACGGCGGTATTTGCCGATGTGCATCTGTTGGGTACATTATTGTTGTCGATGCCTGATTTCAATAATGTCGAACGGATTCATCGCAATGTGGAAAAATATTACCGGGAACGTCAGCCGATGAATGCCAATGTCAATATTTTGGCCAACGCGCTTTATGGGGTGATGTCCAATGAATTATTGAAACATGCGGTTTATAATTATATCAAAAAGGGTGGCGAAAACGCGCAAGTCCCCATTTCCATTCTTGCGGGATTGAACCGGAATCATAAGACCTTGATTCGCTGTTTTTTTTCGGTGGCCTTTTTGGGTGCTATCGATCTGTTACGTGAAAGTTTGATGAATTTTCCAAAAGCATCAAGAATTTTGTTGGATGCCTTCAATATTATCAAGCCCCTGGCAAAAAACGAAATGCCGCTTGCCTCGATTTTCAAAATTGGCTCAATCAGTCAATAACCGGGTTTGATGTCACAAAACAAGAAACTTGTTGTCGCGATTTCTTCACGCGCTTTGTTCAATCTCGATGAATCCCATCGTATTTTTGAAACCGAGGGCAAGGAGGCTTTTTGCCGTTATCAAATAGAGCATGAAGACGAAGTATTGGAACCTGGATTCGCTTTCCGGTTGGTTAAAAAATTTTTGGCTATCAACGAGATGGCCGAACAGCAACCTCTGGTCGAGATTATTTTGTTATCGCAAAACAGCGCTGATACCGGCTTGAGGATATTCAATTCGATTGCCCATCACGAATTGAATATCAGCCGGGCTGCCTTTACCAGCGGCCGTTCGCCCTATGGTTATATTCCTGCGTTTGGTGCTCATCTGTTTTTGTCGGCTAATAATGACGATGTCAAAAAAGCGTTAAACGCCGGTTATGCAGCCGCTACCATTCTGTCCGGTTGTACGGCAAACCAGCAAAGCGATCAATTACGCATCGCCTTCGATGGGGATTCCGTGTTGTTTTCCGATGATTCGGAGCGTATCTACCAGACACAGGGACTTTCTGCGTTTACCGAAAATGAAACAAACGATGCCAAAAAACCCTTGCCGGGTGGACCTTTCAAGGATTTTCTGGCGGCTTTGCATCGCATTCAAACCCGTTTTGCGACGGATTCATCGCCGATACGCACCGCTCTGGTTACCGCCCGGGCCGCCCCCAGTCATGAACGTGTGGTCAGAACCTTGCGTGCCTGGGGTGTGCGCATCGATGAAGCGATGTTTCTTGGTGGCATGGATAAAAGTGCATTTCTCGACGCATTCGGGGCCGATATATTTTTTGATGATCAGAAAAATCATTGTGAATCGGCGGCAAGGCATGTCACAGCCGCGCATGTCCCGCATGGTGTGGTCAATGAGACTCATGATGGCAACGATGTGCAGTGAGCCTGGCAAGCGCCGGTTTATGTTTCGATGAGTTGACATGGCGTTGCAACATCAGTAATTTAATCAGTTTCTAAAATCTATCACGGATCGGAAGGTCCGGACAATGAGTATTCAATGGAACAGTTTCACCGAATCAGCCGTTTACCGCCTTATGTTTTTAATATTGTCAATGAATTAAAAGCAAAAGCCCGTTCCGCCGGAGAAGATATTATTGATTTTGGCATGGGCAATCCCGATCAGCCAACGCCAAAGCATATTTTAAGAAAAATGATTGCAGCCGCGGAACGGGACAATACCCACCGTTATTCCGTTTCCAAAGGTGTTCCCAGACTGCGGAAAGCCATTTGCAGCTGGTATAAAAAACGTTTTGATGTCGATCTTGACCCTGAAACGGAAGCGATCGTGACGATTGGATCGAAAGAAGGTTTGGCGCATTTGACCCTGGCCACACTGGGACCTGGGGATGTGGTGTTGGTGCCCAATCCGGCTTATCCGATTCATCCCTATGGGGTTGTTATCGCCGGCGCGGATTTGCGGCATGTGCCTTTGGTTCCTGGGGTAGACTTTTTTGATGAGCTGCATAAAGCCATTATCGATTCCTGGCCCCGGCCGAAAATGTTGATTCTGAATTTTCCGGGTAATCCGACCACGCAATGCGTTGAACTGGATTTTTTTGAAAAAATCATTGACGTTGCCAAAGAACACGATATTTGGGTGGTGCATGATATCGCCTATGCGGATATTGTTTTTGACGGTTATCGGGCGCCTTCGATCTTGCAGGTCAAAGGCGCCACCGATGTTGCTGTGGAATTTTTTTCGTTGTCGAAAAGTTATAACATGCCCGGCTGGCGGGTCGGTTTTATGTGTGGCAACAAGGACTTGGTGGCGGCATTGACCCGGATCAAATCTTATCTGGATTATGGCATGTTTACACCGATTCAGGTCGCCGCGATTACCGCCCTGGAAGGGCCTCAGGATTGTGTGGCCGAAATTTGCGCGATGTACAAAAGTCGCCGTGATGTGTTATGCGATGGTTTGGTGTCGGCGGGTTGGCCGGTCGAGAAACCCAAAGCGACGATGTTTGTCTGGGCGCCGATACCCGAGCAATATAAGGCAATGAGTTCGTTGGAGTTCTCCAAAAAGCTGCTGCTCGACGCCAAGGTCGCGGTATCTCCGGGTATTGGCTTTGGTCAACATGGCGATGATCATGTCCGTTTCAGTCTGATTGAAAACGAGCACCGGACCCGGCAAGCGATTCGTGGCATTCGCAATATGTTAAAGAAAGACAAGCTTGTATAATGACGGGCTGGGCTTTATAAGAAAAATCATCAGGAGTTTGTATTGAAACCAGTAAAAATAGGCGTTATCGGTTTAGGTACCGTAGGTGGCGGGGTGATCAATGTCCTGACCCGCAATGCCGATGAAATCGCCCGCCGCGCGGGTCGGGCGATTGTGGTAAGCCGGGCGGCGGCACGTGATCTGGGGCGTGAGCGGATTTGTGATACCCGGGCTATTGAACTGACCGACAATCCAGCGGAAATTATCAATGATCCGGAAATCGATATTGTTCTGGAATTGATTGGTGGTGATACGGTCGCTAAAGATTTGGTATTGCAGGCTATCGAAAACGGCAAGCCTGTGGTGACCGCAAACAAAGCCTTGATTGCCTTGCATGGTAACGAGATTTTTGCCAAAGCCAGTGCCAAGGGGGTTATGGTTGCCTTTGAAGCGGCTGTTGCCGGAGGCATTCCGATTATCAAAGCCATCCGGGAAGGGTTGAGCGGCAATCAGATTCAATGGCTGGCCGGTATTATTAACGGCACCGGCAACTTCATCCTGACCGAAATGCGTGACAAAGGGCGTGATTTCGCCGATGTGTTGGCTGAGGCTCAGGCTCTGGGCTATGCGGAAGCCGATCCGAGCTTTGATGTGGAGGGGATTGATGCCGGCCATAAATTAACGATTCTGGCATCCATCGCGTTTGGCATTCCGCTGCAATTTGACAAGGTTTATACCGAAGGTATTACCGCGATTACCCGGGCGGATGTGGCTTATGCGCAAGAGCTGGGTTATCGCATCAAACATTTGGGTATTGCCCGCAAAACGGCAAAAGGCATTGAATTACGTGTGCATCCGACCTTGATTCCCGAGCGCCGCTTGATCGCCAATGTGGATGGGGTCATGAACGCGGTGCTGGTACAAGGCGATGCGGTGGGACCGACTTTGTATTATGGCGCTGGCGCTGGCGCTGAACCGACGGCTTCAGCCGTGGTTGCCGATGTGGTCGATGTGGTGCGGGCATTGACCGGTGATCCGGAAAACCGAGTGCCGCATCTGGCTTTTCAGGCCGAAGCATTGGCCGATATTCCGGTACTGGCGATAGAGGAAATTGAAACGGCGTATTATCTGCGTTTGAATGCCCAGGATAAAGCGGGCGTTATGGCGGATGTTACCCGCATTCTGGCCGATCATGACATCAGTATCGAAGCCATTATTCAAAAAGAGCCGGTGGCTGGTGAAACCTTGTTGCCGGTTATTCTGCGTACCCAAAAAACCCTGGAAAAAGAAATGAATGCCGCTATTTTGCAAATTGAAGATTTGTCCACGGTGACAGGCCGGGTGAGCCGCATTCGCGTTGAAACTTTAGGTTAAAAAATGTCCATAAAAAAACGTTATACCGGTTTGATTGAAGCCTACCGGGAGCGGCTTCCCGTTAATGAAAATACGCCTGTAATCAGTTTATGTGAAGGCAATACACCGTTAATTCAGCTGCATAATATGCCTGCACAAACCGGCAAGGATGTAAAGATTTTTGTAAAGTTTGAAGGCCTTAATCCGACCGGATCATTTAAGGATCGGGGTATGACCATGGCCGTCAGCAAGGCTGTGGAAGAGGGCAGCCGGGCGATCCTTTGCGCATCCACCGGTAACACTTCGGCGGCGGCAGCGGCTTATGCCGCGCGTGCCGGTATCAAGGCGTTTGTCATTATCCCGGAAGGTAAAATCGCTTTGGGCAAATTGGCGCAAACCATGTTGTACGGGGCGGATATCATTCAGATAAGGGGTAATTTCGATGCCGGAATGCGTTTGGTCAAGACGGTGGCGGAACATGCACCCGTCACAATCGTCAATTCCATCAACCCGTTTCGCATCGACGGGCAAAAAACGGCGGCCTTCGAGATTGTTGATCAACTGGGGCGGGCGCCGGATTTTCATTGCCTGCCGGTGGGTAACGCCGGCAATATCACCGCCTACTGGAAAGGTTATTGTGAATATGCCAGCGATAGGCCAGAACTTGAGGCTGTTACCGATAAACGACCGGTAATGTGCGGTTATCAGGCGGCGGGAGCGGCGCCTTTTATATCCGGGGAAATGATTGATCATCCGGAAACCGTAGCCACGGCGATCCGGATCGGACATCCGCAATCCTGGGATTTTGCCTGGGCGGCGCAACGCGAATCCGGTGGCTGGTTTCGAAGTTTCAGTGATGAAAAGATTTTACAGGCGCAAAAGTTGTTGGCTTCTTGTGAAGGGGTGTTCTGTGAGCCGGCATCGGCGACTTCATTGGCGGGTGCGTTGTTCGATATTGAAAACGGTCACATTCCCGAGGGCAGCACCATTGTTTGTACCTTGACCGGCAACGGCCTGAAAGACCCGGATACGGCGATTAAACAATGTCAGATCAAACCGGTTACCATCGATGCCGATCTGGATTCTGTAAAAAGAACGATTTTGGATCGGATGTAATGCGGTATTCGGTTCTTTTATAAATATAGCAAACGCTAACCTTCGTTTGCTATTGGCCCATGCACGATTGCGATAAAAAAATTATCCAGCGCCCCGTGGGGGATAATGCTGAATTGCCAGGTATTCACCCTATTCTGCAACGAATTTACCGGGCGCGTGGCATTTGTTCTGTTGACCAGCTCGAACTTTCCCTGAAAAAACTGCCGCCGCCCGATTTGTTGTCGGGTATGGCGGACATGGTGGAATATCTGCTCGATGCGATCAAAACGCAAAAGAAAATACTGATCATAGCCGATTATGATGCGGATGGAGCGAGCAGCTGCGCGGTCGCGGTTCGGGGCTTGTCATTACTGGGTGCTATGGAACCGGAATTTATTGTACCGAACCGGTTTGAATACGGCTATGGCTTGACGCCGGAAATTGTGGCATTGGCCAAAGTCCGGCAACCGGATATTTTACTGACCGTTGATAACGGTATTTCCAGTATTGACGGCGTTGCAGCGGCAAAACAGGCGGGTATGACGGTATTGTTGACCGATCACCATTTGCCGGGCCAGGAACTGCCAGCCGCCGATGCCATTGTCAATCCCAATCTTCCGGACGATCCGTTTCCCAGCCGCGCATTGGCCGGTGTTGGGGTGATGTTTTATGTCTTGATTGGCTTGCGTGCGCGTTTGCAGGAATTGGGATTTTTCCAACATAAAAAAGCACCCAATCTGGGACAGTTACTCGATCTGGTTGCCTTGGGGACGGTGGCGGATGTGGTGCCGCTGGACTATATCAATCGTATTCTGGTGCAGCAGGGTCTTTTGCGAATCCGTGCCGGACAGGCGCACGCCGGTATCAATGCGTTGATCGAGCAATCGGGACGCAAGCGGCAAATGTTGGGCAGTTCCGATTTGGGTTTTGCCATAGGTCCCCGGTTAAATGCGGCTGGGCGCATGGATGATATGGCTTTGGGTATTCATTGTTTATTGACCGATGATCCAGAACGGGCGAAAACGATTGCTTTGCAACTGGATGAATTGAATCAATCCCGCAAACAACTGGAAAGCCGGATGAAAAACGAGGCTTTTGAAATATTGAATCAAATGCGCGTTTTCGAGCAAAACCGGCTGCCGTCCGGGGTTTGTTTGTTTGATGAAAACTGGCATGAAGGCATCATTGGTATATTGGCCTCCCGAATCAAGGATCGCCTGCACCGGCCGGTCATTGCCTTTGCTCCGGCAGAGATTGATGCGGCTATGATCAAAGGCTCGGCAAGATCAATTGCGGGCCTACATATCCGGGATGTTTTGAGTGAGCTTGCAGCCCGGCATCCGCAGGTTTTACAGAAATTTGGCGGTCATGCGATGGCAGCGGGGTTGAGTATCAAACGCTCCGATTATCCGTTTTTTCAATTGGTATTTGATGAGATCGTGGCCCAAAAACTGGAAACGCTGGATTTGCAGCAAGTCATTTATTCAGACGGCGAACTGGCCGAATCGGATATCACGGTTCCGTTTGCTGAATTATTGCACCGCTCAGGGCCTTGGGGACAGGCCTTTCCCGAACCGGTATTCAATGGTGTGTTTGATGTCATACAGGCACGTGTTGTTGGCCAGTACCATCTCAAACTGGTGTTGCGTTATCCGTTCAGCAATCGGCTGATCGATGCCATCGCGTTTCATCTGCAACAGGTTGAACAATGGTTGGGTGTGCGCGTGTTGCATACGGTTTACAGCCTGGATGTCAATGAATACCGGGGGCGGCGTGATGTACAGCTTCGGGTGCAATATCTGGAGAAAAGGCAATGACTGATGATGGAGCGCCTTGTCTTTCTGTGGTTTGTCCCTGTTTTAATGAACAGGAGGTAATAGCATCTTTTATGCTGCGGTTGCTTCCCGTATTATTGCGTTTGGCATTGCCCTATGAAATTGTTTTTGTCAATGATGGCAGTCAGGATGGGACTTTGGCAGAAATCCTGCGTTTGAAGCAAAACTGTCCAGAAATACGAGCGATCAATCTGGCGCGTAATTTTGGTAAGGAAGCGGCGTTATCGGCCGGTCTCGATTTTGCCAAAGGCGATTTGATTATACCCATTGATGCGGATTTGCAAGACCCGCCGGAACTGATTGAAACCTTTATCGAAAAATGGCGTCAGGGCTACGATGTGGTTCTGGCCAAAAGAGCCAACCGATCCAGCGATTCGCTGGCGAAAAGGCTTTCGGCTTTTTTGTTTTATAAGCTGCACAACAAGATATCCAAGACCCAAATTCCTGAAAATGTCGGCGATTATCGATTGATCACCCGAAGAGTATTGCAGGCGATTCAAACATTACCCGAAAATCAAAGGTTTATGAAAGGTATATTTGCCTGGGTCGGTTTTGATACGGCAATCGTTGAATACACCCGGGAAATGCGCAAGGCCGGAAAAACAAGTTTCAACGGCTGGCGGTTGTGGAATTTTGCCATCGAAGGCATTACCAGTTTCAGTACCTTTCCGTTGCGGGTCTGGCTTTATATTGGTTTTTTTATCGCATTTTTAGCCTTCGCCTATGGCAGTTATATTGTTTTGCGAACCCTGCTTGTTGGTGTGGATATCCCGGGTTATGCCTCATTGGTAACGATCATTTTATTTCTTGGTGGCATCCAGTTGATTGGTATTGGCGTTTTGGGGGAATATCTGGGACGCACTTATGAGGAAGCGAAACGACGTCCGCGTTATATTGTTGAAAACGAATACTGAGGCTTTTTGATAGCAGTTGATGACAGGTTTGAAGGCGCTGTCCGGGCGATTGCTAAAATATGGCGGCATTGGCATGATCGCAACGGCGATTCATGTTGTAGCGGCGAGTCTTGCAAGCCGGTTTTGGCCGTTACCCTTGTTGCAGGCAAATTTGATCGGGTTTTCTTGCGCTTTTGGTTTTTCTTATCTTGCTCAATCAAAATTTGTATTTCTTTGTCCATTATCGCCAGATAAATTATTGAAATACCTGATTGTACAATTGTTTTCCCTCGGTATGGCCAATTATCTGGCCACTGTGTCCGGAGAAAGTCTGCCTGTGTATGGAAAAATTCTATTGACGGCATTTTTTTTACCGATGGTTGCCTTTTTTGTCCATAATATTTGGACTTTCCAACAAAAGGATAATGCGTTGAACAATAAAAAAATACATTTTTTTGGTGTGTTGCTTCTGATTATTGCCGTTCGCTTTTATGGCATTGTGTTTTTTCCACTGCATGATCCAACGGAAGCGCGTTATGCTGAAATTGCCC
This sequence comes from uncultured Methylococcaceae bacterium, assembly GCA_964509475.1. GTDB lineage: Bacteria > Pseudomonadota > Gammaproteobacteria > Methylococcales > Methylomonadaceae > CAZDXJ01. Next base: position 6,098 of record CAZDXJ010000033.1, on the reverse strand, counting down.
GCCTGATTTTGGAAACAGGGCAATGGATTATGCCGCCGTTTGATTATGGCGTGCCCTTTTGGGGAAAACCGCCCTTAACCTTCTGGTTGAGTGCGATATCATTTAAAGTGTTCGGGCTTCATGCGTTTTCGGCACGGCTTCCGGTATTTTTGCTGGCTGGTGCCGTATCCTGGATGAGCTTCCGGTTTGCTCGCCAGTTATACAATCTGGAGACGGCCCGGTTTGCCGTGTTCATCCTGTTAAGCACACCGGTGTTTTTCGTCGCCAGCGGCGCGGTGATGACTGATATGGCCTTAACCTTTTGTGTCACCCTGTCAATGACGGCCTGTTGGCAAGCCTTATATTCCGAAGCCGGTACATCCAAAATTAATGGATACCTTTTTTTTCTGGGTTTGGGTCTGGGTTTGCTGGTCAAGGGACCCATTGTCGGCGTTTTAGTGTTGGTGGCATTGGGGTTATGGTCAGGATTGAATCGAAACCCGGGATTAATCTGGCATAAATTACCCTGGATAAAAGGCGGCGTGTTGATGTTGTTGGTCGCCGTGCCCTGGTATGTTCTGGCGGAAATGGAAAGTCCCGGATTTATTGATTATTTTTTGATCGGGGAACATTACAAGCGGTTTGTTGATAGTGGTTGGCAAGGAGATTTGTACGGCAGCGCCCATTCAGCCTTTCGGGGCAAAATCTGGCTCCTGGGGCTGATTGTGTGGCTTCCCTGGAGTTTGGTTCTGTTCTTTGCCGCCTTAAGCTGGCCGTTTGTAAAAAACCGTTCATTTCGGTATGAAACCCTCGACCAGCCCCGTTTTTCATATTTGTTGGCATGGGCCTTAACCCCCTTGTTGTTTTTTACATTTTCCAGGAATATTCTGTATACCTATGTTTTACCCGGAACGCCTGCTTTTGCACTTGTTACCGCAGTTTTTTTGCGGCGGCGTTTTGACATTCAATCGATAATGGGCAGCCACTGGGTTATCGCCGGTTATATGACGCCCATTTTGGCCTTGACCGTTTTTTTAGTAAATCCAGCGCGTTTGAGTTTTGAAAAAAACCAAAAGTATCTGGTGGGTTTATATCAAGAACAACGAAGTTCTGAACAAAGCAATCTGTATTATGCCAATGAACGTTTGTTTTCGGTTGATTTTTATACCCGAGGTAAAGCCAAACGCATCACATTAAACCCTGAAAGTTTGAATGCCTTGCAGGCCAATCACAAGGAAGATTTTTTAATCAGCAAACAAGAATATATTGATCGGCTGCCTCAATCCGCCTGGCAAAATTTTTTCATTGTGGATAAATACAGGCATTATTTGTTGCTTCGGGAACGTCAATGAACAGATTATATTCGGCTTGTGCTGATATTTTGCTGGCCTGGCTTGTCTTAACGTTTGCCAATCTTGCAAATCATCATTTGTTGCCGATTGATGAGACCCGTTATGCGGCGGTCGCCTGGGAAATGTGGTATCAACAGGATTTTCTGGTTCCTCATCTGAACGGTGAGCCTTATCACCACAAACCGCCTTTATTGTTTTGGCTGTATCATCTCGGTTGGGCGGTTTTTGGCGTCAATGAATTGTGGGTATTGCTGATTTCCCCTTTTTGCGCCTTGATCGCTTTGTTCAATGTCCGTTATCTGGCGGTCTTGCTTTGGCCACAGCGGCCGGATGTTGCCCGTCTGGCGCCGTGGATATTGCTTGGCAGTCTATTGTGGTCGGCATTTCTGAATGCGGCGATGTTCGATACCTTGTTGACCGTTTGCGTGCTTTTGGCCCTTACCGGCTTGCTCAAAGCCGCGCGGCATTTGTGTTGGAATTACTGGGGTGTGTATGCCCTGGGTTGTGGTTTGGGATTGTTGGCCAAAGGGCCGGTAGTGTTTGTGCATAGTTTAATCCCTTTTTTGACGGCGCCACTCTGGAGCCCGGTTGTCCGCCAACATATCGGCCGCTGGTACTGGCAGGGTAGTCTTGCCATTCTGGCAGGCATCGCGTTGGCATTATGTTGGGTTATCCCGGCAATCAGCGCCGCCGGTGATGGTTATGGTTTCACCTTGTTATGGCATCAGACTGCGAATCGAATGAGTAACAGTTTTGCTCATAAACGGGTATTCTGGTGGTATTTGATGTGGTCGCCGGTTTTGCTGTTTCCCTGGATACTTTGGCCAAAGGCCTGGCGATACGTATGGCAACGGGCGAACTGGCAGGACCTGGGGTTTCGTTTCTGCCTGATCTGGTTTGTTTCGGGTTTTCTTGTTTTCTCGATGATTAGCGGCAAACAGGCGCATTATCTGGTGCCGCTGTTACCGGCATTGGCCTTGTTATTGGCGCGTAGCCTGCCGGATAAGATGCGGACGGGTTTGGGGGATTATCTGCCCTTTCTGATCATAGCGTTGTTTGGCTTGGCATTGCTGGTTTTGCCGGTAATAGCGGGCATCAAGCCGGATGGCTGGATATTACACCGTAAAATCTGGTGGGCGCTGCTTATCTTGCTGATTGGTGTTGCCGGAATGTTTTGGATAGGCCTCCGTAAACAAATTTCAGCCTGTCATTTGTCCATTACCGTATTAGCTCTGTTGACCATCAGTCTGTTTGGTTTTTTTGCATCCAGTGGTAATGCCTTTCATTTGCAACAGGCTGCCCTGGTTTTACAAAAATATCAAAACAATGCCGAACCCATTGCCTGGGTTGGTGGTTATCATGGACAATTCCAGTTTTTGTTGCGGCGCAGACAGCCTATGCCGGTGATAGAGAAAGATGCCATCGACACATGGTTGCAGGCCCATCCGCGAGGGCATGTGATTTATACCGGCAAACCGGCTGAAGCGATTTCCCTGCAGGCCTGGCATATTGATTATCAACAAGCCTACAAAGGCAAGCGTTTGTGGGTCTTGTCCAGGCGTCACCCACACGGTTTAAGTTAAGGCGTTCATTTTGGATTTATCTGTTGTAGTTCCGGTGTTCAATGAAGCGGAAAATATCGAACCGCTGATCAATGAAATTCAAGACGCGCTGGACAAACTTCTGGATTATGAAATTATTTATGTCAATGACGGTAGCCAGGATAATACTCGCAATGTGCTTGAAGCATTGAAAAAAGCATTTCCCAGGTTGCGTACCATTCATCACCAGGAAAGTTGCGGCCAGAGTACAGCGATTCGTACCGGTATTAAGTTTGCCCGTGCTCAGTGGATCGCTACATTGGATGGTGATGGACAAAACGATCCGGCGGATATTTTGAAATTGCTCAAGGCCAGAGATAACAGCCGCTTGGATAATCTTGAACTGGTTGCCGGATACCGGCGCAAACGGCGTGATGCCTGGATTAAACGCGGGTCATCGAAAATAGCCAATGCCGTGCGCAGCCGTTTGCTGGCTGATCAAACCCCGGATACCGGTTGCGGACTCAAACTTTTCAAACGCAGTACGTTCCTGGAGCTTCCTTATTTTGATCACATGCACCGTTTTCTGGCCGCATTGATTCTTCGTAACGGCGGTCAGGTTATGTCCGTGGAAGTCAATCACCGGCCACGTCTGCGTGGCGTTTCCAAATATGGCCTGCATAATCGCTTGTGGGTGGGTATTGTGGATATGCTGGGTGTCATGTGGTTGCAGCGGCGTGCGAAGTTGCCTGTTATTGACAGCGAAAACGTCAATGACTAAAGCGCATAAAAGCGATCAACGCGTACTCAAATTCTCCGTCATACTGCGCGGTATTATTCTCATTGCCACTCTGGTCGGTTTGGGTTATTTGCTTGAAGCCACACCATTAGGGACGATGATGGATAAAGCCTGGATCGACAACGAAGTGAAAGGCCAGGGTTTATCCGGTGAATTGCTGTTTTTAGGTTTGGGGGTTTTGATAACCGTTGTCGGCCTGCCCAGGCAGGCGGTCAGCTTTTTCGGGGGGTATGCGTTTGGTATCACAATCGGAACAATGCTGGCGTTGTTGGCAACCCTGGTCGGCTGTATCATCAATTTTTATTATTCACGTTTGCTGGCACGCGAGATTATCAGAAGCCGTTATCATAAGCGGGTTAAAAGAATCGACAAATTTATTCACGATAACCCATTGGGCATGACCTTGTTGATTCGCTTGTTGCCGGTAGGCAGCAATATTCTGACTAATTTGCTGGCGGGTGCTTCAAGCGTCCGGGGGGTGCCTTTTTTTATCGGTTCCTTGATCGGGTATATACCGCAGACTGTGGTATTTGCATTGATTGGCAGCGGTGTTTTATTGAATCCATTGTTCCGGATTGGTCTGGGTACGGTGCTTTTTGTCGTTTCCGGTTTTGTCGGGGTGGTGCTTTATCGCAAGTATCGTCATGGACACCGCCTGGATAAAGAGATTGAAAAACAGTTATTGAATCAAGAGTATCCAGGCTAATAACCAGTTGCCGACTGTGGGTGCGGATTCATCCGCAGGGTACGACAAGCCGCACGAACCTGTCTGCCATCAGGCGTGTCGAAACCGTTTCTCAGCTGGAATCTCCAGATTCCAGCTGAGGTGTGGATTGATCTTGAGTTCCCGGGCATTCCGGCGAGGCTCAAAATTCGCAAGCGTAGCGGCGTACATAAAAATAATGCTGTCAGATAGTGCCGTCATACCGCCAATGCCCGGATTTGCCGCCGGATTTTTCCAGAAGATGCACACATTCAATGCGCATGGCCCGGTCGATGGCCTTGCACATATCGTATATGGTCAGCAGAGCGACCTGGGTGGCATTGAGCGCTTCCATTTCCACGCCGGTCTGGGCATTGGTTTTAACGGTTGTTTGGCAGATCACGCGGTTGTTGTCGGAATCCGTGTCGAGGGAAATTTCAACATGCGTGATCGGCAAAGGATGGCAGAGCGGTATCAGTTCGGCGGTTTTTTTGCTGGCCATAATGCCGGCGATTCGGGCAATACCGAGAACATCGCCTTTTTTAAAATCGCCCTGGATAATTTTTGCCAGGGTTTCTGCCCGCATCGTTATATGACCTGTAGCAATTGCCGTGCGCTGGCTGATGGCTTTGTTACCGACATCGACCATATGGGCTTCACCGGCCGGATTAAAATGGGTTAATTGTGACATATTATCCTGTTGTTTTGGCATAACCGTCGGTATTATGGCTCAACCAACGTTCGGCCGTAGCGGACAGCCGCTCTTTTTTCCAAAAAGGTGCTTTCGATTTCAGCGCTTCCACAATATGCCGGTTGGCATCAAATGCGTCACCGCGTTGTGCGGCCCAGACCGCGACCAGGACAATCGGCTCACCCGGAAAAACTTCACCGACACGGTGTGTCACCAGAGTTGCCAGAATTGGCCACTGCTGTTCGGCCTCAGCAACGATATGGTTTAACTGCTTTTCCGTCATGCCCGGATAATGCTCCAGAGTCATGCTAAACACATCGTCGCCGGCATTGAAATCACGCATGCTGCCGACAAACAGACTGGTTGCGCCAAATTTGCCGCGCAGATCGGGATGTCGCTGCTGGAAACGTTGTACTTCCTGCCAGGGATCAAAGGCCTTGTCGAGGATTTGTATCGGCATGTTCAGCCCCCGGTGACCGGTGGGAAAAAAGCGACTTCATCGCCTTCTTGTACCACACTGTCAAGGTCCACATAGTCCATGTTAATCGCGGCAAGCAGGTTGTCCGGTAAAGGCCGATTGGGATTTGCCATTGACCAGACATCGCGCACGCTGATTTGTCCCGGGTAGGGCAGGGTTTCTTCGCTGCGGCCTATATTTTCTTTCAGACTGGCGAAATAACGGATGGTGATGGACATTTTCAATGTTTGACTCTTGTAAAAAAACGGTTCCGTGTCATTATATCGCAGTTCATTTTTAGAATTTAATATTATGCCCGGACAATTACGTAAAATGCAGGCAAGGCTGGAAACACCGGTAAGTTATCAGCTCCCCTTGACGGATGATCTAATCGCCCTGAATCCTCTGCTTGGAAAAAAAATAAGCCTGCGTCATACCGGTAATATTTTCTGTGTGCATTGCGCAAGGAAAATAAAAAAAAGTTTCAACCAGGGGTTTTGTAATCCCTGTTTTAGAACATTTCTATCCATTACAGTGTTTGTTTGGCTGAAGTGATGTTGAACATAATCTAAGTAT
>CAZDXJ010000032.1:0-29343 GCA_964509475.1 uncultured Methylococcaceae bacterium | reverse complement strand
GTTATGCAGAACGACAGGGATGTATTCACGTGTCCTGATAAATCAATGACCTACGCCGGCTACAACACAAGCGGGTGAGTCGTTACCTTGGGTTTTCATTATCCCACACAGCAACCGTATGTCATAACCTTCTTCATGACAAACTGCGAAACGCGAGAGCCTTTTTCAAAACCGGCGCCAAATCTGTTATAAATCCCTTCCTCCGCGACTTTACCAATGGCCGCCGTTTCCCAATCACTGAAATGGATTCTGCAAAACAATCGTCTCTTCCCGATCAGAACCGGTTGATAAAATGGCCACCTCCACACCAATTAGAGATTCAATGCGGGCAATATAGGCTTTGGCATTGTCCGGCAAAGCATCGAAGTCCTTTATTCCAGCCGTTGTTTCAGTCCACCCGGCCAGTTCTTCAATAACCGGTTCACAGATAGCATATCGATCCGCACCCAACGGCGCTGTTTCGGTTATTTCACCATCGATTTGATAAGCTGTACAAATGCCGACCCGCTTCAAGCCATCCAATACATCCAATTTGGTCAAACAAATACCGCTCAAGCTGTTCATTTGCACCGATTTACGCATCGACACGGCGTCAAACCACCCGCAACGACGTGCCCTGCCTGTGGTTGCGCCAAACTCGTTGCCTTTCTCGGCGAGATGTTTCCCCTGCTCATCGAATAATTCAGTAGGAAACGGACCATTACCCACACGTGTGGAATAAGCTTTGGTAATACCCAGTACATAGTCAATATGCAAAGGTCCGATACCAGTTCCCGTTGCCGCTCCGCCTGCCGTTGTACTGGACGAAGTAACGAATGGATAAGTACCGTGGTCAATGTCCAGTAATGCCCCTTGTGCGCCCTCGAACAGAATATTATCGCCGTTATTTTGATAATGATATAAGCTCTCGCCAACATCAGTCAGCATGGGCCTTATCTGCTCGGCAAAAACCAGTGTCTGATCCAGTGTGCGCTGGTAATCAACCCCCTCAACCTGATAATAACGGGTCAACATAAAATTATGATAATCCAGTAAATTAGCCAGTTTTTCGGCAAATGTATCCGGAAACAGCAAATCACCGGCACGCACCCCGCGCCGGGCAATTTTATCCTCATAGGCAGGCCCGATACCCCGGCCGGTCGTGCCGATCGCCTGTTTGCCCCGGGCGGCTTCCCGCGCCCGATCAATCGCAACATGCACAGGCAAAATCAGCGCACAGGCCTCACTGATTTGCAGGCGGTTACGCACAGGAATTCCGGCCTTTTCCAGGTAAATAATTTCCTCCATGAGCGCATCCGGTGAAAGCACGACACCATTACCGATCAAGCAATGCACATTTTCCCGCAGCACCCCGGAAGGAATTAAATGCAATACGGTTTTTTCGCCGTTGATAACCAATGTATGTCCAGCATTATGTCCCCCCTGAAAGCGCACCACCGCAGTAACACGATCAGTCAGCAAATCGACCAGCTTACCTTTACCTTCATCGCCCCACTGGGTTCCGATGACAACGACATTTTTTCCCATTCTTTATTCCAAAATTTTATAAAGGCGCAATGATCCAGCCTTGATCATCTTTTTTCAAGATGGATGTGCATTTCAAATCGGACGCATTTCCAACCTGCCCCGGGAGTTCTTGTAACACAACACGCCCTTGCGCACGCAGATCCCGGATCAATTCCACCAACTCGACATCATCGACATAAGGCGCAAAAATTCTTTCCCGCCCGCTACATGACCGGTTCGCACGGGTTAGTGATGAAAGTAATTTCAAATCCGCGCTAAAGCCGGTTGCCGGCCGGGATCGGCCAAACACCGCACCAATATTGTTATAACGTCCGCCGCGTGCAATTTCTTTTCCCATACCTGGAATAAAAGCCGAAAACACTACCCCGGTATGATAGTGATATCCACGCAGTTCAGCCAAATCAAAACTGATCGGCAGTCCCGGCAAAACCGATTGCAATGTTTTTACCAAAAACTCCATTTCACAAAGAGCATTATTTATACTGCTATCGCTAACAGGCAAACATTGTCTGGCCAAATCCAGAACTTCCACTCCCCCATGTAATTCCGGCAATTTCAATAATGCCGATTTGAAGGATTCGGCAAGTTCATAACGATTCAGTAAGTCACTCAATTCGGATCGATCCTTACGTTGCAATACATCGAATAACTCGGCTTCCTGATGCGCCTGCAACCCCGTCCCAACGGACAGAGCATGAAAAATGCCAACATGCCCCAAATCCAGGTGGACTTCCTGTATTTCGGCATTAGCCAGCATCTCCAGCATCAACAAAATAACTTCCGCATCACTCTCAATACCCGCATGCCCATACAGTTCAGCACCGATCTGCATGGGTATCCGTGTCTTTTCCAGACTCTCTCCACGTGTATGCAAAATCGTCCCCACATAACAAAGACGTGTCGGCCAATCATAACCCAGATTATGTGCATCAATCCGGGCAACCTGGGGTGTCATGTCTGCCCGTATGCCCAATAACTCCCCACTCAGCTGATCCGTCAACTTGAACGTTTGCAAATCCAGATCATGGCCGGTACCGGTCAACAGCGAACCAAGATAATCAATCAATGGTGGGATGACCAGTTCATAACCCCAACGAGCAAACACGTCTAACAGGTTTCTCCTGAGTTGTTCCAAACAAGCCGCATCGTCCGGCAAAACCTCCTCAATGCCATCCGGCAACAACCAGGTATTTTTTTGCACCATAATTATCAATATCCAATCAAACAAAACGCCCCACGGATATGGAGCGTTGTTTTATTCGTTCAGCTTTTTGTAAATCGTCTAAAAAACTACTTGTACTTTTTGAAATACCTGAAAAAGTCAGAATCCGGCTCAACAACCACCATATCGCCATCACCTTTGAATGTTTGCCGGTATGCGTTCAGACTACGATAAAAAGCAAAAAATTCGATATCTGCACCATAGGCTCTGGCATATGTTTCGGCTGCCTGGGCATCACCATCACCACGCAATTTTTCAGCATCCCGATAGGCTTTTCCGATTATGATTTCTTTCTGTTTGTCGGCATCAGCACGAATACGCTCCGCCGCTTCCGCTCCCTGTGAACGAAACTCACGGGCAACCCTCTCTCTTTCAGCTTCCATCCGCCGGTAAACAGAACTGCTTACTTCTGTTGGCAAATCAATCCGTTTAACCTGAACATCGACAATATCAATACCTAACTCCTCTGCCAAAGGCGAGGTGTTTTCTATCAAGCGTTCACGAATGACGCTACGATCCGTAGAGACCAATTGTTTGATATTACGTTTGCTGAACTCGCTACGAAAAGCATCCTTAATGATTTGATCCAGCCGGATATTGGCCTGGTTTTTATCACCAGAGACCGTTGTGTAAAAGGTATTTACATCACCAATCTTCCATTTGACGAAAGAATCTACAATAACGTTTTTCTTTTCTGCCGTCAAAAATCGTTCTGGCTTGGCATCCATCGTTAAAATACGCGCATCAAATTTCTTGATATCATTGATAAAAGGCCATTTGAAATACAAACCTGCCGTGTAATCGGAACGGATAATTTCTCCCATGCGGAACTTGATTGCTTTTTCCGTCTCAGAAACTGTAAAAACACACATATAGCCTATCAGCAACAATATTCCAATGCTGACCAAAATCTTATTCTGAGTCATTAGCGCCCCCTTCCGTCGCGTCCACGAGATGATGTCCGGGTTCGCATCGTTGAACGCGTATTAGCATTACTACTACGAACTGGTTGAGTAAAATTACCAGGTTTGCCCACTAATTTTTCAGCCGAAACGGACGAATCGACCAGCTTGTCCAAAGGCAGATAAAGCAAGTTATTACTTCCTTTTACATCAACCATAATTGTTTTAGTTTTGCTCAAAACCTCTGCCATCGTTTCCAAATAAAGTCTTTTCCGGGTTACTTCAGGCGCTTTGTGATATTCAGTCAGCAATTTTTCAAAACGATTTGCCTCCCCCTCGGCAGCAGAAATAACACGTGCCTTATAACCTTCCGCTTCTTGCACTTTTCGGGATGCAGCACCACGCGCTTTGGGAACGACATCGTTTGCATAGGCTTCCGCCTCATTGATTAACCGCTGTTTGTCTTCACGCGCTTTAATCGCATCTTCAAATGCGCTTTGCACCTGTTCAGGCGGCTGCGCATCCTGCAAATTAACGCTGGTTATCTGAATACCGGATTGATAAGCATCCATAATCTCCTGGATTTCCTTTTTAATTTCAGCCACTATCTCACTTCGACCTTCAGTCAACACAAAATCCAGATCATTATTACCAATAACCCCCCGTTCAGCACTTTCTGTTACTTGTTTCAGGGTACTCACCGGATCATGGACATTGAACAAAAAGTCTTTTGCATTTTTGACCTGATATTGCACGGCAAGGCGCACATCAACAATATTCTCATCCCGAGTCAGCATTAATGCTTCCTTAGGTACCGATACCGCCCCCAGGTTTCCCCGACTGCCTGCCGAACGATAACCTACTTCGATAAACCGTTGCTGTTCAACATCAACAATTTGAACCTGCTCAACAGGAGCGGGGATATGCCAATTCAAACCAGGTTCTGTTGTATCGGTATATTTACCAAAACGGGTTTCCACACCCCGGGTACCCTGATCAACGGTATAAAAACCGCTCATTCCCCACAAAGCCAAAGCTCCAATAACAAGATAACCCATTCCTGACGAGAAACCGCCGAAAGGCTCATTATTTCCACCACCGAACAAGCCACCCAGTTTTTCTTGCAATGAACGGATTGCCTCATCCAGATCAGGTGGCCCTTTTTCGTCTTCACGACCACTCCAGGGATCTTTCTTATCGCCGCCAGGCTCATTCCAGGCCATATACCATGCTCCAAATCGAGTTATATCAAAAATTCAAAGACGATCAACCTTAATTCAAAGGAAAAACCACCATTTTCATATTAAAATGAAAAATACTAATCATTTAGGTAGGGAATTATCCTAAAAAAAACGGTTCAGTACAAACCGCTTTCACACATTTCTTCAACTTCGACCGTTTTTAGAAGACCTAAATGTTTTTTATCGATTTCAATTATCAGGTCCCAACCACCATATTCATTGGTATCTTCATGAATAATCGAAGCGAAATCAAATAATTTTGCACGCACAGCACCTTGAGATGGCAATAAATGACAAATCTTCCTGACTCGGGTATCGGAAAAATATGCAGCGATCGCATTCAGCAACAAGCCTCCTCCTTCACCCGTTTGCGCGGACAACCAGACTCTCGTCGGCCTTCCCGACTCATCATAATCAACACGTGGTTCAAAACTGTCCAGCAAATCGATTTTATTATACACCATCAGTCTTTGGATTTGCTTTGCGCCGATCTCTTCAAGCACCCGATCAACCTGATAAATTGTTTCATCACGATCTTCTGCACCGACATCAACGACATGCAGTAACAAATCCGCTTCACTGGCCTCTTGTAATGTGGACCGAAACGCGGCAACCAATTCATGCGGCAGATGGCGAATAAACCCAACCGTATCCGCCAACACGACATCGGCCCCATTTGGCAGTCGGCAACGGCGCAATGTAGGGTCCAAAGTGGCGAATAACTGATCTGCCGCGTAGATATCAGAATGGGTCAAGTTGTTGAAAAGCGTGGATTTTCCTGCATTGGTATAGCCAACCAGCGATAGGGAGGGAATTTCCACTTTTTTCCTTTTACTTCGGCCTTGGTGACGTTGCTTGGCTACTTTTTCCAGACGACGTTGAATTTGCTTGATACGCATACCGAGCAATCGCCGATCGGTTTCCAGCTGGGTTTCTCCCGGCCCCCGCAAGCCGATACCGCCTTTCTGCCGTTCCAAATGGGTCCAGCCGCGTACCAATCGTGTTGATAAATGCTGTAATTGCGCCAACTCCACTTGCAATTTTCCTTCAAAAGTCTGCGCGCGTTGAGCAAAGATATCCAATATCAATCCATTTCTATCAACCACTCTGACTTCCAGAGCCTTCTCCAGATTTCTTTCCTGACTCGGTGACAAGGCGTGGTTAAACAGCACAATATCAGCTGCATGCTCATTTACAACACGCTCCAGCTCCTCCAGTTTGCCAGTGCCAATAAAGTATTTGGGATGAGGCGAACGGCGGCTGCCCGTAACAACAAAAACAGGAACAGCTCCGGCAGATTGGGTCAATTCTTTCAGTTCAAGAAAATCTTCTTGATCAGCTTGCAAATTCAGGTGAACGAGTACCGCTCGTTCACCTGAATTGGGGCGTTCAAACAACAATAAAACCTAAAGAGTTAAAGAAATTAGCTTTCGAGTGATTCGTTTTCTCTGAGCAATTTTACCGGCTTCCCCGGTACAATTGTCGAAATTGCATGCTTGTAGACCATTTGACTAACCGTATTTTTCAACATAATGACGTATTGATCAAATGAATCAACTCTTCCCTGCAACTTTATTCCATTCACTAAAAAAATAGAAACAGGTGTATGATCTTTTCTTAATGTATTAAGGAAATTATCCTGCAAATTCTGGCCTTTTGACATCCACTTTCTCCTTATTATTTTTGTAGTGCTGTTTAACACGGTAACTAAATTTAGAACTTTACAATTACTCTCTGCTGGCACGCAAGAAAAAGCAATCGTCCCACACACGAACTACTGGCTCTATATTAAGGGCTGTTTTTCCAAATTCAAGTGCAGTAACGATAATTATTAACATAATCAATTAACAACCGCCACCTGTCCTTAATATATCATGCAATACTTTTTGCCAATGGCGGCCAGATTGTTTTGATTCAGATAAAAGACAATCAAGCCACAAAACAGTTCAACGAAACCAAGACAAATAATAACGGTCTCATTTTTAATTTCTGTAATAACAGAATCAGCTTCTGCTGTTCCAGCCACAATAAATTGATTCTTCAAAACTGTATGTCCATAAGTGTTTTTGATATTTTTAAGATTGGCATAGGCCCTTCCAGTTCCCATACGGTTGGCCCCATGCACGCTGCATTCAAGTTTGCAAAAAAATTACAGGATCAACACCAGATCGGGCAGGTTGCAAGCATTACTGTGGAATTGTATGGTTCCCTGGGTGCCACCGGAAAAGGCCACGGCACCGATAAAGCGGTATTGCTTGGACTTGAAGGACAAACTCCTGAACTAATCGATCCAGATACAATTGACAAACGCGTGACTGACATTCGCAGTTGCGGCCAAATCCGGCTTTTGCAACAATTTGCAATCAACTTTATCGAAAAAAAACATTTAATCTTCCACCGCAAAGCATTGCCTTATCACACTAACGGCCTGCGCTTTTCCGCTTACACCACCGATGGAGAGCTGTTGCTGGATAAAAAATATTATTCGGTTGGTGGTGGTTTTGTCGTTGGTGAGGAATCCATTTTAGCCAACCGGGTCATCAACCGAACAAAAGAAACCCGTGTGCCTTACCCCTTCAAATCAGCCGAAGAATTACTCAAGTTTTGCAAACATCAGGATAAGCCGATAAGCGCCATCATGCTACACAACGAAAAAGTGCGCTTAAGTGAAACCGAAATTCAAAACAAGCTCCTCCATATCTGGCATACCATGCAAGCCTGTGTACAACGCGGCATCCATAGGCAAGGGCAACTCCCGGGCGGCATGAAAATAAAACGCCGCGCAGCCAAGCTGTATCAACAACTAAAAAGCGAACACAAATCCTTACCCGTTCCTGCAGGCACACTGGACTGGGTTAATTTATACGCCCTGGCCGTCAGCGAAGAAAATGCAGCCAGCGGCCGGATTGTGACCGCCCCAACCAATGGCGCCGCCGGCATTATTCCAGCGGTTTTACATTATTATCACCAGTTTTGCAGCAATGCCAGTGATGACGGTATTATCCGTTTTTTATTAACGGCCGGCGCGATTGCTATTCTTTACAAAGAAAATGCATCACTGTCGGGCGCCGAAGTTGGCTGTCAAGGCGAAATAGGTGTTGCCTGCTCAATGGCCGCCGGCGCTCTTGCTGAAATACTGGGAGGCAGCCCCGAACAAGTTGAAAATGCCGCAGAAATTGGCATGGAACACAATCTCGGCCTGACCTGCGACCCAGTCGGCGGTCTGGTGCAAATACCCTGTATTGAACGCAATGCCATGGGTGCCGTAAAGGCAATTAATGCCGCCCGCATTGCTCTGAGAGGCGATGGCAAACATTTTGTTTCATTGGACAAGGTAATCAAAACCATGCGTGAAACCGGGATGGACATGAAAACCAAATACAAGGAAACATCCAGGGGGGGATTGGCGGTGAACTTGATTGAGTGCTGACATATCTTCGACTGCACTGTCAAACGATACACTGTGGAGGCTGCGACCGGAATCGAACCGGTGTAGATGGCTTTGCAGGCCACTGCATAACCACTTTGCTACGCAGCCTTAAAAATCAATAAAAAAGCCGCGAAAATCGCGGCTTTTTGGGAATTTATTGGAGCGGGAAACGAGATTCGAACTCGCGACCCCAACCTTGGCAAGGTTGTGCTCTACCAACTGAGCTATTCCCGCTCTGCCATTAGATGGCCTATTATAGAGATTTTTTACACTCTGTCAACAGCCAATCTTATCTATCTTGTATATTGATGCTTGAGGTCCAGCCGATAGCGCCTTGACATTCACCCGATACTGGAGAAACCTTGGCAAAGGCTTTTGGGTTTCCATAGGCACCATAAAAATCCTTGACGATCACTTTTGTGCCTTGTTTGAGATGCTTACAACCCTCCCGGTCAGCTTTCTCGGTATCATCATAAGCAGCCAAATTTCCAGGCGTGGAAACAAGCCGAACGGTCGAGTCCTGCTCATAAGTATTTGGACTTCTCAGCACATACTGTTTGCCAACTTGCAGGTTGGCAACACTCTTGCTCTCAATAGCAGGCTTGCCGGATCCACCGCCTCCCATCATCATGAATAACAAAATGACAGCAACAACACCCAATCCACCGTAAAAAACCTTAGGGTTGTCTTTCTGTAATTGTTTTAATGTGTCGATTACATTAGAAAGCACTTTCATAGCCGCCTCTTTTGCTTCCGCTGCTTTTGGCTCCGCTGCTGTTGTTTCTTGCGTTTCCGCTTCTTTTGCTTCTGTCGACTCAGTAGTTGAATCAGGCTTCTCTTCGTTGCTCATATTTTATCCTCTCTTTGATCTAGTGATTTTTTATTATTTTATTGTACATTGAATTTCTCGAATATCATCAGGTACAAAATAGTATCATGCCACTACTCATTTAAAAAATATTTTCATGATAAGAGCATCATTTCATTGAGCTTTAACGTCTACTGAACATAAGTTTTCGGGATATCCTTCTCTTCAATACGTCTGCACTCAAATTGCCAATACCCCAAACCGATATTCTTCTTATCTCTCAATATAATTGGAAATTGCTCCCCGTTCATTGTCAGCCTTATGATGTCGTAGTCTTTTAACATAAGCGATTGAACAACCAAATAGCTCTTTTCCATGCCCTCTTCCTTTCTTCCAAAAATAAGCGCCTGTTGCGGTTCAGCATTGTTGACGGCGTCTAATCTAAGAAAAGTAACCGGATAAATTTGTGGAGCGACAGCATGCAGACCTATTTTTAATGCACCATTTATTTTCGCTTGGGAAAAATGGCAGATCACAGCAAGAGAACGTTTATTTTCCGGCATATCATCTCTTCTGAAAGAAACCAGACTGCCTATCGAAAATATCCCGGACTTTCCCAGTTTGCAACGTTTGTAACTAAGCAACCGATCCGTAACCGGCTCCCCCGAATATTCCGTATCGTACTCACTTTGCTTGTCAACGGAACATAGATAATTATAAGTAGCACTTAACCCGATACAAAACAGCCTTTTCTTTCTATCCACAAAGAAAGGCGTGGCCGGCATTTTTTCACCCGACCATTTCAGAGCGAGATATTCCATTAATTCCGGCGATAATTTATCGCTATCGCTCTCATCAACACCTGCACTGGCAGTTATAAAACGAACTTTGGTCTCATCAATGTACCTGTTTTTTTGTTTAATCGCATTATGCAATTTGCTCATATCAAGATATAACATGGCCACTCCGGCCATTTTTTTGCCGGGTTCGAGAAAATCAGGTGGCCGATCTTCATCCTGCAAAATAATACATTGTTTTTTCTGGGAATCTACTGGATGCCTGGTTATCTTGATCAACCCTGTCATGTGCTCGGTAAAGCGGTAGACCTGGAGCATTTCTTTTTGCATTAACCCGGAAGTATCCGTCAGACTTAACAAAATAATTTGTTTGTAACTGTCCAGCGGCGAACTGGTTTCCAGGATACATTGCTCATCAGCAACCCGGGCCGTTGCTTTTTTTATTTTGCAACACAATCTGTGCAGTGAATGCAAATCCATCCATACCCATTCCGGCGCAGGCAAATAGGACAGATTATGTGAAATGACAATACTGCTCAACCCTTTAATCACACGTTGAATTGCCAAAGCCACCGGTTTGCCCTGAAACCATCCAATGCTTTTTTGGGTCAGTTCCCGAACCGCTATCCAATAACCAATAGTAAACTCCCTTTCGAGAGCAATTAAGAGTTGATGAATTTTTTCTTCATTTTCCCCTTGAGGAATCCCGGTTTTAACCAGACTACTCAGTAAAAAGTCCTCTATGGTCTTGTAATGCGGACGCAGTAATTCCAATGTATCCAGCCTGAACTGGACATCCATCTGTAATGCGTTGAAATCACTGATAAAATCATGAAACAATCGTGTAGCTAAACCCGGATTTGCAGTCGGCAGATCCATGAGCCATTGCCTTAAGGCAACCGGTTCGTAAAATTTTAACCGATCCGGGCTGTTTTTCTGTTCTGGTATAATAAGAAAAAACGAGTTTTTCACCTTTTCTCCATGAAAAAAATCTGTTTCTAAGCTGTCAGCAACTTTCCAGTTTTAAACTCTACTGAAATTATCTGTCAGCATCATAATTAAAGAGTAGACATTCTAGCATTTTGTTTTTACATGAATTCCCGAAATCACTATTTTGTGACCCCTTGTGCTTCAGGGTAAGCAGCTCCATTCCTGTTGTTTCAATAACCACCTTGCTCCCTCTTGATAAGTACGATGGGATTCAATGCTCAAAATTTTAGCGCACTTTACGCGCCATCATACCCTTTGAGGGCGTATAGCCTGCTATAGCGGCCAGAAAAAAAATAACAAAAGCTGTAGAAGTATAAATACACGCCGTTTGATTAAACTGTCCATACAGGGCAAAGCGAATCAATTCAACAGCCTGGGAAAACGGGTTATATCGGGCCAGCTGAAATAAAACTTCACTGGATTCATGAATTTTCCAGAGCGGATAAAGCGCCGTTGAAGTAAAAAACATTGGAAAAATAACAAAATTCATCACCCCTGCAAAATTTTCCAATTGTTTGATAAACGAAGATAACAACAACCCCAAAGCTCCCAGCATCAACCCGGAAACAAGCAATGCTGGAAATACCCACAAATAACCCTGCCAGGGCGCCTGAATTTCATAAAACCAGGCGATTGCAAGAAACGTATAGGCTTGCAAAACCGAAACGGCGGTTCCCGCAATCAGTTTACTGAACAACAAAAACCAGCGCGGCAACGGACTAACCAGCAAAATACGCATACTACCCATTTCCCGATCATAAACCATCGACAAAGAGCTTTGCATACCATTAAAAAGTTGGATCATGCCAATCAGACCCGGTGTAATATAGACCTCATACAAAATATAGGTTTCATAAGGTGGTGCAATCGCGATTCCCAACGTTGAACGAAATCCTGCTGCAAAAATAAACAGCCAGATCAAAGGACGCACCAATGCAGAAACAAACCGTTCCCTTTGTTTGATAAAACGTAGCAACTCACGGCCAATGATTCCCCACATGGCCCGCCAATAAAGCAGAACCATCATAAAATTGCAGCCTCTTCTTTTCCGATCAACTTGTGAAAAGCCTGTTGAATGGTTTCCACGGCGGCATTTTGCAATACAGATTTTACTGTCCCTTGAGTTTTTATTTCGCCTTGATGTAACACAATCAAACGATCCTGTTGGGTATCAATTTCATCAATCAGATGGGTAGCCCATAACACGGCGATTTTATCTTCATAGGCAAGGCGATGCACATGCTTGACAATTACCTCCCGACTGGGCATATCCAGCCCCACGGTGGGCTCATCCAGTAACAATACAGAAGGTTTGTGCAGCAATGCCCGGGCAATTTCCACACGTCGGCGGTGGCCGCCATTGAGTCGACGCACTTTTTCAAACCGGCGTTCGTACATATCCAAACGCTGTAATTCCTGCTTGATTCTGGAATTGGCCACAGAACGCCTCATACCGTGTAAAGCGGCGTGGTAACGCAAATTCTGCATAACCGTCAAGTCCAAATCCAGTGTGGTCTGCTGAAACACAACCCCCAGTTTAGCCAACGCCTTACGGGATTGGTTTTTCATATCATAACCACAAAGCTGTATTGCGCCTTCCCGAAAATCGTATAAACGGGTAATCAAAGCAAACAGCGTGCTTTTGCCGGCACCGTTCGGACCCAGCAAAATAACGCACCCCCCTTGACAAATGGAAAAACTAACCTGATTCAGCGCCTTTTTGCCCGCATAAGAAAAACTCAAATGCTCAATCCGCAAGGCCTGTTTTGTTTGCAGGGCAAACGGATTATTCTTTGGCAAGGCCCTTCCCGGGCAGGTTTTGAAAGCGTTTTTCATTGGCAATGCACTTCCGAACGATCATAACCCAAAGTATCCAACTCCGTTTCCGGGTGCAAAAAACCCTCTACCGGTGCGGTTGCCACCAATGAGCGTGGTGCCGCCAGCAATACCGGCTGGCGCAGCTGACCATTCCATTCCCGGAACGAAAGCGGTTTTCCTTTGTAGCCCTGTAATGCAAAACGGTCGCTGAATAAATAGCGCTGAATCGGCTCAATACCCGTCGATTGGGTCCTAGTTGCCGCTTCGCCAATACTGCGAATCGCCAGATAAGCCGCATAGTCCTCCTCCTCCATCCAGCGCCCGGCCTGCTCTTTGAAACGGTTCTGGATTTGCACCGCACCCCATTGCTCATGGGTTCTGTGCCAAGCGGTCGCAATCAGGCCCTGGGTACCGATAACCGGCCGTGGTTTCCAGGTTCTGTACATCAAATATTCACCAAACATCCCCATCTCATCAGCCACGACCAACACATCATAATCGACACCCTGGGTAAATACCGGCACATCGGACTGAGCGCTGCGTCGCGCATCAAAAGTATGTGTCCAACTCTTTTCCGCAACCAGTTTCATGCCAAAACGCTTGGCCGCACGTTTGATCGCCTTGGCAAACAAACGATCTTCGGGCTTGCTTCCAACCACCAAAAACCATTCCCGCCACCGCTTTTTCAACATGTACTGGGCCAAGGCATCCGCACGCATGGCCCGGCTGGGTAATAAATGCAGCACATTCGGCAAACAAAATGTATGCCTTAGCTCGTCATCACGGGTTGCGACATCAAACAACAAACTCTGGGATTCGGTTTTCAAGCCGGCAAGCTGTTTCAGCCGATCAGCCGGTAAATTAACCACTACAAAAGAAAAACCAGCCTGTTCGATGTTTTTGAACGCAGTTAAAACATCCCCCGCAACCGGCACGACAAACGCCTGCAAAACGAACTCCTGTCCCGTGAACTGCCCGGTTATATTATTTTCCTTAATCGCCAGACGCGCCCCCTGAATACCTCTATCGGTCAAAAAAGGATCGAGGTTGGACAAAACTGGCGGCGCTTCCCGGGCCTGGGTCAGATAGGCAATCGATATTTTCCGGGATTTATCAGCCAACGCTCCGCCTGCCGCAAAAAACAGCCCCGACAGGCCGATCAAAAAAACCGTCATTAACTCTTTCTTGTTCATTCGCTCAATGCTTTTTGGCTATCCTGTCGATAAAAGTTACCCGTCAAGTATTTGGCAACCCAACTGTAAAACAATACAATAACAAAATAAAGCCGAATAATGGCAATTTTCAATACGGTTTAATAAAGTTTTCCAATTTTTACAAATGACCCGCTTCACACTCAGCGAAATACATATCTATCCGGTCAAATCCCTGGCCGGCATCAGCGTCAACGTCTGGGAAGTCGATAACAGAGGATTACGTTATGACCGTCACTGGATGTTAATCGATCAAAACAACCGTTTTTTGTCGGCACGCTCGCTGCCGCGTATGCTCCTCATCAAAACGGCGTTAACGGAAACCGCACTGGTATTAAGCGCCCCCGGACAACACGATTTGTTTATCCCCTTGCAAGCCTCAGAAGGAACACGGATACAGAGCCGTTTATGGCAGGACCAATGCAGCGTACAACATATTTCCAAAGAAGCGGATCAATGGTTGAGCGAGTTTCTAAAACACGATTGCAAACTGGTCTGTCAATCAGATGAAAAACGCCCTGTTGATACCAAATACGCCCGCCAAAACGATCAAACCTCATTGAGTGACGGCTTTCCCTTTTTAATTATTTCGGAAAGCTCTCTTGCTGTACTCAATCAGAAAATGACCCGGAATATCCCCATGCTACGTTTTCGTCCCAACCTGGTCATTGCCGGATGCACCGGTTTTGCTGAAGATTATTGGCGTGCTATTCAAATTGGCTCAATTGGCTTCCGCCTTCCCAAACCCTGTTCCCGTTGTATTATCCCGGCAGTCGATACCGAAACCGCACAAATTCATAAAGAACCTTTGAAAACCTTAAACCAATTCAGAAAATGGAAAAATCAGGTCTATTTCGGACAAAACGCAATTCATGACCACACCGGCACCCTCCACACAGGAGCTCCTGTAAACATCGTCCAGACCGGCGCGCCTCAACCTCCTCTTGCCGGTTGTCATGAATAACGAACCTGCACATTGTCTTGCCCTAACAAATGCCGCAACCGTAGAAGCGACTCATCGGAAGGATGAATTCGCCATCGATCACCTAATTGTACATTCACCCGGGCATAACGCGACCGATACCGGATCAACAAAGGGCAAGAGCCTCCGGTAAACGGCAATAAAATCTCCTGTAATTGCTTGATAAACAATCGATTGCCCTCCTGGGCCGCATCCCAATCCATCATCAAACAGCGGGCAAATTCATTCCTGGCCTGTTCAATGCTGTACAATTTTTCCGCAGTCAAACGGCACAACCCCGAAAAGTCATCGATACCGATACCACCCTCAGCGACCAACAAGGTGTCTTTCGACAATAAATCGCGGTATTTGACAAATGTTTCACTAAATGCGGCAACCTCCAAGCGGCCACTTCTATCGTCCAATATCACAAATCCCATGGTTTTGCCGTTTTTACTCTGCCGGGTACGTACATCGACAACCAAGCCGGCGACACGGACATCGGCTCTGGCATTGCCTCGTTCAATGTCTTTCTGCAGCTTGGCAATTTTTCCATGCGTGATATTTTCCAACTCCGCCTCATATTGGATAATTGGATGACCGGTCAGATACAGGCCCAAGGCGGACTTTTCCGCTGTCAAACGTTCGTTTTCCGGCCAGGGTTCAACTTGTTCGGCATACCCCCTATTGCCCTCACCGGCATCCTCGTGATGCACATCCAGGCCAAACAAATCATTCTGTCCGCTCTGTGTCATTCGGCCATGCTGTTCGGCAATCTTTAATGCCGTTGGCAATTCCAGCAAATGTGCCGCCCGGTTGGTAGCAAAAACATCAAAAGCACCGGCACGAACCAGAGCCTCCAAAACCCGGCGGTTCATCTTCCGCAAATCGACACGCTTGCATAAATCATATAAATCACGAAATTCACCCTGTTTGTCCCGTTCCGCGATCAAATCTTCAATGGCCGCCTGCCCAACGCCTTTGATTGCACCAAGTCCATAAACAATCTCCTCTTGTGCATTCACGCTAAAACGAAAGCTGGAAACGTTGACATCCGGCGGATTGACCGTTAATTTCATCATTCGGCACTCTTCGATAAGTACAACAACTTTATCGGTATTATCCATATCCGACGACAAAACAGCGGCCATGAATGCGGCTGGATAATGCGCCTTCAACCAGGCGGTCTGATAGGCAACCCACGCATAAGCCGCTGAATGCGATTTGTTGAACCCGTATCCGGCAAATTTCTCCATTAAATCGAAGATATACGTTGCCACACTCTCATCGATATTGTTGGCAATCGCACCTTTGGTAAAAATAGCCCGCTGTTTGGCCATTTCTTCCGGTTTTTTCTTGCCCATCGCCCGGCGCAGCAAATCCGCTGCCCCCAGCGTGTATCCGGCCAACTCTCGGGCAATCTGCATGACTTGTTCCTGATACAGAATAACCCCGTTGGTCGATTTCAATATCGGTTCCAGCAATGGATGCGCATATTCCGCCTTGGCGCCATGTTTCACCTTGATATAATCATCCACCATGCCCGATTCCAAAGGCCCCGGGCGAAACAAGGCCACCAGCGCGATAATATCGTCAAAACAATCGGGTTGCAGCTTGCGTATCAGTTCCTTCATACCCCGCGATTCCAATTGAAATACCGCCGTCGTCTCACTGTTTTGCAAAAGCCGGTACGGTGCCGGATCATCACGGGGAATACGGCTGATATCGATGGGTTCTTCGCCGGCCGCAAGTTTTTTATGATTAATCGTGCGCAGTGCCCAATCGATGATGGTCAGTGTACGCAAACCCAGAAAATCAAATTTCACCAAGCCAACCGCCTCGACATCATCCTTGTCGAATTGAGTCACCAGATTGCCACCACCTGGCTCACAATACAATGGCGTGAAATTGGTCAGTTTACTCGGCGCTATCACGACGCCACCGGCATGTTTGCCCGCGTTTCTGGAAATCCCTTCCAATGACAAAGCCATATCGATCAATTCCTTGACTTCTTCCTCGCTATCATAAAGTTTTTTCAGATCAGGGCTTTCCTGCAACGCCCTGGATAATGTCATGCCGATCTCGAAGGGGATCAGTTTTGCCAGTTTGTCGACAAATCCATAGGCATAACCCAATACCCGACCCACATCACGCACCACCGCTTTTGCCGCCATCGAGCCATAGGTAATAATTTGAGAAACCCGATCCCGGCCATAATGCCGGGCGACATACTCAATCACTTCATCACGCCGTTCCATGCAGAAATCAATATCGAAATCCGGCATGGACACCCGTTCGGGGTTGAGGAAACGCTCAAACAGCAAGTCAAATTCAATAGGATCCAGATCGGTGATTTTCAACGCATAAGCCACTAGGGAACCCGCCCCCGAACCCCGCCCCGGACCGACAGGGATGGCTTGCTGTTTCGCCCATTGGATAAAATCCGCGACAATCAGAAAGTAACCGGGAAACCCCATCTGGATAATAACCTTGAGTTCCATTTCCAGCCTGTCCTGGTAGGCTTGAATATTGGCCGTCTCGTCGCCATCGCCGGTAGCCGGATGCAACTGTAAACGCTCCTGCAAACCGGAGCGTGCCAGTTCGCAAAAATACGCATCCAGGGTGAGGCCCTCGGGTACCGGGAAATCGGGCAGATAATTGTTGCCAAAAGTCAGCTCCAGATTACAACGTTTGGCGATTTCAACACTGTTTTGCAAAGCCTCGGGAATATCAGCAAACAATTCCCGCATTTGTGAAACACTGCGCAAATACTGGTTTTCGGTATAATCTTTAGGCCGCCGGTTATCATCAAGCACCCGTCCCTGATGAATACAGACCCGGACTTCATGCGCATTGAATTGGTCGCGTTCAATAAACCGTACATCATTGGTCGCCACAACCGGCAAATCCATGGCCAAAGCCAAATCGACCGCTTGATGGATATATATCTCTTCTTCCGCCTTACCCAAACGCTGCAATTCAAGATAAAAACAATCGCCAAACAGGCCCTGCCATTCTGCAGCAAGCGTCTTCGCCAAATCCGGTTTACCGGCAATCAGCGCCCGCCCGATGTCACCTTCCATCGCCCCGGACAAGGCAATCAGGCCCTGATGGTTCTGCTGCAGCCATTGTTTCTGCAACATGGGCACACCTTGATGTTGACCGTTCATATACGCTTGCGAAAGCAACTCGGTCAATGCGATATAACCCTGATAATCCCGAACCAGTAAGGTCAAACGATGAGGACGAACCGGTTCTTCATCGTTGAACACAAACACATCGGCGCCCACAACCGGTTTGATGCCAGCCGTTAACGCCGCGCGATAAAATTTTACCAGGGCAAACAAATTACCCTGGTCGGTAACGGCAACCGCTGGCATATCCAGTTCAGCCAACCGCTTGACTAAAGGTTTGATGCGCACCACACCGTCAACCAACGAAAACTCGGTGTGCAGACGCAAATGAACAAAACCGGGGGACATTTTTAGTCAGTTTTTTTGGTATTCAACAAGGATTTTTTGTATCGGTTTATAAGACTTTCTGTGTACTTCCGACACACCGATCTGTTGCAGGCGTTGCAAATGCAGTTTGGTTGGATAAGCTTTATGTTTAACAAATTCATAACCGGGATACAGGCTATCCAGGGTTTGCATCTCATTATCGCGAACGACCTTGGCCAATATCGACGCGGCAGAAATTTCAGCGATCTGTGCATCGCCTCCTATCACGGTATCCCCGGGACAATCGATGGGCGGATACACATGACCATCCACTCTCACAAAATCCGGCTTCCGGGGTAACATGGTGAAAGCCCGGCTCATCGCCAATAATGAGGCCTGCAAAATATTGAGTTGATCAATCTCATTGGGTTCGGCCCGGCCAACAGCCCAAGCCAAGGCTTGCTCTTGAATAGAGCAGGCGAGCCTTTGCCGTTGCTTTGCCGACAACTTTTTTGAATCCGTCAAACCGGCTATCGGCTTCTCCGGATCTAAAATAACCGCTGCACTGATCACCGCGCCGGCGAGACAACCCCGGCCAACTTCATCAATGCCAGCGACAAGCATCATCCGGGGGTTATTTCAAACCCAGCACGTCCTGCATGTCATACAACCCATTGGTTTTGCCTTCCAGCCAAAGCGCTGCCCTGACCGCTCCATTGGCAAACGTCATACGACTGCTCGCTTTATGAGTCACTTCGACACGCTCGCCTTCACCGGCAAACATAACCGTATGCTCCCCAACGATATCACCGGCACGTATCGTCGAAAACCCGATGGTTTTCCTGTCCCGCTCGCCGGTATGTCCCTCACGGCCATAAACTGCGCAATCCTGCAAATCCCGGCCCAATGTCTTGGCAATAACCTCTCCCATACGCAATGCGGTACCCGAAGGTGCATCCACTTTATGCCGATGATGCGCCTCGATCACTTCAATATCGGTGTAATCCCCCATTACTTTCGCCGTCATTTCCAGTAATTTCAATGACAAATTAACCCCAACACTCATATTTGGCGAATACACAACCGGAATATCCTTCGCTGCCTTTTCAATCGCCTGTTTTTGTTGATGACTGAAACCGGTCGTCCCAATAACGAGAGACTTCCGTGTTTCACGACAAATTTTAAGCACTTGCATTGAAGAAACCGGCTCTGAAAAATCAATGACGGTATCAAATCGATCAACAAAAGAAAATATATCGTGCTCTATTGAAACACCGAATGGCTGCAAACCAATTAAACGGCCTACGTCTTCACCTACCATCGAGTGGCCATAACGCGCAACCGGCAGTGTCAATTCTGTCTCTTGATTCAAGATTACTGCCTCAATCAAGGCTCTTCCCATCCGCCCTGTTACACCTATAATCGCAACACGAATCATAAAGTTACCCTGTCAGTTTATCAAAAAAATTTTTTACGCCGTCCATAAAGGAATGCTCCTGGGGACTGTGATGTTTACCACCACCACTTAATGACTCGTCCAGCTTTTCTATCCATTGCTTTTGATCACGCGTCAAATTTACCGGTGTTTCAATGCGAACCCGGCAAATGAGATCACCGGCAACGCCACCGCGCACAGGTTTCACACCCTTGCCCCGCAAGCGGAACAATTTGCCCGTTTGCGTTTCCGGGGGTATTTTTAACTTGACCTTGCCATTGAGCGTAGGAACTTCAAGCTCCCCTCCCAAACACGCTGTGGCAAAACTGATCGGCACCTCACAATGCAAATCCTCCCCGTCACGGGTAAAAATAGGATGTTCCTTGACATGCATTTCAACATACAAATCCCCGGGCGGCCCACCACGCTCGCCAGCCTCCCCTTCACCGGACAACCGAATTCTGTCACCGGTGTCGACCCCCGCCGGAACTTTGACGGACAAGGTTTTGGTTTCCTGAACGCGACCCTGGCCACGACATTTCCGGCACGGATCCTTGATTTGTTTACCTGCGCCATGACAAGCCGGACAGGTTTGTTGTACCGAGAAAAAACCTTGCTGCATTCTGACTTGGCCATGGCCCTGACAAGTTGAACAAGTCACCGCGCTGGAACCTCTTTGGGCACCGCTACCACTGCATTCACTACAGCTAACCAATACCGGTACTCTTATTTTTACCTCGGTTCCGGCGACCGCCTCTTCCAAAGATAGTTCCAGATTATAACGCAAATCAGCACCTTGCCGGGCAGAACCTCTACGCCGACCGCCGCCAAAAATATCACCGAACACATCACCAAAAATATCGCTGAAACCTTCCGCGCCACCAAAACCGCCAAAACCGCCTGCACCACCACCCATTGATGAATCGACACCCGCATGACCAAATTGGTCATAAGCCGCGCGTTTTTTTGGATCCGACAAGATTTCATAAGCCTCCTTGGCCTGTTTAAATTTTATCTCAGCCTGTTCCGGGTTGTCCTTGTTTCTATCCGGATGAAATTTCATTGCCAGGCGCCGATAACTTTTTTTGATTTCAGCATCGCTGGCGTTTCGGTCAACACCGAGAATTTTGTAAAAATCTTCTTTTGCCATAACGTAAAGAACCGTCAACAGAATGTGACGGTTATCCCAATAAGATAAGTTATGTTGCGGAACCGGCGATACGCCCCCGGATGCCTGCATCGTTCAGATGCAGGCAAACCGAACCTATCCATCCGGGTTATTTTTTGTTTTCGTCTTTGACTTCTTCAAATTCGGCATCAACAACATCGTCATCCGTTTTTGCCTTAGCCTGTTCGGCACCCGCTTCCGTCGCTCCCTCGGTACCCGCCTTCTGCGCATAAACACGCTCGGCCAGCTTACCTGAAAGTTCAGTCAACACGGTAGTTTTCGATTCAATCACCGATTTGTCATTACCCTGAACCGCTTCTTTCAACTCAGCAATGGCTTTTTCGATCTGAGTTTTTTCTTCAGCTCCCACTTGCTCACCCAATTCCTGCATGGATTTTTCGGTGGCATGGATAATGGCATCGGCCTGATTGCGTGCCGCGACCAATTCAGCCATCTTCCGATCTTCCTCGGCATGGGCTTCGGCATCTTTAATCATGCGTTCGACTTCGTCATCCGACAAACCACTGGAAGCCTTGATCACAATCGATTGCTCCTTACCGGTGGCTTTATCTTTCGCCGACACATTCAAAATACCATTGGCGTCAATATCAAAAGAGACCTCAATCTGTGGCACACCTCGTGGCGCCGGCGGAATATCGGTCAAATCAAAGCGCCCCAGGGATTTGTTACCTGAAGCCATTTCCCGCTCACCTTGCAACACATGCACGGTTACCGCTGTTTGATTATCGTCCGCCGTTGAAAATATCTGCGATGCGTTGGTCGGAATCGTGGTATTTTTTTCAATCAATTTGGTCATTACACCACCCATTGTCTCAATCCCCAAAGACAACGGTGTTACATCCAACAACAGTACATCCTTGACATCACCACCCAAAACACCGGCCTGAATCGCGGCACCCAGGGCAACCGCCTCATCGGGATTCACATCTTTACGCGGCTCTCTGCCAAAAATCTCCTGGACAAATTCCTGCACTTTCGGCATACGGGTTTGGCCACCGACCAAAATCACTTCACTGATATCGGAAGCGGATAAGCCGGCATCCTTCAGGGCCATTTCGCAAGGTGCTTTGGTTCTGTTGATCAAATCCTCGACCAGGGACTCCAATTTAGCCCGTGTCAACTTGACGTTCAAATGCTTCGGCCCGGAAGCATCGGCCGTGACATAAGGCAGGTTGACATCGGTTTGCTGTGCTGAAGAAAGTTCAATTTTGGCTTTTTCCGCCGCTTCTTTCAAACGCTGCAAGGCCAATGGATCATTGTGCAAATCAATGCCGTTTTCTTTTTTAAATTCCGATGCCAGATAATCGATAATCCTTAAATCGAAATCTTCACCGCCCAGGAAAGTGTCACCGTTGGTAGACAAGACCTCAAATTGATGTTCACCTTCGATTTCGGCAATTTCAATGATTGAAATATCAAATGTACCGCCACCCAGATCATAAACGGCAATTTTCAAATCCCCTTTGGGCTTGTCCATGCCAAACGCCAATGCCGCCGCTGTCGGCTCATTGATAATACGCTTGACATCCAAACCGGCGATACGACCGGCATCTTTAGTCGCTTGTCTTTGTGAATCGTTGAAATAAGCCGGCACCGTAATCACGGCTTCTTTGACTTCTTCGCCCAAATAAGCTTCTGCATCTTTTTTCAATTTCATCAAAACACGTGCCGAAACTTCGGGTGCAGCCATTTTTTTACCATGCACATCCACCCAGGCATCGCCATTTTCCGCTTTGACAATTTTGTACGGCACCATTTTGATGTCTTTTTGTACCTCGTCATCCTCAAAACGGCGGCCAATCAATCGTTTGATTGCAAACAGGGTGTTTTCAGGATTGGTCACGGCCTGGCGCTTTGCCGACTGACCCACCAAAATTTCATCATCTCCGGTAAATGCAATCACAGAAGGTGTTGTACGTGCACCTTCACTGTTCTCAATGACCCGTGCCTGACCGTTTTCCAATACGGCCACACAGGAGTTCGTTGTCCCCAGGTCAATACCAATAATCTTAGCCATTGAATTCTCCAAATCAAAAAATTTTTTAAAACTTGTTAGTGATATAAGGTTGTCACACCTAAATTTCAAGTCTGTTGTTCTTTTTCCTGTTCGCCATCTTCCATTGCTTTGGCAACCACCACCATTGCCGGCCGCAGCAACCGGCCATTTAACAAATAACCTTTTTGGAAAACATTCATTACCGTATTCGGCGCGTATTGCTCTGAAACCTGCATCGACATCGCCTGATGCCATTCGGGATTGAATGGCTCTCCCAAAGGGTTGATGGTTTCAATATTGAACCTGGACAATACCGACTCAAACTGTTTTAAGGTCAACTCACTGCCTTCGCGCAATTTGACAATCTCAGGGCTATCTCCGGTCGAAGCCTGAATACCCAGTTCGAGACTATCCAGAACTGTTATCAATTCCTTGGCAAACTTTTCCAGAGCAAATTTATGCGCATTTTCGAGATCCTTTTGCGTTCTTTTGCGCAAATTTTCCATTTCCGCTTGAATTCGAAGCACTTTTTCCCAATTTTGCCCGGCCTCTTGTTTTGCCTGCTCAAGCTGATTCTGTAATTCAGCAACGCTGATTTCAGCCGGCTCCTCAACATCCTCTTGCCCTTGTTCAGAATCTGATTTCCGCACGCTGACAGCCTCCACCTGTTGGGCAACATCTTCTTGCACGTCAATTTCTGCCTGAGAATCTGGCAATTCCCGCTTTTTACTCATTATAAATGGCTCCAGAATTTGTAAGATAAAAAAGCACCGCGCAACCCAAAGGGATAACGCGGAAAACCAATGACGTTAAGATGGGGCCGAAGATTGGTTATTCAAGGCTGCCCCCAACAATTTTGCAGTTACATCGACAAAAGGAATGATTTTTTGATAGGACATCCGCGTCGGCCCGATGACGCCTAACACACCAACGACCTCATCATTAACGGAATAAGGCGCGCTGACCAGACTGCAATGATCAAAAGCGTGATAACCTGACTCTTCACCGATAAAAATTTGCACGCCATCCGCTTCCAGACATTGATCCAACAAATGAATAATTGCCCGCTTCTGGCCGAATGCATCGAACAATTGTTTCAAGCGCTCCATATCGGATAATTCAGAAAAACCCATTAAATTGGTTTCACCCGTCAAAACATAGTCTTCCTTGCTGCTGTCCTGGTCAAAAGCCAGTTGCGCAATTTCTACAGCATTGAGCATTTCCCGGTTCATGCGTTCCTGATCGATACGCAAATCCCTGACCATCGCCTCCCGGATAGCCGCCAGATTACTGCCTGAATAAACCGTATTCAAATAATTGGCTGCCTGTTGCAATTCCGCTGCGGAAAATTGTTTTGAAGTATGAATGATCTTATTGTGGACCTGTTGTTCATTAGTGACAAAAATCACCAAAACCCGGGTGTTGGATAACGGTAAAAACTCAATATGACGCAAACAGACCAACTCTCGCTTCGGCAAGGTCACGACACCGGCCATTTGCGATATTTCAGATAACAATTTTGCTGCTGTACTGATCATTTCACCGGGATCATCCAATTCCAGCAAATCATCATGCAAATGTTTGAGCTGTTCTTCTTCCAAAGGTGTCACCGTCAACAGAGAATCGACAAACAAACGATATCCACTTACGGTGGGGACTCTTCCTGCTGAAGTATGCGGGGAACGAACCAACCCGAGTTCTTCCAGATCGGCCATCACATTACGTATCGTTGCTGCGCTCAGCTTCAATTCAGAATTTTTCGACAATACCCGGGAACCAACCGGTTGGCCTTCACTGATATATCGTTCAACTAATGTCTTCAGTAGTTGTAATGAACGCTCATTCAAATCCGGATGATTTCCCACAACCCCTCCTTCTATATATCACAACAAAAGGCATTAATGACATAAGATCATGAACGTAAAATCGCCGAATGATATCAGTTAGCCTGGAATCTATCAAGATGGTATTTTCCAATAATCAACATGCCCCTGGAACATTGATAATGCTCCCATCTACTATATCGCATATGCTTGGTTCATAAAGAAAAGATTTCACTTTAATTCAGGTTATGCTGTGTTAAAATCCCTATGCACACTAAATATTCAGTATGCATTTTAAAACATATAAAACAAAACTGAGGAGATATCATGTCCATATGGAAAAAATTTGCTGTAGCACTTGTTATTGGAAGCTCAATGGGCGTATTCAGCACTTATTCAACAACTGCTGTGGCTGCCGAAGATAAGGCAGGCTCCAGACAGGCAACAGCGGAAACCATTAAAATCATAAAAAAAGGCATCGAAGAAACAAAAAATGGATCAACCCCTCAAGAAATAAAAGTCTATTATTTCGAAGCCCGTCAGTTTTCCAAAGATATTAATGGTGAAACCATTGCCCGTGACCTGCAATATGGCGCTGATGCATTATTTGCAGTCAGCCGCGCTTTAAAACCTGATCACCTGGGTAATGTTGACATGGACAAAGTTTTAGCCGCTTGGGAAGAAGCATTAAAAATATTCACCGACATTCAAAAGAAGCAACATTAAGTTTTCAGCTTTGCAAATATATAACTGAGGTTTAAGAACAACAATACAAGGTTCAAAACCGGCCCTGGATTTTCAAATGTATCCCAACGGAATATCCGCTTTGTTTTTGCCAATCACCAAACAGGCCGGTTTTGAATACTGATGTACTCTTTTTTCTGCCTAAAAACAGCTTTTAATGCAAACTCTATTCAAAACCATAGGTATTTTAGGCAAACCCGGTGCTCCAAGCATTGCCGAAACACTGTCCAGCCTTTGCTGTTTTCTTAAAAAATATCAATATGACATATTAATCGACAATGCCAGCACCCAATTTCTACCCGAATATCATGTCAAACACTGCACCCTGGACCAACTCGCCAAACACAGCGACTTGATCATTGCCGTTGGCGGTGATGGAACGTTTTTGAGCGCTGCAAGAGCTATTGTTGATTACGATATCCCACTTATCGGGGTCAATTTAGGGCGATTAGGGTTTTTAGTCGATATTTCGCCGACCGAATTAGTTGCTAGCCTGAAAAACATCCTTTCAGGTCGTTATAAAGAAGAAAAGCGCTATTTATTACGCACTAAAATTATCCGTGCCAATCAAGTTATTCACGAAGAAACCGCTGTAAACGAAGTCGTCATTCACCGCTGGGTTACCCCAAGCATGATCGAAATTATCACTAAAATTAATGGTGTTTATCTCAACACACAGCGTTCGGATGGCTTGATCGTTTCCACACCAACCGGCTCAACCGCTTATGCTCTGTCAGGTGGTGGTCCCATTCTGCACCCGGCATTACAAGCCCTGGTTTTGGTTCCACTCAACCCCCATACATTAAGTAATCGCCCGATTGTGATAAACGACTCGGCAGAAATTGAAATCAGTTTTTCGCAAAACGAACAAATTAACGCACTGGTCACTTGCGATCATGTCGAGATTCCTGAAGTACTGATAAGTGATAAGGTATTGATCAAAAAAGAACCCCGCCCCCTTCGAATATTACACCCAGAAGATCATGATTTTTTTCAAATCCTCAGAAAAAAATTAAATTGGAGCAGTGGTTATCACATCTGACCATGTTACAAAATCTGTCAATCAGCAATTTAGCTATCGTAAAAACCTTAAACCTTGATTTAGGCAAAGGTATGTCTGTTTTAACCGGTGAAACCGGAGCCGGTAAATCGATCTTATTAACAGCCTTAGGTTTGGCACTTGGCGACAGGGCGGACTCCAGTTATATTCGCCCCAATTGCTCAAGCGCTGAAATTAATCTTGAGTTTGATCTTGAAGATGCACCCGCCGCACAACAATGGCTTATTGACAATGAATTGGGCGATAACTCATTGTGTCTGATCCGCAGAATTATCAATCAAGACGGGCGCTCCAAAGCCTATATAAACAATCGCCCAGTGACTTTGCAATTTTTACAAACCCTCAGTGAAAAACTGGTGGAAATTCACGGCCAACACGCCCACCTGACATTGCTCAATCGTGACGAACAGCGGCATTTGTTGGATGAGTATGGACAAAACCAGGCCCAGGTCGAAAAACTTAACGATATATTCCAGGCTTGGCAAAAAACCAACACCGAACTCCAGCAACTCACCCAAACCGGTCAAGAACAACAAAACCGGGAAGAATTGTTGCGTTATCAAATTGAAGAACTGGAACAACTGGATTTGGAAAATTACGATTATACTGCTTTATCGGAAGAACACCTTAAACAGGCCAATCTAGGCCAAATCTTAACAAGCGGTCAGCAACAGCTTGATATGCTTTATGATAACGAGCAACAATCCGTTAACCAAATGTTAGGCCATTGTCTGAATGAATTACGCGATCTGGCCCAACTAAGTCCTGAAATCAACGAGGTCAATGCCTTATTAAATGAGGCACAAATACAAATACAGGAAGCTGCCCAACAATTAAGGCGATATTTGGATAACCAGGAAATCGATCCACAAAGATTACAATGGCTGGAAACCCAAATCGGGATAATCCAGACATTGGCCCGCAAACACCAGATAACGCCCGATCGACTTCCTGCTGTAGCTATACAACTGCAAAAAGACTTGGAAAACCTGACATATAACAGCCAACGTATAGAAGAGCTACAGAACAAACTCATTCAACTTCAGGAGCGATATTACAAAGCAGCCAAACAACTCACCGAACAGCGTAAAAAAACAGCCATTAAATTACAAATCCAAATTTCATCACTTATTCGTGAACTGGGTATGCCACAGGGCGATTTTCAGATTCTTATCAACACACAAAACAGTCCAATCCCGATTTTGAATGGTCTCGACAAAATAGAATTCCAAATCAGCGCCAACCCAGGCTTACCCGCCAAACCGTTGGCAAAAGTCGCCTCAGGGGGTGAACTATCACGTATCAGTCTTGCCATTCAGGTTGCAACCAGCAGTGATAAAACCACACCTACAATGATTTTTGACGAAGTAGACAGTGGCATTGGTGGCGGCATCGCTGAAATTGTAGGCAGGCGCTTGCGCAGCTTGAGCGTGAACCGGCAAGTATTCTGCGTAACCCATTTACCACAAGTTGCGTGCCAAGCCCACCAGCACTTGTTTGTAAGTAAAAGTAACGCTGAAAATACCACTTTGTCTTCGGTAAAATTACTGAACAAATCCGAACGTATTCAGGAAATTGCGCGTATGCTGGGTGGTGTCAAAATAACCGAAAACACCCTTGCCCACGCAGCCGAAATGCTTCAAACAACAAACAAAACATGAACATCCGACTGCCCGCAGAATGGGAAAAACAATCCGCTATTCTGATTGCCTGGCCATACCCTCAAGGGGATTTCCAAAACAATTTGGTTCAGGTTGAACAAACCTATAAACAAATATCGGAAGCGATAATAAAACACCAAGAACTGATTGTTATTTGTCAAGACGAGCAGCATCAACAATATATCCAGAATATACTACCTGGATTTGAAAATTTTATACAAGCAAGCTATGACGATATTTGGGTCAGGGACACCTCCCCAATACCTGTAATGACAAATAGTGGCTATCAACTCATCAACTTCCAGTTCAATGGCTGGGGTGATAAATATCCTCATCAGAACGACAACAATCTCTATCAGACCCTGTCAACTTCGCGGTTTTTCCATCACATAAAAATCCGAAATGTTGACATGATTCTGGAAGGCGGCAGCATTGAAAGCGATGGACAAGGAACACTACTAACCACAAAGCAGTGCCTGCTCAGCCCAAACCGCAACCCTCATTTGAACCAACAACAAATCGAACAAAACCTGGAACAAGCCTTTTCCATAAAACGAATCTTGTGGCTTGACCAGCCTAATCTGGCTGGCGATGACACAGACGCACATATCGACACATTGGCGCGGTTTTGTTCTTCAGAACATATTGTCTATAGCAGTTGTGACAATCCGAACAATCCGAATTTTTCAAGCTTGAAAAACATGGAAACACAGTTGAAAGCCTTTCGAACAACATCGGACTTCCCCTACCAACTCACTGCATTACCACTACCGACACCAATTTATAATGGCGAAGGCAAACCTTTACCGGCCAATTATGCCAATTTTTTAATCCTGAACAATGCCGTTTTAGTTCCGGTTTATGAGGACCCCATGGATCAAATAATTTTAGAAAAGCTAGGCATCTGTTTTCCAGATCGGGAGATCATTGCAATTTCCTGTCTACCCCTCATACAACAATATGGCAGTCTGCATTGCATGAGCATGCAAATACCTGCATAAAATTTATTCTCCAGCGGTATTTCTCCGCCCCAAAAAAAAACCCAAGCCCCTGCTGGGGTTTGGGTTTTTAAATAAAAGCCTGGCAAT
>CAZDXJ010000031.1:0-29550 GCA_964509475.1 uncultured Methylococcaceae bacterium | reverse complement strand
CTGGCTTCTGCAAAAGAGCTGGCCATTATATAGCCTTTTCCTTTTGTGTCAAGGTATTTTTATATCCGGTAAATCTTAATCAGAAATTTACCCGTAACGAATCCGTTCGTCGAAAACTCTACTTCCACATTCACAAAAATACAGCAAACAAAACAGCGCCTAACAATAATCGATACCAGACAAAGGGTCCCAAACCTATCCGTTCCAATAAAGCTAAAAACCAGGCGATTGTTAGATACGCCACAGTGGCGGATAGCAGTATACCGATTAACATCAGATGCCACATAACGGGCTCCGGCGATTGCAACAGTTCAGCGGTTTTCAACAAACCCGCCAGGGCAATGACAGGTATGGATAACAAAAAAGAAAAACGCGCGGCTTCATCACGGCTCAAGCCCATCAACAAACCGGCAGTAATGGTAATGCCAGAACGCGATGTACCGGGAATCAAGGCAATAGCCTGAAACAGACCAATCACAATGGCAGCGGATAAACTGACCTTATGTTTATTTTCTTTTGCCATTTTTTCTGCCAGAGCGATTAACAAGGCGAAAACAATCGTCGCCCAAGCAATGACTAATGGCGAACGCAATTGGGTTGCAATGGTATCCGGTATACTGATGCCCACCAACCCTACCGGAATTGTAGCTAAAATGACATACCAGGCCAGACGTGCCTGATCAGTCATTGCTTTGCCACGCAACGAGGAAAACCAGGCCCCCAGCATTGCCAAAACATCTTTACGAAAATAAACCACCACAGCCGTTAATGTACCGATATGTACAGCTACATCAAAAGCACTGCCTTGATCTTGCCAACCTAACAATTTTGGCAATAAAATCAAATGTGCCGAACTGGAAATTGGCAGAAATTCCGTTAAACCTTGTAAAAAAGCCAATACGATGGCCTGCAAAATGTCCATCTAAAATTCCTTGAAATCAATAAATTCCCGTAACAATGAAGTTGCATAACTACCGGCTGGCAAAAAAAATGCTACCGTCAAAACCGATTGATTGATATGCCATCGCAAATCCTCTGCTCTTACCCGCAACGCCCGCCGCGATCGGTGTACCCCCGATTTTTCCAGTCCTTCACGCAATACAGGAAAACGTTCAATGATCTGTGTTTCCAGACTCAATGCCAAATCGCAATTATCGGTTTCGCCCAGACCATATAAACAACCCGACGGATGAATCACAAAATGTTCAAGTCGTTGCAAAATTGTGCTATCGGCTTGCGTGGATTTAAAATACTGATGCGATTTATCAAATATGAAGGTATCTCCCGACAGGGCTTTATCCCAATCCCCACGCTGCACCCGATGAGCCAGGATTTGATTGAACAAAAACGCTCGCGCAGCGGACAGATAAAGGCTGCGTTGCTGGCGCTTGACCCGCTGTCCCCGGAACATCTGTACCGCTTTGTTGAGGTTTTGTCCCGAACGGCCAAAACGCTGCGGGCCAAAGTAATTCGGTATTCCCTTGTTCTTGATGATTTCCAGCCGCTGCCGGGTGCCCGCTTGACTACCATCCCAATCACGAATGGTCAAATTAAAATGATTGCCCTGCAACACGCCGCGTTTCAATTTCCGGTTGTGCCTTGTGCTTCGCAATACTTTGACCCTATCCCCGGAAAATGCCGTCCAACCCGGCTCTTCCTTTCCTGGCAAATATACGCTGAACCATTGCCGGGTCAAGGCATGGCGATCTTTCAGGCCGGCATAACCAATATCCCGGCAGTGGACTTTGGCAAAGCGTGCTAATTGCCGGGCAATATAATCGGTATTTTCACCCCGTTTTTCAATCCACAAAAAAACATGCTCACCCTTTCCCGAAAGCTCGAAGCCTAATTGTTCATTGACTTCGAAATCTTCCACATAGCGGCGTATATTGCCTGTGCTTTCAGGGCCACTATAGGCATAAGGCCAATCTGGCAAAACACTCATCATTCATTGAGATTGTTTTTCCAATAAAACCACTGCCTGGACAGCGATACCCTCCTTGCGCCCGGTGAAGCCCAATTTTTCTGTAGTCGTTGCCTTGACGTTCACACAATCGACATCAACTTGCAAATCATCGGCAATATTTTGCCGCATCTGCGAACTATAAGGTGATATTTTGGGTGCCTGAGCAATAATGGTAATATCGGTATTGACCAGTTTATAACCTTTGTCCTGTACTTTAGTGTAAACATGGCACAACAAAACCCGGCTGTCGGCGCCCTTGAATTGCGGATCGGTGTCTGGAAAATGTAACCCGATATCACCTAACGCCGCCGCGCCCAGCAAGGCATCGCACAGTGCATGCAATACTACATCACCATCGGAATGCGCCGCCAAACCCTTGTCATAATCAATTTTCACACCGCCCAGAATGACATCACCGTGTTCCTGGAAAGCATGCACATCGTAACCTTGCCCTATTCTAAACATTGTTGCTCCAGATAAAAATTCGCTAACGCCAGATCTTCGGGCCGGGTGATTTTAATATTGTCCGGCCTTCCTTCGACAATTTTAGGCTGCAAGCCTTTTAATTCCAGCGCGCTGGCTTCATCGGTCACCCATGCCGCGTTAACCGCCGCCTCCTGCAAAGCCTGTTTCAAAACCCCATAACGAAACATTTGCGGTGTCAATGCCCGCCATATCCGGCTTCTATCGATGGTGCCGGTAATACGCTCACTATCAACATCCTTCAAGGTATCGTGCGATGCCAGCGCCAAAATACCACCCACATCATCATTGCAGACCTGGTCAATCAAGCCATGAATATCGGCTGTCGTCAAACAAGGCCGCGCCGCATCATGCACTAAAACCCAGTCCTGATCGGCCGCTTTGTCCTGTATCGCCAGTAAAGCCGATAAAACGGAATCGGCACGTTCTTTACCACCCTGGGCACGAATGATTTTTTCATGCCGGGATAGCGGCAATTGTGGCCAATAAGGATCACCGCTTGAAATGGCGACCGACACGGCAGAAAAAACCTCCGCTCCCAGTAACCGGGTCAGCGTATGCTCAATCACACAACGGCCATTGAGTTCAAGATATTGCTTGGGCCGGTCTGCCGACATGCGCTTACCAACACCCGCCGCAGGTACGATAGCCCAAAATTGTATCGATACTCGTCTCATGTTTATTGGATCACCTGAAAGAAGGTTTCTCCTTCCTTAATCATGCCCAGGTCGTAACGGGCATGTTCCTCAATAGCTTCTCCCCCTTTACGCAATTCCAGTACTTCAGCGTAAAGCGCCTCATTACGGCGGCGCTTGTTCAGCACTTCCTCTTCCAAGACATCAAGCCGCTGCTGATAAATCCGGTTTTGGCGAATACTGCCGTCACCAAACCATAAGCGGTATTGCAATAGAGCAATCAAAACAACAAGCACGGCAATGAGGAATTTCATGGATTTTATGGCTATAAAGCGGAGAGAAACACGACTCTCCGCTTTAATCCGTAATGCCAGCCAGATTACAACCGGTTGAAAGCATCACGTCCTGCATATTTCGCCTGTTCGCCCAATTCCAGCTCAATTTTCATCAAACGATTATATTTGGCGATACGATCGGAACGACTCAGAGAGCCGGTTTTAATCTGGCCCGTACCGGTGGCAACCACCAAATCGGCAATGGTCACATCTTCGGTTTCACCCGAACGATGCGAAACAACCGCCGAATAAGAAGCGGATTGCGCCATTTCAATGGCTTTTAAAGTTTCGGTCAAGGTACCGATCTGGTTTACTTTGATCAAAATCGAATTGGCAATGTTTTTTTCAATCCCTTGTTTCAGGATTGCCGGGTTAGTGACAAACAAATCATCACCAACCAGCTGGATTCTATCGCCAATTTTATCAGTCAACAATTTCCAGCCGTCCCAGTCGTTTTCATCCATACCATCTTCGATACTGATAATCGGATATTTATTCACCCAATCGGCAAAAAATTCCGCATTTTGTTCCGAAGTTAATTGCTTGCCTTCGGATTCCAGATCATAAACACCGTTTTTATAGTATTCAGAACTCGCTGCATCCAGACCCAGGAAAATATCTTCGCCCGGTTTATAACCGGCCTGTTCAATAGCCTGCAAAATCACACCAATAGCGGCTTCATTGGACGGCAGATTCGGCGCAAATCCCCCTTCATCACCCACTGTCGTGGCCATACCCTGCTTTGATAAAACTTTTTTCAGATTATGGAATACTTCCGCACCATAACGAATCGCTTCCCGAAAAGTCGGTGCGCCTACCGGCAGAATCATAAACTCCTGAAGATCGACGCTGTTGTCCGCATGCGATCCGCCATTGATGATATTCATCATCGGCACCGGCATAATGAACTCATCGCCTTGATGCAAATAACGATACAGAGGAATGCCACCGGCTTTGGCCGCCGCATGAGCGGCCGCCATCGATACCGCCAACATCGCATTCGCACCCAACCGTGCTTTGGTTTCGGTAGCGTCCAGTTCAATCATTTTATTATCAATAGCGGCCTGATCGGACGCTTCCATACCCACGATTGCCGAACGGATTTCGGTATTAACGTTTTCAACCGCTTTCAACACGCCTTTACCCAGATAACGGGATTTATCGCCATCACGCAATTCAATGGCTTCACGTTCACCGGTTGATGCACCGGATGGCACCATGGCGCTACCGACCTCGCCGGAAGCTAACACGACTTCTGCGGCAACCGTTGGATTACCGCGTGAATCTAAAATCTCTCTTGCTTGAATATCAACTATTTCCGCCATTTGTTTTCCTATAAAGTTGTTTCAATCAGGTCATTGGCTTTCACAACCTGATCGATCGTGATTAAAATCTGTAAGAGTTCCTGCATCCGATGTAAGGGCCAGGAATTTGGCCCATCACTCAAGGCCTGCTCTGGACTGGGGTGGGTTTCCATAAACAAACCGGAAATACCCACTGCCATTGCGGCCCGCGCCAGAACCGGCACAAATTCACGCTGGCCACCGGAATGTGTGCCTTGTCCACCGGGCAATTGCACCGAATGGGTGGCATCAAACACTACCGGACAACCGGTATCGCGCATGACCGCCAGCGAACGCATATCGGAAACCAGGTTGTTATAACCAAATGAAACCCCGCGTTCACAGGCCAAAATCTGCTTATTCCCCGTCGCTTTGGCTTTGTCGGTCACTCTCTGCATATCCCAGGGCGCCAGAAACTGACCCTTTTTGATATTGACCGGCTTGCCCAATGCGGCAACCTTCTGGATAAAATTGGTTTGCCGGCACAAAAACGCCGGCGTCTGTAATACATCCACAACTTCCGCAACTTCCTCCAAAGGTGTATCTTCGTGGACATCGGTCAGCACGGGAACCTTGATCTGTTGTTTGACTTTTTGCAGGATTTGCAAACCTTGTTCGACGCCCGGACCGCGATAACTCCGGTGTGAGGATCGATTCGCCTTGTCAAAGGAGGATTTGTAAATAAAGTGAATACCTAATTGGGAAGTCAGCTCCTGTAAAAAACCGGCCGTATCCAAAGCCAACGACTCACTTTCTATCACACAGGGGCCTGCAATTAAAAAAAATGGCCGCTCCAGTCCGACTTCAAAACCACAAAGTTTCAAGATAAATCTCCCAATTGTTGATGATGTTTACATGCGGCTTTGACAAATCCACAAAATATTGGATGTCCATGACGCGGCGTTGATTTGAATTCCGGGTGAAACTGGCAAGCCAGAAACCACGAGTGATCCGGCAATTCCACAACTTCAACCAGGCGCCCGTCAATTGACTTGCCGGAAAAACGCATGCCACTGTGTTCCAGTTGTGGCAAATATTGATTGTTAAATTCATAACGGTGACGGTGGCGTTCGCTGATCACATCTTTTTGATACAAGGCAAACGCCAGTGAATCGCGTTGCAGACGGCATTTTTGCTCACCCAGCCGCATCGTGCCCCCCATATCCGAATTTTCGCTGCGGGTTTCCACTTGCCCGGCTGCGTCCATCCATTCGGTGATCAGACCCAAAACCGGATACGGTGTTTGCGGTAGGAACTCGGTACTATGCGCACCTTCCAAACCGGCAACATTACGTGCAAACTCGATCACGGCAACCTGCATGCCCAAACAGATACCCAGATAAGG
This sequence comes from uncultured Methylococcaceae bacterium, assembly GCA_964509475.1. GTDB lineage: Bacteria > Pseudomonadota > Gammaproteobacteria > Methylococcales > Methylomonadaceae > CAZDXJ01. Next base: position 23,443 of record CAZDXJ010000031.1, on the reverse strand, counting down.
GATATTATTTTCCCGGGCAAAATTCACGGCAGCGATTTTGCCTTCGATACCCCGTTCCCCGAACCCTCCGGGAACCAAAATCGCATCAATGCTCTGCAAGCAGTTTGTGCCTTGTTCCTCGATGGTTTCCGAATCGATGTATTCAATTTTGACGGTATTGCGTGTCTGAATGCCGGCATGCATCAACGCTTCATGCAAGGATTTATAGGCATCGACATGATCAACATATTTACCGACAATGGCAATCCGCACCTCACTATGCGGATGGGTCAAGGCATCAACAACTTTTTCCCAGGCTGACAAATCCGCCGCCGGCACATCCAGGCGCAGTTGCCGCACAACGATATCATCCAGACCCTGCCCATGTAACAAAATCGGAATACGATAAATCGTATCGGCATCGACAGCGGAAATAACCGCTTGCTCATGAACATTGGTAAACAAAGCGATTTTACGCCGTTCCGAAGCCGGAAGCGCCTGTTCGGAGCGGCAAATCAAAATATCCGGCTGAATCCCGATTGTGCGCAGTTCCTTGACCGAGTGTTGCGTGGGTTTGGTTTTCAACTCACCCGCCGAACGGATAAACGGCACCAGGGTTAAATGAATGAACAAGGCGCGATCGCGCCCCAGTTCAACTCCCATTTGCCGGATCGCTTCCAGAAAAGGCAAAGATTCGATATCACCCACGGTGCCGCCAACCTCAATTAACGCGACATCGAGACCTTCGGCGCTTTCCTTGATACGCCGCTTGATTTCATCGGTAATATGGGGAATGACCTGTACGGTTGCGCCAAGGTAGTCCCCTTTGCGTTCCTTGCGTAAAACACTTTCATAGACCTGGCCGGTAGTAAAATTATTCTTGCGGCTCATGGTCGCATTTAAAAAGCGCTCGTAATGACCCAAGTCCAAATCCGTTTCGGCGCCATCCTTGGTCACAAAAACCTCACCATGCTGAAAAGGACTCATTGTGCCCGGATCAACGTTGATATACGGATCCAGCTTGGTCATGGTCACATTCAGGCCACGTGCCTCAAGCAACGCCGCCAGTGAAGAGGCCGCAATGCCTTTGCCAAGCGATGAAACAACGCCCCCGGTAATAAAAATGAATTTTGTCATGTAATAATGCCGATCACTGGCTTTTAACCCTAAGCCAAATCAATATAAAAAACTTTTCATTTTAACCGATTTCAGAAAATTCGTCATGATTTTTCGAAAGAAAAATCATTTTGCAGCCATTGTAAACGCAAATTATCCGAACCTTCCGGCCTGAAAAACTCGGCGCTAATCCATAAATCACCGACGGCGACCAATTGCTCATCAAAATAAAGCAAAGGTATTCTGTTTCTGATCCAGGGCGGTATGGCTTTTTCCTGAAACAGTTTTTTCAAGCCATGCCGTCCTGAACGCCCCGGCAGACGTATCGACTCGCCGCCTTGACGATAACCCACACTGGCCCGGGAAGACTCCCAACACGCTTTGGACAACCCTGCCTGACGGGTTGGAAGCGCCAACAAGCACCCGTTTCCGGGCAAAGCCAGCTCATGCTGCCATCTCGTCCAGTTCATACGGTAATCTCTGTCGATTGCCATTTCGTTCAGCAAACAATACAAACGATCCCGATAGCGCCGAATGATAAAACCTTTGCCTTGTAGCTGCGGGCAGCTATCTTGCCGGGCGAGAACAACCCCGATCCGAATTTGCTCAACTTTCTGGCTGGACGGCATGCGCAAGCCCAGCTCCAGAAACCAGGCCCGGATAATCTGCCTCTGCTCAAAACGGCTTTTTTCCTGCAAGCGTTTTATATAGAGAGTGCCTTGTTCAGGGTCGTATACCGATCGCAACAAGTTGTCACCAACTTGCGCCAGGTAGTGATGCGCCTCGGCGCAATGTTTGCCGCTGCGTGTCACGGTTTTGTCCAGAGCCGGCCAACGCTGTTTCAATAACGGAATAACCCTGTTGCGCAGATAATTGCGATCAAAATCATCTTCTTGATTGCTGGGGTCTTCAATCCATTGCAAACGGTGCTGCCGCGCATATTCCTGAATTTGCCATTTTGCAACCGGCAACAGCGGTCTGAGCAAATAACCTTTTCCAAACCGCATTTGCTTGGGAATACCGGCCAGACCAGCCAGACCAGCACCCCGAAACAACTGCAACAACACGGTTTCGAGTTGATCCTCGCGGTGTTGCGCAGTCAACAAAACATCTCCGGCCCGGATTAACGAACGCAAAGCCCGATAGCGTGCATCACGCGCCGCTTCTTCCGGACTTTGACCGTTTACGGCTTTGGCATCAACCCGCAAACATTGGAATGCGATGTCCAGTTGCCGGCTTTGCCCGGCGCAATGTTTTACCCAACGTTCGGCTTCCGGCTGCAAACCGTGATGAACATGAATCGCAGTGATTTTGTTTCGGAACGCTACCTGTGACGCACAACAATGCAATAACACCTGCGAATCGAGACCGCCACTGTAGGCAATATAAATCCGTTCGCTATCTGGATAAGCCGACAACAACCGTTTAACGGCTTCAACAATATCCACCACAATTTAAAATGCAAAACCCGGCAAATATCATTTCGTGTTTTTTTTCGGTTTCGGCGGTATTTCTTCAATAAAAGCACCAAACGACATAAGCCGTTGATAACGTTTTTCCAGCAGAAAATCGGTGGATTCCTCATCCAGCTGTTTCAGATGCCGTAACAGGGCTTCCTTTAAGTTACGCGCGACCGCTTTAAAATCGCGATGACCACCACCCCGTGGCTCGCGCACCACCTCATCCAGCAAACCCGCTTCGCGCACCCGATCCGAGGTGATACCCATCGCTTCCGCCGCTAATTCGGCTTTGTCGGCACTTTTCCACAAAATCGACGCACACCCTTCCGGCGAAATCACCGAATAGGTGCTGTATTCCAGCATAACCAGCCGATCGCCCACCCCAATCGCCAACGCACCACCGGAACCGCCTTCGCCAATGATCGTGCAAATGATCGGTGTACGCAATTTGGACATTTCAAACAAATTACGTGCAATCGCCTCGCTTTGGCTCCGCTCCTCGGCGCCAATGCCAGGATAAGCGCCCGGGGTATCGATCAAACAAATAATCGGCAATTTAAAACGTTCAGCCAGTTTCATCACCCGCAAGGCCTTACGGTAACCTTCCGGTCTTGGCATACCAAAATTACGATAAATCTTCTCTTTGGTATCACGACCTTTTTGATGGCCAATCAGCATGACCGCCCGGCCACCCAGCCGCGCCAAGCCGCAAACGATAGCCGGATCGTCGGCAAAACTCCGGTCACCATGCAATTCATGAAAATCACTGAACATATGTTTAACATAATCCAGCGTATAAGGCCGCCCGGGATGTCTAGACAATTGCGAAATCTGCCAGTCGGACAAATCCGAGAAAATCGCTTCGGTCAATGCCTGGCTCTTTTCTTCCAGTTGCTTAAGCGCGTCGGAGATATTAATATCATTGTCAAACTCTACATTACGAAGCTCTTCAATCTTTGCTTCAAGCTCGGCGATGGGCTGTTCAAAGTCTAAAAATTTAAAATCCATGAATCTCTACTGAACGGGTGAAAAATATGAATTTAATCGGTTATTATATGGAACTTTGATCGTTTATGATAGCCAGTAGCAAATTGCAGACACTGACGAATGCCCCTTTCAATAAATCCCGTAAATAAAACCGACTCACGACAATTGATTAAATATGAATACGATACATGGTTTCTGGCGGCCTGAGGACAATACCGGTTTTATTCAATCCGGAACCTTTTTCATCTGGGTTGAACACAATGAAAACCCGAAAAAAAAGCAACCCGGGATACACCCGCAACATTTGCAAAATGAAACCCTGGCAAATTTTCTAAAACAGGACTTGGCCATCACCACGGCGCAAAAAGACGATCTCTCGTTACAAACCATTACCCTTCCCGGCGATCAAAACCGTCCCTTGCCTTGTCCGGAACCCGGCATGGATAACACCGATGATGAAGTCCGCCTGACTGGCTGGCAGGTTCATTGTTACCCGATACAATACCCTTTAAAAGAGATCAACAATATCCATTTTCTGAGTTGTTATCAGGCTGCAACCAATACCCGCATTGGCCCTGATTTTTTATTTTGGTATTATTTTTCGCAGTCACTTAAGGAAATCCTGTACAAGGATCGTTATGTTGTCGCGTTAATCACGCACAAAAAAGGCCGTACAACCGAACTTTACCGAAACTGGAAAATTCTTTCCAGTCAATACGAGAGCCTGATCCGGCAAGCGGTAAGCCAAATCCCTCTGACTTGCCATCTGGGATATGATCCGGAAACCCTGTTACGCCATTTTGCGGAAGTGTGTATCGACAAAATCCTGGATTCCGCCCTGGATGATTTGCCCAAGCTTTTCCATAAAAGAATCCAGGAAGACATTCTAGCGGATATACTCATCCCTCATAACCGATTGAAACCCATATATAAAACTGCAAAACGAAGCCTGCCCATGATGTTTGCCAAGTATTTTCAATGGCAACAAAAACTGTTCGAGAACGAACAATTCCAGAACCTTCAACTGGGATTACAGCTGCACGAAGCGCCTGCCGATCAAGCCGACTCATGGCAATTGACATTTTTTTTAAGCTCCCTGCAAGACCCTTCCCTGAAATGGCCACTTGCCGATTTTTGGCGGCATGACAAAAAGGAACAAAATTTTCTCAATAAACAATTCGGCACCGATATCGAGCGACGGGTGTTGCTGCAACTTGCGCACGCCGCCAAAATTTATCCCAAATTATGGCAAAGCATGACCACCCGAACGCCTTCATCAATACATCTGAACCGGGTTGAGGCGGCGGATTTTCTCCAGGAGCAAGCCTGGATTTTGCAGGATTCAGGTTTCCAAATCAATATTCCAGCTCATCTGACTCCCAAAGGCCGGCAACGTGCCAAATTGCGATTGCAAAGCCGGAATACAAGTTCCGGGCAAACTTCCGGTAAAACCTACCTGTCTTTGGATAAGTTGGTGGATTATCACTATGAACTTGCCATAAACGGACAACCCGTTTCGGAGGAGGAATGGCAACAACTGATCGCCGCGAAATCGTCATTAGTCCAGTTTAGAGGACAATGGGTACAACTCGATCAAGCCAAAATGCAGGAACTGCTGAATTTGTGGAAACAACAGCAAGATGTCGAAAAGCAATGGTCAATACAGGAACTTCTGAAAAAACTGGCCGAAGCCGAAGAAGACCTGGAACTGGCAGACAATGATTGGTTGGCTGTGGTTTTATCCCGGTTAAACGACAACCAGAAACTACAGCCCATAGACAACCCGGCAGGACTCAAAGCCCAATTACGCGATTATCAAAAACGCGGCGTGGCCTGGATACGCTATCTCGAAAAGTTGGGGCTGAACGGCTGTCTGGCCGATGATATGGGGCTGGGTAAAACCATGCAGGTCATCGCTAACCTGGTGCTGGAAAAAGAAGCGAATGAATCCAGCGGCGCCACTCTGCTGATCGCGCCCACATCAGTATTGGGCAACTGGCAAAAAGAAGTAGAAAAATTCGCTCCCCATTTAACGACATTGATCCATCACGGTGCTAACCGGGAAAAGAAAGCGGACAAATTCGCCGTAATGTGCCGACAATACGATTTATTGATCACATCCTATACCTTGATACGCAAAGATGCCATCTTGTTTAAAAAGCAAATCTGGCACCGTATCGTTCTGGATGAAGCACAAAACATCAAAAACCCAAAAACTGCACAAACCAAAGCGATTCTGACATTACAAACGACACACCGCCTGGCCCTGACCGGAACGCCCGTGGAAAACCGGCTGATGGATCTATGGTCGGTGTTCAACTTTCTCAACCCGGGATACCTCGGCAAACAAACCCGGTTTCGGAAACAATACGAAATTCCCATCCAACGCAATAACGATGCGAAACAATCGGCGATATTGAAAAAACTGATCCAGCCCCTTGTCCTGCGCCGGGTTAAAACCGACAAAAGCATTATCAAGGATCTACCCGATAAAATCGAGAACAAACAATATTGCAATTTAAGCAAGGAACAAGCTTCGTTATATGAAGCCGTTGTACAGGAGGTCAATCGGGATATTGAAAACGCCGAAGGTATCGCCCGCCAGGGATTGATGTTATCCACATTGCTCAAGTTAAAACAAATCTGCAATCACCCGATGCAGTTTTTACATGATGACAGCCCTTTCACGCCGGAACGATCACATAAACTGGAGCGCCTGACAGAAATGCTGGCAGAAGCCTTCGCCGACGGTGACAGTGTGCTTATCTTTACCCAGTTCACCGAAATTGGCGAACAACTGGAAAATTATCTGAAACACGACAAACACTACCCAAGTTATTATTTACATGGCGGCACATCACGCAATAAACGCGAACGCATGATCAACCAGTTCCAGGATCCGGATACACCGCCTGCAGCGTTTATCCTGTCGCTCAAAGCCGGTGGCGTCGGCATTACCCTGACCCGCGCCAACCATGTATTCCATTTTGATCGCTGGTGGAATCCCGCTGTGGAAAACCAGGCCACTGATCGTGCTTTTCGTATCGGCCAGAAAAAAAATGTCTTTGTCCATAAATTCATTACTCTGGGCACATTGGAGGAACGCATCGATCAGATGATCGAAGATAAACAGAAAATGGCCGATGCCATTATCGGCAATGATGAAAGCTGGTTGACATCACTGGACAATCAAGCATTTCGTGCCTTGATTGCGCTTAACAAAAACAGTGTTTTGGCGGATTAATCATGAATATTAGTAAAACCTGGTGGGGACAGCGCTTCCTGCAAGCATTGGAAAATTTTACTGACCCCGGACGGCTGAAACGTGGCCGCTCCTATGCGAGTGATGAACGAATAAAAACCTGGAGTATAAACAATGGCCTCGTAAAGGCCACAGTGCGCGGTAATGTCAATCCATATTTTGGCGTTTACAAAGAACCCCGTTATCACGTGCGTGTGCAAATGAAAGCCTTGTCAAACAAACAATGGCAACATATTATCGCCCAGATAAGCGAAAATGCCGGTTTTATCTCCCGCTTGTTGCTCAATGAAATTCCTGAAAATATTGAAACGGTGTTCCAAGGAGCTAAGACCCGGCTTTTGCCAGCAGATTATGATGATTTTACTGTCAGCTGCGATTGCCCGGACTACGCCACCCCTTGTAAACATATTGCCGGGGTCTGTTACCGGCTGGCACAACAATTCGATCAAGAGCCGTTTTTATTGTTTGCCATGCGCGGCCTGGCAAAAAAAGAATTGCACAAGGAATTACTCAAATCTCCGTTGGGTAAGATACTGGCTGATGCTCAACAAACACAGGCTCCGTCCATTACGCCGGGCACCAACTATTTTACCCGCCCCAAACCCGACACAATCCCTGAAAAAATCACATTGAAACAATTCTGGCATGGCAAAACCCCTTTACCCCAACAAATAGAACCCACCCAGGAAACAATGATACCCGCACTCCTTGTCAAAAAAGGAGGAGATTATCCGCCCTTTTGGAGCGAACAAAATTCATTTATTACCGTAATGGAAGATTTTTATGTACGCATGCGCAAGATAATTTTGCGCAAATATTTGTAACCCAATGCACATCGACAATTTAACCGATAATTCATGAATATTCTCAGGCGTGTCCAGACCCGGTACATTCTGCACCGCCATGCCATTAAACATCACATCTGGAAAAATGTAAGCAGGCAAACAGCTTTGTTGCATGACATGAGTTCGGTAGAAAAAACCCACTTGCGGGAACTGGCCACTTTATTCCTGTACTACAAAAATATCGTCGGCATCAATATACGAATCAACTCCCAAATGCGTATCATGATCGCAACCCTCGCCTGTATTCCAATTCTGAGCCTGGGTATGGAATTGCTTGACGGTTGGCAAGATGTCATCATCTATCCAGACGCGTTTTATGTCAGCCGGGAGGAAATGGATGAATATGGTATTGTCCACCGGAATAATCGCATATTGAGCGGTGAGTCCTGGTCAAAAGGCCCTGTTATTTTATCCTGGCAAGACATCGAAACGGATTTGCAAACTCAGCGGCGAGGCCATAATGTTGTCATTCATGAGATAGCCCATAAACTGGATATGCTCAACGGCCGCGCCAACGGCATGCCACCCTTACATACCTCGATGCGGATAAAACAATGGACACAAGCATTCAGCATGGCTTACCGGCAACTCAACCGGGTTCTTGAACAGCATTTGCCGGCTCCGATCAACCCTTACGCATCAACCAGCCCGGCCGAATTTTTCGCTGTACTCAGCGAATATTTTTTCACGGCTCCCGATCTATTACAACAGCATTTCGCCGAAGTTTATGCTCAGTTACGGCTTTATTACCGCCAGGATCCGTTGCTACGCTATCAGAACTCACACAATGCACATTTGAATCGCCACTCCCTGGAAGTATAGAAATATTAGGGTCTATGAAGAATAGAGTGGGTAATTGAATTTCAATTTACCGCACAGGAAGTAAATCATATTGATAAAGTTATCAATGTTTCGATAGCCACGGGCTCTTCGTTTGGCCATCTGAATTTTGTTGTTGATACTTTCCAGTATCGCATTGGTAATCTGGGTTTCCACAAAATTCACGATTCCTGAAAGATGCGCTTTGACGGTCTTGGCAAAGTCCATAAAAGGTTTGATTTTGCTTTGCCCGACTTCAGCGTACTGGCTTGTCCGATTGATAATTGATATATAAATCAAATAGTTAATATATGGTATATATTTTGCGGTGAACGCTATTTCTTTAAAGTAGCATGTGCCTGTACTGAGAAATAATCTACAACCATTAGATGGGTTAAATCCTGCGTAAAAATGTTCTGCCAATATTTCTTTGTAGTAAACACTAAAGCCGTTCAATCCGCTGTAGTGTTTACCGATAATTAACAATCAAAAAGGTGTAAGCGGCAGGCCAAAACCGGTCGGTTGCTCAAAATGCGATCTTGCCGGTGTTGAGCCGGAACATGGCCGGGAAAATGTTCTGCTTAAACGGCCTTATATACAGTTAGCGATGCGCGGTACCGAACAGTTCCGTGCTGTTCATGAGCAGAACCCCATTATCTGTAAAATATGATATTCGATCGATTAGAATATATTACCCATGCAAATCTTCATAGACCCAAAAAAATATCAACCTGACAGTCTAGACATACAATAACAAATTATCATCAAAACCAAATGGTTGATCCGAACCCATTGGATTGAAAAGCGGATAACCTCGGGGATTCGAACGAACCGGAACCCCATGTATCTGATAATTCACTGCCTGATGAATATGCCCATGCAACCATAAATCAATGGCATCTTGATATTGTAAAATGAACGCTTCCAGATCCGAAGCGTAAGAAGAACGTAAAATAATCCTTTTTTCACTGGTTTCTTTTTCTGTGGATTTGTAAGATGGAGCGTGGTGAGTAACCACAACCGTCTTACCATGAAAAGGTTGCCGCAATTTCCGGGTCAACCAGGCAAGTGATTGAATATGCATAAGATAAGAAACAACGGGTTGAAACAAGCCAGCCTTTTTTAATTGTTTGCTATCCCTATTGAGATATTTTGCCGCCAACTGACAATTATCCTTATCGCGCCACCATTCCCTGGCCATAATATATTGATAGTCGTTCATCAAAGTTCTGGCATTTTCCACCTTGTCTTCAGACCATTTTGCAATATCGGTCCATAAGGTACAGCCTAAAAAACGGACGCCATGAATCACAACCTGCTCTTTTTCCAGAAAATGGATACCGCTTGCTTTGGCTTGCTTATGTATTTCTCTGATATCACTGATATCACCCCGATAAAACTCATGATTACCCGCGATATAAATGGTGGGTTTATTGGGAAAGGATTTTTTTGCCCATTCGATGCCATGCGTACCCCGACCGATATCACCCGCTAAAACAACAACATCGGTTGCCGTTGGCGCACAATGAATGACATCGGAAAATTCAGTATGCACATCTGAAATCAAGTGAATGTTTATAGCGTACTCCTGCCAAAAAAATCAAAAACCAAATATTTCTATGGAACAGCTTCTGCTGTTCGATCAGCTTGCAAAAGGGAATGCTGCCGGGAAGGGAGACATTGATTCAATCCATAAACTGCGGCTATACATTACCATATCAAATCATCCGGAATTTCATAATCCGCATACCGATCATCTTCTGCGACATGCGATTCAGCCTTGTTTTGTAAAAACACTATCTTGTCATCTCTGAGGCGAATTTTTTCAGCCGTTTCGATATTGACAACCTGGTAAGCCTGATCATATTTTACAATCGCTAAATTTCCCTTTGCCAATTGTTTTCTGATTTCCTCATCGACATAAATCGTTTTGACCTTGTTATCTTCAATGAAATGATAAGGAATATCTTCATTACCTTGCAATCTCTTATTGGCTTCAATGAGCTGCTTGATTTGTGCGGCAACCGCTTTACGCTCAGCCTCCTGCATTTTCTTCCGGTTCAGTTCCCTGTCTCTTTCCACCTTGGCCAAGGCGGCCTGTTGTAATGCTAATTTATCCTGATCTACAGCTGTAGTTTTATTCTGCTGCTTCTTCTGCTTGCGTTTTTCAGCCTTGGCTTTTTTCGCCTGAATTTCGGAAGCCATACCGATTTTCAACAATTGATCCTGTAACGATTTACCCATATCAAATGCTCTCCTCTATTTGTCGTTAATACTCTCCAGGCCCAAATTAGCCAAAGTATCCGCACGTTCATTACCGGTATCTCCGGAATGCCCCCTGACCCATTTCCATTCAACATCATGTTGACTCATTGCCGCATCCAGGCGCCGCCAAAGGTCTTCATTTTTAACCGGTTTTTTAGACGCTGTTTTCCAACCCCGTTTTTTCCAATTGACCATCCATTCGGTAATTCCTTTCAGAAGGTACTGTGAGTCCGTACTGATTTGTACTTTGCATGGCCGCTTTAATGCCTCCAGAGCTTCAATAGCGGCGGTCAATTCCATACGATTATTGGTCGTTTCCTTTGCCCCACCATAGAGTTCTTTTTTCTTGCTTTTATAACGCAAGATTGCACCCCACCCCCCAGGTCCCGGATTACCCCGACAAGCGCCATCGGTATAAATAATTACTGTATCATTCATGATTAAATCTATCAGGAGAACCAACAACTCCCGCCATTGCAAATTTTGGTGATATGGCTCGTACTGGAGTCAAAGGAATAATATTATAACGGCGTTTAATTGCTTTTACCGCATAAGAAATAACCACTGGCGAGCGTTTATAACGCCTGCTGTACAAACCGGAGGCCTTGAGTTTGAATCCAACGACGCTGCCAACTTCAAAATTCAACAATTGCAGCCAATCAAGCATTTTTGAGCGGCGAATAAAATGTCTCATCAAAGGATCTTCCCTCCCATACGCTAATAAATAATGATAACGAACCCAGTAACTCCATGGGTTGAAATTTACAATGATCAATTTTCCCTCCGGCTTCAGAATCCTTTCTATTTCACGCAATGCCTGATGCTGATTGACTTCAAATTCCAGAGAGTGTGGCATGATCACCATATCGACACTACTGCTAAACACTGGCAATACAGACAACTCGGAAAGAATCATCTTGACATCGCCGCTGGCCTGAAAATCGCCCGGATCAACAACGACAAAACGCTGATACAAGGAACCATCAATGAATTTATGTTCCCAACCCAATCCACCTATTTGCAAAATAGTTTGTTTACAGCTCACTGTAATCGATCGCTGTAAAAAATCAGCCTCTTGTTGCAGCAATACCTGCCCTTTTGCAGAATGATAACATTCAGACAAAAATCTACGTTTCATAGCTGCTTTTGTTCAATAAACAATTGTTAAATCCACACACAGAAAATAATTTTAAATCAAAAAATGTTGTATTTTTTCCATAATACTGCTATTAATAAAAACTGGGGGTGATGCCAAATCTACAAAAACAACAATCAATAAGATGTTCAAATTCAATTTTAACAGCTCAAAGATTTTTTTATTCTTTTTGGTTTTCCTGTTCGTTACGGGTTGTGCCCGGCAGCAAACGATTTCTTACTCTGTGCCTGAAGAATTGCCTGTAAAAAATGCAACTTCCGAATATCAAACACCTGTAGAAATCACCCGATCCAAAACCAGCATCCAGTTGCAACCCCAACATACAGAATACACTACAGTCTGGGAACGTTTGTTTGACCTGTATGCCTTGCCGAAAATCAATAACAATCGTATCGACAAGGAAATAAAGCGCTATTTGAAGCACCCGGAATATTTGCAGACGATTCAAAAACGCGCTGCGCCTTATCTGTACGCGATTGTTGAAGAAATCGAAGCCAAAGGCTTGCCAGGAGAACTGGCCTTGTTGCCTATTGTGGAGAGCGCATTCAAACCGGACGCCTATTCCAGCAGCAAAGCCGCCGGCTTATGGCAGTTTATACCTTCAACAGGACGTTTTCTGGGTCTGAAACAAAATTGGTGGTATGACGGGCGCCGTGATATACACGCATCCACAAAAGTCGCCACAGACTATCTGAAAGAATTAAACGGAACTTTTTCCGGCGACTGGATGCTTGCGCTGGCTTCTTACAATGCCGGGAAAGGAACCGTTAGCAAGGCAATCAAGAAAAACAGAAAACAAGGCAGACCCACAGATTATTGGTCACTGCCTCTATCAAAAGAAACCCGGCAATATGTACCCAGATTACTCGCCATCAGTAAAATTTTTGCCCACTCCGATGATTACAATATCCCTTTGCTCCCAATACCTAATCAACAGGCTTATGAGATAGTCGATGTGGGTTCCCAATTGGATTTCACGGTTGCGGCAAAACTAGCGAATACCCCAATCAGTGAATTTATTAATCTCAACCCCGGCTACAAACGCGCATGCACAGCGCCAAACGGACCCCATCATTTATTGATACCTGCGCACAAAGCGGAATCATTCAAACATAATCTGGCCCGTCTTGCCGATCATGAACGAATGACATCGCGTTATAGGGGCAAAGTCGGCCGACACAAAATCCGTCCTGGTGAGAACCTTGGTTCTATTGCAAAACGATATGGCACAACGGTTACCAAACTCCGTTTGGCAAACAATCTGCGCAGTAACAATATCATTGCCGGTAACTATTTATTCATTCCGGATTCAGGCAATACAAAAGCAAATAGCAAACAAAACCTGACGTATATTGTCAAAAAAGGCGACAATTTATGGGAAATTTCACGCAAATTTTCTGTTACACCACGTAACATTATTCGTTGGAACCGGCTTGCAAAAAACACCGTTTTACATCCAGGACAAAAATTAATCATCAAAAATGTCAAAACGACAATTGCGATGGCATCATCCTTTGGACTGTAATTTGATTACGAAAACAAACACCTGAACAAAAAATATTGACATTGCTCAGGCTAGACCCTACAATAACTCCAGCTAGAAAATCTGATTTACATTTGATTATCTGTTCGATGTCTCTTCTGTAGTCGTTCGTCCTGTTCTTCATTTAAGTAATTTCCAAATTTACCAGCTCTACCCGCCTTAAAACAAGGCTTTATTAATTTTTATTAGGATATATTTATGTCTACAATGACTACTGGCGTCGTTAAATGGTTTAACTCTGACAAAGGCTTTGGCTTTATTGAGCAACAGCAAGGCCCCGACGTTTTCGTTCATTTCAAAAACATCCTGGATACAAGCGGTTACAGAACCCTCAATGAAGGACAACACGTCCAGTTCAAGGTAACACGCGGCATGAAAGGCCCGCAAGCTGAAGAAGTGACGGTTATCTAAACTTCCGATGTAACGACTCACCCGGTTGTGTTGTCGGCGTAGGTCATTGATTTATCAGGACACGTGCATACATCCCTGTCGTTCGGCCTAACATCCTAAGTTAGGCAAGCCTGATAAATCAACAACCTGCACCTGCTTTTCAGAGGGGGTGAGTCGATACTTTCCGATTAACAAACCACAGTAATGTCGTTGCTTTGGTTTGTTTGTTAAGCCCGAAAAAAAAAACGAATCACAATATCTGCTATCACAACAGCGTTTTTATATCGCTGTTTTCAGACCTATAATATTCTCAAAATGCCTTTGTGCCTCATTGGAAACATGGATATTGTCGCAACCACAAAATCGCATTCTAAGTAGCAATAACCCAAGCTAACACTGTAATACCGGCACGGCCGCCAGCAATGTTTTTGTATAGGCTTGCTCAGGCTGTTTTAATACTTGCCTGACTGGACCCTGTTCAATAATCCGGCCTCGATACATCACGGCCACATCGTCGGCAATCTCGGAAACAACCGCCAGATCGTGGGTAATGAACAGATAACTGATACCTTTATCACGTTGCAGGCTCTTCAATAAACCAATAATCTGCGCCTGCACCGAAACATCCAGAGCGCTGGTTGGCTCATCACAGATCACCAGTTTAGGTTCAACAGCCAGGGCGCGGGCGATACAAATACGTTGCCGTTGTCCCCCTGAAAATTCGTGCGGATAGCGATTTACCGCATCAGCGGGCAATTCCACCTGCTCCAATAAATCACGCGCCAGCTGATTATATTGCTGCCGGGACATTTTCGGACGCAGCGCCCTCACCCCTTCCACCAGAATATCACCAATTAACATTCTCGGATTCATCGATGAAAAAGGATCCTGAAAAATAATCTGCATTTGCGCACGTTTCTTTCGCAAAGCCTCACCTTGCAATTGATTGAGTGCCACGCCATCCAGCCATACCTGACCACCACGGCTGGGCAACAAATTGATCAAAGCCTTACCCAGGGTGGTTTTGCCACAACCGGACTCACCCACCAAAGCCAGGGTTTTTCCCTGTTGCAAGGACAGGTTGACGCCATCAACCGCTTTGACATAACCCACCACCCGTTTGAACAATCCCTTACGCACCGGATAATAAACCCGGTAATCCGATACCTTCAACAAGACCGGTTGTACGGTTTGCCGATGTGATAAACAGCTGTCTATCGAAGGCAAGGCCTCGATCAATTGCTTGGTATAGTTCTGTATTGGTGCCCGAAACACCGTTTGACTCGGGCCGGATTCAAGCAGCTTGCCATACTGCATCACGGCAACCCGGTCGGCAATACTGGAAACCAGAGCCAGATCGTGACTGATCAACCACAAGGCCATGCCGGTTTGTTGCTGTATTTTTTTAAGTAATTTTAATATTTGTGCCTGGATGGTTACATCCAGCGCCGTCGTTGGCTCATCGGCAATCAGCAGTTCCGGTTTTCCCGCCAGTGCCATCGCAATCATGATGCGCTGCCTCTGACCGCCGGAAAGTTGATGGGGATAGGCTTTATAACGCTGCTCCGGCTGCGGAATTTCCACCTGGCGCAACAACTCCAGAGTACGCTGCTGCATTTCCCGGGTGGTCAATGAAAAATGTAATTTGAGTACTTCCTCAATCTGCCGGCCAACCGTTTTTACCGGATTCAATGAGGTCATTGGATCCTGAAAAATCATTGCCATGCGCCGCCCGCGAATCTGACACAGCTCCATTTCCGACAATGTCAATAAGTTGATCCCGTCCAGATCGATGCATTCAGCCGTCAAATGAGCATTATTCGATAATAAACGCAAAACCGACAACGCGGTAATGGATTTTCCAGAACCCGATTCCCCCACCAAAGCAAAGGTTTCTCCGGGAAAAATATTGAATCCAATCCGGTCAACCACGACTCCGGTATTGGCAAATTCCACCGACAGGTTTTTGACTTGTAATAACGGCTCAGGCACGGTCAACACTCCTGGGATCGAAGGCATCCCGAATCGCGTCGGCGAATAAATTAGCTGCCAAAACCAAGCTGAACATAAACAAGAAAGCCGCCGCCAGCGACCACCAGACAATGGGTTCACGTGCCATTTCCAGGCGGGCGCCATTGATCATATTGCCCCAGCTGTACGTCGTCGGATCAACGCCAATATTGATATAAGACAATACCGCTTCGGCCAGAACCAGTGAACTGAAATCCAAAGCGACTGAAATCATGATGATATGCATCACATTCGGCAAAATATGGCGCAGTAAAATATGCACTTGCCGGACACCCAGCGCTTGTGCTGCCATGACATATTCCATTTCCCGAAGTTTCAGGGTTTCGGCACGCAGTAAACGGCATAAACCGGTCCAACTGGTCACACCCAAAATCATACACAAAAACAACAAGCGTATATCGGCACGCAAGGTGACATTGGTAAATGCCTGTTCATGATTGGCGATATAGACCTGCACCATCAAAATGGAAGCGGCAATGAGCAATACTCCCGGAATCGAGTTTAATGTGGTATAAAGATATTGAATGACATCATCCACCCAACCCCGGAAAAAACCGGCCAGAATACCGAATACAATCGCCAAAGGCAGCATAATCAACGTGGTCAGGGTACCAATGACCAAACCGGTGCGTATGCTTTTAAGGGATTGATAAAAAACATCCTCACCGACTTTATCCGTGCCAAATACATGATAATAAAAGGATAATTCAATTAATGCATAACCACCGGAAAGCAACAAAAATACACTTGCCCAGGCCCATTTGGCACTGCTGCTGGCAAACAGCCTGTGATGCCGTTGCTTGTAAAAACTCCAGAGCAGTACAATAAAAAAACCGGACAAACCGGCACCTTTGACAAAACCGGTCACGGCTTTCGAAAAAATATCCCGATATTTTTGCTGTGAATGCTGCAAATGCACGCCACCGTACTGTAAACGTGGATAGGCCCAGGAAACCGAACCATCCGCACCTATGATGCGCTCCTTGCTGTACAAATGGGTGGCAAAGGGTGCCGAGTAGGTTTTCTCCGGGTGTTCGCGTAAATGGTTGGCCAAATTGTCCAAAAGACTGATAATTTCGTTATTACCGCTGTTTTCAGGTTTATAGTGAATGGAATCGATCAAACCAATCACCATAAAAAATAACAGAAACACACAGGCCACCATACCCGTTCTGTTAGAGGTGATTTTTTGCCAGGGTCTTCGTAAATGGGTCTTGCCGCGCACGGATAGCGCCAGCAGCAATGACATGGCCAGCAACAAATAAATCAATGCATCCGTCCATAAAATCACCATTTCTCTTTCCTCAGGACAAACGAATGCGGGGATCGACTAGCGTATAAGAAATATCGGTCAACAACAACCCTGCGATATACAATACCGAACCCAGAAAAACCATCGAGCGGACAATGGCAAAATCCTGGCGATTAATCGCATCAATGGTGTAACTACCCAACCCCGGTATCGAAAAAAACGATTCCATAATCAAACTGCCCATAAACAAGAGCGGTAAGACCACAACCACCCCGGTCAAAATCGGGATCATCGCATTTTTCAATACTGGTCCAAACAAAACCTGGGTTTCGGAAAAACCCTTGGCCCGCGCAGTACGCACATAGTCTTTTTCCACTTCTTCCAGAAACAGGGTTCGATACCAGCGAACCCCGGACCCCACACCACCGATAACACCGATAACAATAGGTAATAATAAGAACTTGATAGCGCCAAATCCATAGTCATAACCGGATATCGGCACCCATTTCAACAATTTGCCTACCAAAAATTGACCACCAATAATATAAAACAGCGATGAAATTGACATCAGCATGACGCACAATACCACCCCGCCAAACTCCAGATAGCTGCCCCGAAACAATACCATCAGCAAAGCCATCGTGATATTCACCAGCAGGCCGATCAACAAAGTCGGCAAAGCCAGAGCCAAACTCGGCCACATACGCTGTTTGATATCGGCCGCGATATTGCGGCCGCTGTCGGAAACACCAAAATCGAACACAAACAAGCCCAGCGACTTTTGATAAAAAATCGTTTCAGTCAGTTTTCCGCTGCCTTGCGCCTTATCATTCCACAACAAAGGTTTGTCATAACCGTGTTGCTGTTTCCAGTTGTGCACCGCCGCCTCAGTGACGTATTTCTGGCCTAACTGCATACGCGCCATATCGTCCGGACTGTTGATAATAAAAAACAGCACAAAGGTTACCACATTGACCCCCAGCAACAACGGCAACGCATACAACAAACGGCGGATAATATAAGTCATCATGCCCCTGTTCTCCGCATACGGCGCCGATAACCCAAAAAAGCCGGCCACAAAATGAACAGCATCAAAAACAGCAATACAAACAAGGGCCAAAATACCGGTTTATTCCATTGCTTGCGTAACAGATTACGTTTTTGTACATCGATTTTGCTGTATTTCAGACGGTTATTCGCCATTAAATTGGGTTTCAGGTTCTGATACCAGCTATGGAACAAGGAAAAACTCATGGGATGAAATCCAAAAACCCAGGGCGCATCATAACGCACGATCTCCTGTAAGCGATGAATCAACCTATAGCGCTCCGGCCCGTTATCCATGTTACGCATTTTTTCAAACAGCCGATCAAATTGTTTATTTTGATAATTGACCGCGTTTTCACCGCCATAGGGCACTTTCGCATTGGGTCCGTACAGCAGAAAGAAAAAATTTTCCGGATCCGGATAATCCGCATTCCAGCCCCACAAAAACAACTGGGCATGGCCGGTACGCATTTTCTGCTGAAAACGGTTATAATCCGTTGCCCGTATCACTAATTGAATGCCAATCCTGGCCAATTGCTTTCGATACCAGTTTAGCCGTGCCCGGTCATCAGGACCACTGGCCGCTGTATCCAGATAGAGTATCAAAGCTTCACCGGTTTTTGGATTGCGGCCATCGGGAAATCCCGCCTCCTGCATCAAACGCCGGGCTTCATCAATCGATTTACGTTGGGCGCGCCCCTTTGACCAATTGTAAACATACCGGTTCATGCCTTGCACACCCTCGTCATAACCATAAATACCGGGTGGCAACAAACCCTGTGCCGCCACGCCGCGCCCGTTCATGAAAATGGCGATATATTCCTCATAATCAACGGCAATGGAAATCGCTTGCCGCAATTTACGCGCCGACTCGCTATAACCGCCAACAACAGCATCCAGCATATTAAACCCCATATAAAAAATTGAACTGGTCACCGCCGTTTGTAACTGGATTCCCTTATCGTGCAAGGCTGGCGTCAATTCAACCTGACCGCTTGCACTAAACTGGATGGCTTGATCAAAACTGTCCGAAGCAATGCCCGAAGCATCATAGTACCCTTGCAAAAACTTGTTCCAATAAGGAATCGTTTCTTTTTCCAATATATAAATAACTTTATCGATGAATGGCATTGTTTTGCCTGCATCCAGCAATAAACCTTTTTCAAGATCACCACTTTCCCCTTCCGATGGATAATATTCTGCATGGAAATTCGGATTACGCTGCAGAATCATACGCAAATTTGGATTATTTTCCTGTAACAGATAAGGACCTGTTCCGATGGGAAACCAATCCAACGTAATATTATTGGCACGCAATCCGGGCTGCGCATAAAAAACATCCGCTTCCCAGGGCATTGGTGCAAAAAACGGCATCGCCAGCCAATAAATAAATTGCGGATACTTACCCTCAATGCGGATACGATAGCGATAACGCCCGAGCGTTCGTACTCCTTCGATGTCCACATCGCGCAGAGTGGAAAAATCTTTTTCCGCGGCATTCCTGGAAAAATCATCCAGGCCGACAATATAACGTTTCATCAATTCGGCAATCGGCGAATGAATGGATGGATGCGCCAGACGTTTTATTTGATAAACATAATCCTCGGCCACCAGTTCACGACTGCCTTGCTCTTTGAAGTCAGCCAACGTTGCCAACGACTCAATTTGGGCCGCGCTTAACTCATGATACAAATAATGTCCTGCGGCATCCTTCGCCAATGCCGGATGGGGCTGATAACGGATACCGGCATTGATTTCGATAATATAATCGGTATAACGAATTTTGCTAGTATCGGCATCACCCATCAGTATCTTGCCTTGTTCATCCAGATAAACAACCTCCGGCATGGTTCGGGCTGTCAAAGGAACCAAAGTATAAGGCCGGCGTAAATAATGATATTGTAAAGGTGGTTCGTAAATTTGTCCGATCAGTGCATATTCATTGGAACTGTAAGCCTTGGCCGGATCCAGGTGTTTCGGACGTTCGGAAAACGATGTATAAAGAATGGATTGTTGATCCTGGGATTTTGGATAAGGGCTGTTCAAAGGCGAACCATCGCAAGCCGCCAGTAAACCTATCGCAAAAACGATAAAAAAACGGGATACGCTCGATAACAGGGATTTATCAAACAGCATTGACCAGAAATAATTTGTCTTTTGATGTGAATGTCATTAACGGTGAATTATACCAACCATGTGCCTCATTCAGTACCGGAAAGTATCATGGCGGGACAAAAAACTGGACATCCTCCATGCCCTCATGGATACTTGTGCAATTTCATTGTTAAAACACAGAGGAGATAAAAATGGGTTTCATGCAAGGTAAGCGTATCTTGATTGTCGGTTTGGCCAGTAACCGCTCCATCGCTTGGGGAATCGCTCAAGCCATGCATCGGGAAGGCGCCGAACTGGCCTTTACCTTCCAAAATGATAAATTGCGTGATCGCGTGCTAAAAATGGCCAGCGAATGTGGCTCCAACCTCACCGTCGAATGCGATGTCAGCAGTGATGAGGCGATTGAAAACGTATTCAGCTACCTGGAACAGCATTGGGACGGACTGGATGGGATTGTCCATTCCGTTGCTTTCGCGCCCCGCGAGGCACTGGATGGCAACTATGTTGACGCCGTTACCCGGGACAATTTTAAAATTGCCCACGATATCAGTTCCTACAGCTTTACTGCATTGGCCAAAGCCGGCCGGAAAATGATGGCCAATCGCCAGGCTGCCCTGTTGACATTGACTTATTTGGGCGCCGATCGGGTCATTCCGAATTATAACGTTATGGGTGTCGCCAAAGCCAGTCTGGAAGCCAATGTACGTTACATGGCGGCGGCACTGGGTCCGGAAGGTATCCGGGTCAATGCCATTTCCGCTGGCCCGATCCGAACCCTGGCCGCGTCCGGCATCAATGATTTCAAATCCATGTTAAGCAAAGCCGCCGATGCCTCACCCTTGCGAAGAAATGTTTCGATTGAAGATGTTGGCAATGCGGCCGCATTTATGTGTTCGGATCTGGCCTCGGGCATTACCGGCGAAATAACCTATGTTGATGCCGGTTACAATATCACCGGTCTGGCCAATTCTTGACCTGCCTTGTAACCGTTCACGGGCTTGATATCCAACAGACTGTATAACTCTGGCATGGATCGATCATCGGGACGAAACCTCTGGCGGAACCGCCCAGCACCCTGTTTTTTAGCTATCGAGTTATGAAAACCTTTGCCGTAAACAGGGGCCTGGGCTTGTTCCAGTCTGCAAAATGAACATAGGGTCAATCAAGCGCAGCGGATTGACCTTGAGCGCAAGTTTTCTTTAAAAACCCGAGCTTTATGGCTTATTAATGCTGACATCGGTTTCAGACTCCAGTTCTTTCAGCAATGCGGTAAAATCCGCCTGCCCCAAGGCCCGGGCAATATTGCTTTTTGCCAGCTCCAGTTTCTGTTTGTCCTGTTCGGTTATTTTGCCAGGCTCAACATGCGACAAATTAAACACAACCGGCTCACCGGAAGGCAAGGCAATAATATCAATGGTTGGCTTATCCCCCACCGGTTTGGCGGCTTTAAAAATCGCCTGGCTAATCGGAAAAGGCACTTGTTGTGTATTATTGCGCGTTAACGCCGTGAATGTTTGCACTTGCAGCGCATTATCGGCGGCGATTTCTGTCAATGTCTCACCTTCCGCCAAACGTTTTTTAATCTGCCGTGCTTTTTCCTGGGCTTGCTGTTGTGCTTTTTCGGCAAGCAAGGCATCGCTTACCGCCTGTTTGACTTTTTCCAAAGGCTGGCTGGTGGCCGGCTGGTGTTCAAGCATGCGCAGTACAACCAACCGATCCGCGCCCAGTTCGATGGGTTCACTGTTGTTTCCCTTTAGCACATCCTCGGAGAATGCAGCTTCTACAATAGCGGGTTCAGCACTAATACCCGCACCCTGATCACGGGCAAAAAGCCCGGTCTTTTTAACGGCAATACCAACCGCATCCGCTGCCGAAGTCAAATTACCGGGGTTTTCGTAACTGACCTCGGTCAGGATTTCACTCAGTTCATAAAAGTTATTTTCCGCTTCGGTTTTTTTGAAATCGGCGATTATTTCATTTTTTGCCTCGGCAAATGTTTTGGTTCTGCCCGGAGTCAGTTCCGTGACTTTCAGAATATGGTAGCCAAATGCCGATTTGACGGGTTCGGAAATTTCACCTTCCTTTAATTGCACGACGGCTTTTTCGAGATTTTCCTCCAGATCACCCGCATTGAACAGGCCCAGATCACCGCCCTTATCCGCCGTCAACTTGTCTTCCGAAAGTTCTTTTGCGACACTGGCAAAATCTTCGGTTTGCAAACGCCGCCGGGCTTTTAAGGCTTTTTCCAACACGGCCTTGTCTTGCTCGGAATCCTTACTGAATTTAAACAAGATATGGCTGATTTTCCGCCGTTCCGGGTTCGTATAAAGATCCTTGTGTTCCTGATAAAAAGCCTGCAACTGCGCTTCCGTGGGCTGTATTTGTTTTGCCAGTTCGTCCAGCGATAACTCAATATATTCAATCGCAACCTGTTCAGGCGCTTTGTACTGATCCAGATGATTCTGATAATAGCTTTGAATTTCTTGCTCTGAAGGTTTCTCTTTCAACTCCGGCACAGCAATCGTGACATATTCAACGCTTCTTTGCTGGTTTTGAATTTTGAAAAAACTTTCAATATCGTAAGGTGTCGTGAAACTGCTGTTGATGATACCTTGCTGAAACTGGCCCATGATTAGAGCGTTTTTAATACGCGCGGTAAATTCGGCCGAAGTCAGATTCTGCGCGGCCAGCAACGCCTGGTATTGTTTTTTGTTAAACTTTCCATCGACCTGGAAATATTGCAAGGATTTTATATAGTTGCGAACGGTATCATCGGTAACCGAAAGCCCCTGATGTTGCACATATTGCAATAAAACTTCATCACTGATTAATTTTTTCAGGGCTTGTTGTTTGAGTACCGCCTCAGGGATTCCCCGGCCGGCATATTGCTGACTGAACTGAGCATAAGCCCGATTCACATCCCGTTGGAAGAATTCCTTGTCACCTACGGTTGCAACCGGCGTTTCCTTACCAACATCAAGATAGTTCTGAATACCCCACAACGCAAAGGGTACACAAATCAGTATCAATATCACCCAGGCAAAAATACCCTGCGCTTTGTCTCTAATCTTCTGCAACATATAGCGTGACCTTCAACAATATTTATTTGAGTTTAATACACTGCATTGTATATTGATGCCAACCCATCCAACATCAGAATACAAAAAAAAACCCCG
>CAZDXJ010000030.1:0-29853 GCA_964509475.1 uncultured Methylococcaceae bacterium | reverse complement strand
GTGAATGGAATAATTTTTTTTAAAATTGTGTCTTGTGTTTTGGGGTGGAATAATATTCAACAGTTCTCCTGTTCGCTCAGAATATATCTGGGCAGTCTCTGCGATGAATTTGCAGATTTCTGAGACTTTCGCAGCCCTAATGTGCAACTGATCTGTCTTGAACGCGGCCCTTATATCTTGGGGGGTGGAAATATCCTTTAGTGCCGCCATATCAGGAAACAGCGGTAATTCCAGCCTATCAGGCTTTTGTAACTCAAAACCTATCGCACCTTCCAGAGAACGGACTACGTGTTCGGCCTGTGCCGTTAATATCACCCAAAGTTCTTCGGTGATGGCAAACTGTTTAAATAGCTTACGAAAATCCGTTGCTCTCTGTTTTGCTCTGGGGACATTTAACAGATAGACAGCTTCTCCTCGCTTATTCTTGCCATTCAGAACATCTTTCAAGCGCAAATGGGATATTTGGATAGGGCGACGACCCGTGTTGCTAATTGCCAGACCAATGGCCATATCTGTCAATGAAATATCTCCTCGCTCATAGGCTTGTACAGCACCTTCATTAAAGCTCTGTAGTTCTAGGTCACTAAGGGGACCTTTTAATGGATCAAGCCTTTTAATAACATCGCCTTTAACATTACCCTTTATTATCCAACCATCTAGCAACTCAATCACTTCATCAGATACACCATCATAACCTAGGTCATGCCATTTCCTGAGAAAGCCCCGAATTGTCCCCAAATACCATTCAGTATTACCAGTAAGGCTTGAACGATAGTTTATTAAGCTAGTAGTGGATACTTCCTTACTTCCTGTAGTCCGCAAGTAGTGCGCAAAACGATCATTGATATTATTAACGTGTGCAGAAGAGTAATTGACAGCATAGTAGGATAAAGCCTTTAAATACCCATCAACCAACGACTCTTTCATAAGCCAGAGGGTTGCACCTACATACACTGTATTATTCTTATCTAACAGCCATGAATAATCCTGTACATTAAAACGGTAACCTGCTTTTGATTTAATCGTCTCCTTTTTGACGGAGATATTCTTTTGGGCAGTATTATCCATGACTTACACCTTTTGGCATTCTCGTCATTCCGTTCTGGAGTTTTAATGCAGCCTCATTTGCTTTCTTTCTGACAAATCGTTTGTTATAGGTCGCAGCTGTTCCTGAGCCTTCTTTCCAGCCCATAAGGTATGACCTCATCTTCTCTTGTTGCTCGGAACTAGGAGCCTCGTTCATTGAATCCATATGTTCGGAAAACGCCTCGTTCCACGAATGCCTTAACTGGTGAGCTGTCAGGTTGTACAACGTGGGCGATGCCTTTCGTACAACCTCGATTATTTTCTTGTAACCTGATTTCGACAGCGGCTGGCCCTGCGAAGGCCCCGATTTGTGTGTAACGAATAGAAAATCATGCTTACCAGCATTGGGAACTTTTCTACGCTCAATTGAAATGTAGGCATGCACCTCTTGCATGAGCGTATCTTTTACTGGCAGGCGACGGTCCAGCGTCTTAACCAGTGGCTGATATTTGCGCGGATCATCTTTTTCGTCAGCTCTACGAGCAACAATCAACTGATTCTTCCCAAAATCAATATCACGAATCCTGACATTCAGAAGCTCCCCTCCCCTTAATCCAAGATGATAGAGCATGAGAAAAAGCAGGCGATTTCTTGTCCTAACAGACCTATCTTTGAATGGATTAAACTCCGAATCCGGCCTAAAAAGCTCAAACAGCAAATCAAGTTGTTCCTCGGTTAGTCCCTTCTCTCTATTTTCTGCATTACGATTTTTCTTGTTCGGTCTCCGCGCCTTAAGGCCCTTCTCCATTCTGCCGATCTGAAGCATGGTCATTCGGTCCTTGCTTGAACCGCTTAACTGCTCAGCTAACCATTTAATATATTGAGCAATTACAGTAAGACGGACATACTCAGTTTCCACACTGACCTTCTCATCGAATTCCTGCAACTCTGACAATGTGAATATGCCATTAGGGTCGGCATCAGTTGTGCGAGTACGGAATTTGATCTGACAGTAATCCCTGATTGCATCAAGTTCAGCTTCCTGAAAGAAGCTCCCTTCCCGGAACCGTTTTTCGATGCAATCACCACGTTCATCCATAAACCGCAATAATACAGATATCCCACTTAGCGTTGACTCCATTGCGGAGTATGAGAGAGATCTGTTCCTTACCTGGGTAGTCACAAACAGGTTAGGGTAGAACAACGGCAACCCTGAACTGTCGTCCACAAGCAAGCAGTATCGCTCCCCTGACTCCATGACAAATGTCTTTTGCATATTACCCATCTGTTAAATCAGTCTTAAAATTAACATAATCACAAGGTATCACATATCTAATTAATTGCAAGTAATTTATTTACACTAATTTTCAACGCTAAAAACAAAAAAGCCCCTAATTATAGGGGCTTATATTAAATAATTTACATTAATAGTCTTAGGTACTTTTTAGAATGGAATATCGTCATCAAAATCGTCATACGCCGGTGCCGGCGGTGTTGATCCAGAATCGGAATTTTGCGGGGCGGGTTGACCCGGAGCCTGCGCGGCAGGTTGTTCCGGTGCCGGCATTGTTCTTGCCGTCTGGTTACTGGCATAGCCTGCCGTACCGCCGCTGCGGCTACCCAGCATTTGCATCTGATCGGCAACAATTTCAGTGGTATAACGATCCTGCCCATCCTGACCTTGCCATTTTTGGGTTCTGATCCGGCCCTCTACATAAATCTGGCTGCCCTTGCGCAGATACTCACCGGCGACTTCAGCCAGCCGGGTGAAAAAAACCACGCGGTGCCATTCCGTTTCTTCCCGTCTCTCACCTGTCTGCCGATCCTTCCATCTTCGGGTTGTCGCCAGACGTATTGTGGTAACCGCACCGCCACTGGGCATGTACCTGACTTCCGGGTCGGCTCCTAAATTTCCAATTAACATCACCTTATTCAGCATTGCTATCTCCCAAAAAATACAAGCGCACATATTTTCAAATTTGTTGATTATACCCTAGTACAGCATCCATTTTTCATTGTCAAACCAGATGAGTTATAAGCCGATGAAATATCAGAAAAAACATTGTAACGTTACCCGTCAGTACAAAAATGGTGCTGTACTAGACAGCACCAGGATACGGCAATTAGTTTGTCTCTCGTGATAATGAAAACAGTCACGTTTCAGCAAAAAATAACGTCTCATGTGAAACATATAATGAAACTTGTTTTGAAACAAATTCCTTTTGATATTCGTCGTAAAGAAATAAATTTTTTATTATAAACAATATCTTACATTATATTAGGCTTTCTGGCATGACTACTGCTGTAATCATTATGTGTTCGTTGCACATTGTATTAAATATAAAAACTTCAAGAGAGGCCATGATGAGATCAAAATTATTATTATTCGGTGCATTGTTATCGTTAACCGGAGGTTATGCCTTTGCCGAAAACCCCACAACCAAAACAACCGCCAACACAACACCCAAGGTATATAATGAAACCTTGAACCCCCGCCAGAAAGAATATCCCAACCATCTGGGATTCAACGATCTGCACATTCAGGCCATCCGCCACCTTGTGCCCGATACTAATGATGTCCATGATCCGAAATTGCAGGTTGTCGTTCATCATCATTGCAAGGCTTACGATGATGGAACCTTTGTCTGTTTGATGTTCCATTCTGGCATGAAAGACCAGGACAAACCGATTGGCTTTGAATACATCATCACCACGGAACAATACAACTCACTGCCGGAAAAAGAGAAAAAATACTGGCATTATCATCGGGTCGAAGTCCCCAGAGCACATGCGACAATGCCGGATATGACTGCGGAAGAAGTCGCCAAAGTGCTTCCAGCTATCAATGAAACCTATGGCAAGGTCATTTATTTCCAGAAACCGGAAGACAAGTTTCCTTTAGGTGAACCGTATGTGGTGATTGTTCAGGATATGCCGGAACAGGATTAAACCGGCAATAAGTTTCGGGAAACCCCGGCTTGTTTTATGTTTCTGTCATTCCGGCATGGATCGCCGGATTTTGGGAAATCAATGGCAGACTTTTTTCAACCCGGCATATTACAAAAAGAGGAATAAGACCATGAACAAAAATATCGGTCGTACCGATAAAATAATTCGTATTGCTATCGGTTTGACGATTATCTGCGCAGGCATTTATTTTGGCAGTTGGTGGGGCGCGATTGGACTTGCTCCGATTATCACCGCTTTTATCGGCTGGTGTCCGGCTTATCTGCCACTCGGCCTGTCCACCTGTAAAAAACCGGATAATTGATCAAGGTGGAAATTGCCGCAATATCTCCTCAACCGCTGCACTGAGTCTTTTTTGTTTTTGTTCCGGTGTTTTTGAACCTTTGACTTCACCGGATGCAGAGCCGCGCCACATGAGTTGTTTTGTTTTTGCATTGACGATATCAATGATCAAAGTGCCTTCTTTATATTCATAAACAAATTGGCGCGGCCGGTTGCGGGCACCCAGGGTATAACGGCGGCCATACCCCCAACCCATGGGATAGGTATAAGCATCATTCATCATGGTGACCTGGCTTTTGTCGGCAACCGTCAATTGATAGGCAACCAGAAAATCCGGGTTTGCCTGATCCTGCCGATACCCTCGGGCTTGCAGCCGGGCATCGATTGTATTACGGATACGTCCATGCAAAAACCTATTATTCAACAGCGGATTCTCCGATTTGGGAGGTATGCCTGGCATCCAGGCATAACGGTGCAAACCGGAAAAAGCCACTGAATTATCGTAATCAATACTGGTTTGCAAATCGGCGGCACATGAGCAAAGACTCAATAGCAGCATTACGATAAAAGCGGTTGAATAATTTTTTGACATACTTTTTAACCCGACAAGACTTTTTCTACCCGGATTAAATCCTCTTCGGTATCGACACCCGCTTCCGGAGCCTGTGGTATGGTCAATACACGAATGCACTCGCCATACCAAAGAACACGTAATTGTTCCAGTGATTCAACCACTTCCAACGGGGTTACAGACCAGTTGATATAGCGTTTGATAAAACCACTGGTATAGGCATACAGACCAATATGACGCAAATAAAGAAAGGAATATTCATCCGAAGCGTTTGTCATCCCGGTAAAATGCTCACGATCCCAGGGAATCGGCGCACGGCTGAAATACAAGGCATAACCTTGCTTGTCCAGAATCACCTTGACCGTATTCGGATTGAATATTTCTGCATGTTCCAGAATTGGTGCGGCCAGCGTTGCGATGCCAGCCTGCTGTTGTTCAGCCAGGGTTTGGGCGACATCACGAATATAATCCGGTGCTACCAATGGTTCGTCACCTTGCAAATTGACAATAATATCGGAATCATGCCAGCCCTTCCGTTCGGCAACCTCGGCAATGCGCTCGGTTCCACTCAAATGATCGCTGCGCGTCATCATAACCTCCACGCCGGCTTGTCGCACCACCTCAAAAACCCGCTGATCATCGGTGGCAACAATCACCTCACTGGCCCCCGATTGTAAAGCCCGATCACAAACATGCAAAATCATCGCCTTGCCGGCAAGGGTAAGCAAGGGTTTCCCCGGCAATCTTTGCGAGGCGTAACGCGCCGGTATCACAACCTTGAAAGAAGCCGACATCAGCGTAGCGCATCCACTTCTTCAAGACTCATGGCTCTAGCCTCTTCTTCCAGCATAACCGGAATATCATCGCGAATCGGAAACGCCAGGCGATCCGCCTTGCAAATCAATTCCTGCTTTTCTTTCTGGTAAAGCAAAGGACTCTTGCATAGAGGGCAAGCCAAAATATCAAGTAGCTGTGTATCCATCATTATCCTTGTTAAATTCTTGGAGTGATTATGTTATCTAAATGTGTTTGCAAGGCGCGTTTGAAATTATCCGGCAATATGGCCCGCACCGGTACATACCAATGTTGTTGACTGATAAAAGACAAACATTTTACCGCATCCTTTTCGGTCATGAATACGGGTTTGTCATCATTAAACGCAATATCCTGCTGCCTGTAATCATAGTGGTCAGGAAAAATATGCGTTATGCAATCCAGACCTGCATTTTGTAAATGTCCAAAAAAACGTTGTGGGTGACCAATACCCGCCAGTGCGTGGCAGGATTGTCCATAAAAATCCTTCAATGCCTTGCGCTCACCACTAGCCAGATTAACCGCTGTATCGCCGGCCAAGGCCATGGCATATTCGTTTTCTTCCGCTTCGCCGCCATTACACACTATCAAATCCACCTCCTGTAAACGGCTGATCGGTTCACGCAAGGGGCCACCCGGTAAAAATGCGCCATTACCAAAACGGCGCACGCCATCGATTACGGCAATTTCCAAATCTCGTTGTAATGCATAGTGCTGCAAACCATCATCCGATAAAACAATATCACAGCCCGCTTTATCGATTAATAATTGCCCGGCATCAAATCGCGATGGACCGACGGCAACAGGACAAGCGCAATGTTTGATCAACAGCAGCGCTTCATCACCGACTTGTTCAGCCTGACTGTCCTTATTGACCCATTGTGGCCATTGTTCTGCCTGACCGCCGTACCCTCTGCTAATGACTCCCGGGTGAAAACCGGCTTGTTTGAGATAATTGGCCAGCCAGATGACCAGCGGTGTTTTACCGGTTCCACCGACACTGATATTGCCAGCCACGATAACCGGAACAGCCAGGCGATATGACTTCAGCAAGCCTTTCCGGTATAAAAAACGGCGCAGCCGAACAGCATCATGATAAATCATGCTGAACGGTTTTAACCAGACCGCGATAAAGGGATCCTTATACCAGATATCGGCCAGCCAACGGGCAAACAGTTTTTTCATGGCTTATTGCCCGCTTGCATTTTTGGTCGCAAATATGATTTGCTTGAAGCCGATTTTGCTGGCCACATCCAAAGCGCTGATAACCGCCTGATGCGGTGTTCTGGCATCGGCGCTGATAATAAAGGGAAGATTCTTTTTTGAACCTGCCGCTTGCAGCAAGGCTCTTCTCAATGTGGACAGTTTTTGATTAACGACCTGATGATTATTGATGTAATAAATCCCATCGGCGTCAATGGTCAGATTGATCACCTTGTCAAATGCCGTTTTCTCATTGCCCGTGGCTTCCGGCAGGCTAATATTCAACTGGGTTTCACGGTTGAATGTGGTTGTCACCATAAAAAAAATCAACAACAAAAAAACGACATCGATCATCGGCGTCAAACTCACTTCCACCGATGGCTTCCTTTTACCTCGAAAATTCATTTACTCTTCCTCACGATGACCGTGCATCACCTCAATCAGCCTGAGCGCTTCTTCTTCCATATTCAAAATATATTCATTGACCAAACCATCAAAATAACGGTGAAACATCAAACTGGGAATGGCAACGCTCAAACCCGCCGCCGTGGTGATCAAGGCTTCGGAAATCCCGCCCGCCAAAACCGCAGGATCGCCAACGCCATGCGTGGTAATCGCGGCAAAAACCTTGATCATGCCGACAACCGTTCCCAGCAAACCCAGCAAGGGCGTAATCGAGGCAATGGTGCCCAGCGTATTGAGGAAACGCTCCATATCATGCGCAACCTGGCGGCCGGCTTCCTCGATGCTCTCTTTCATGATTTCCCGGCCATGCTGACTGTTGACCAGACCGGCGGATAATATTTCACCCAGCGGAGAACTGACTTTCAATTTACGAATCGCTGTTGCATCCAGCTGCTCTTTTCTGAACAATGTCCAGATTTTAGGCACCAAATCCGGTGGCAAAATTTTCTTCTTCTGCAACGACCATAGCCGCTCACCGATAATCGCCATCGCGACAATCGAACAAAGAATAATCGGCACCATCAACCAGCCGCCGCTTTTTATCAATTCAAACACAAGATGACCTTTAAATCTTTCACAAACCTGTCAATAATCATTTTAACTCAATCCCCAGGCTTTGTTGCTTTTTTCCTACCCAGATGAAAGCGATCACAAATCCCAGCAGACTGATCAAGGCGGCTGCCAAAAAAATAACCGGACCACCATAAATTTCCCAATAATAACCACTTCCCAGACTACCCAGCATGGCGCCCAAGCCAAAACTCATGCTGCTGTACAAAGCCTGGCCTTTGCCTTGATGCCGGCTGCCAAAATAAAAATGCACCAGATGGATTGCCACGATATGCGCCGACCCAAAACTGACCGCATGCAGCAATTGCGCAACCAGCATGGCCCAAAGACAAGAAGCCGCCTGTGCGATAATCAGCCACCGGCAAGCGGTCAGCAACAAACTGAGCAACAAAATCCGGCGCAGTGTAAACCGGTTTAAAAAGAAACGCATGAAGACAAACAATATCACTTCGGCGCTGACCCCCAGTGCCCATAACAAACCTGTGCCGCTGGTCGAATAGTGATACTCACTCAGATAAATCGAATAAAACACATAATAAGGTCCATGCGCCACCTGTAACAATAAATAGACCATTAAAAACGCCAGAACTTCCGGTTTTTTCAATATATATACAATGCTGTGCCTGTCCGCTTCGTGATGAGCCGCCTTTGTATCTGGAGTAAACAGGGAAATGAGCCAGATTAAAAACAATAACGCTAAAATGACCAGCGGCAGAACACGGATTTCAGTGCTATCCAGCAGATGGCCGATACCCAAAACCGTGGCAATAAAACCAATCGATCCCCAAAGCCGGATCTGGCTATAGCGGTGACTGTCTTTTTTCAGATGAAACAAGGTCAGCGCTTCAAATTGGGGTAACGCCGCATTCCAGAAAAAACTAAATGCCAGCGTCACCCAGGCAAACCAGCGGTAACTGTTATCCAGCAGAAAACCTGCAAAAAAAACCACCGCCAAAAAAGAGGCCATGCGGATAATACGCAAACTACGGCCTGTGTGGTCAGCAATCCAGCCCCATATATTCGGTGCGACAATCTTGGTGCCCACCATAAAAGCGGACATTTCACCAATTTCAATGGCATTGAATCCGATATCCTGTAAATAAAGGTTCCAATAAGGTAAAAAACCACCTAATGTCGCGAAATAAAAAAAATAGAAACCGGATAAACGCCAGTATGGCAATTTCCAGGAGTCAGACATCAATAAACAAGATTTTGAATAAGCCGTTTAATAGCGGCGGCAACCCGCCGATGGGGAACACACAGGCAACGCATATCGGCTGGAATCCTTGCCTCAAGTCAATATTGGCACCTGCGTTTGCACATTGCTGTTTTGGGCGCGATGACGCAAAAAGTGATCCATCAATACGATAGCCATCATCGCTTCGGCAATCGGTGTCGCACGAATACCGACACAGGGATCATGACGGCCTTCGGTAACAACCTCTACCGCCTGGCCGTTCAAGTCAATCGTTTTGCCCGGCAAGCGCAGGCTGGAGGTTGGCTTTAAGGCGATACTGGCAACGATATCCTGACCGCTGCTGATACCTCCTAAAATACCGCCGGCGTGATTACTGAGGAAGCCTTCCGGGGTCATTTCATCGCGAAACCCGGTTCCAAGACTCTCTACACAAGCAAAACCGCCACCGATTTCCACCCCCTTGACCGCATTGATACTCATCAAGGCGTGCGCCAAATCGGCATCCAGTCGATCAAATACCGGCTCGCCAAGACCTGGCCCGACACCGGTTGCCACGACATTAATGCGGGCGCCAATGGAATCCCCCTTTTTGCGTAAGGCATCCATATAGGTTTCCATTTCGGGGACTTTGTCCGGATCGGGACAAAAAAACGGATTGCTTGCAATCATGTCCCAATCGACCTTGCCGATTTTAATCGGTCCCAGTTGGGCCAGATAACCGCGAATCCCGATACCGGCTTGCTGCTGCAAATATTTTTTGGCGATAGCGCCCGCCGCAACCCGCATCGCTGTTTCACGTGCCGAGGAACGTCCGCCGCCGCGGTAATCCCGAAAGCCGTATTTTTGCTGATACACGTAATCGGCATGGCCTGGGCGAAAACGATCGGCAATTTTGGAATAATCCTTGGAACGTTGATCAGTATTTTCAATGAGCAAACCAATCGGGGTTCCGGTGGTTTTGCCTTCAAAAACACCGGACAAAATCCGCACCTGATCCGGTTCACGGCGTTGCGTGGTATGCCGTGACGTACCCGGTCGGCGTCGGTCCAAATCGTGCTGAATATCGGCTTCCGTCAAAGCCATTCCCGGCGGGCAGCCATCGACGATACAGCCTAATGACAGACCGTGACTCTCCCCAAAGGTGGTTACAGTGAACAATTTACCTATCGAATTTCCAGACATATAGAGCGTTTATGAGTTAGTGAGTTTCAGACATTATGCCATATTAGCGCTGTTGGCCCTAAACACAGGCTCGTACTCGACCAATTGTTCGGCGGTCAACAAAAATACACCATCACCGCCACGTTCAAAATCCAGCCAATAAAACGGCACCTCAGGCAACAAATCCTGCAAGGTCTGCGCACTGCTGCCCACTTCGACAACCAAAATACCTTTTTTAGCCAAAAACGAACGCGCCTTCGCCAATATCTGCAATACAAGATCCAAACCGTTTTCACCACCGGTAAACCCGATATCCGGCTCGGCATGATATTCCGCGGGTAATTGCTCCCATTCCGCCCGGGCGACATAAGGCGGATTACTTACGATCAGATCATATTGCCGGTTTTTTGGCAAAGCGGCAAACAAATCCGACTGAATCAAGCGCACCCAGTTTTCAAGTTGATGACGTTTCACATTGATTTCCGCAACCTGCAAGGCATCGGTAGACAAATCCACCGCATCGATACGCACATCGGGAAACGCATAAGCACAGGCAATCGCGATACAGCCACTGCCCGTACACAAATCCAGGACATGGCCAAGCTGATCCGGAGCGATCCAGGGTTCAAAACGTTCTTCAATCAACTCGGCAAACGGTGATCGGGGCACCAAAACCCGTTCATCGACATAAAAGGAAAGCCCTGCAAATATCGCTTCCCGGGTTAAATAAGCCGCTGGCACCCGCTCACTGATGCGGCGTTCGATAATCGCCGCAAGTTGATGACGCTCTTTTTTTGTCAAGGCCGCATCAAAATAGTGCATCGGCAAATCATAAGGCAAATGCAAGGTATGCAGAACCAGAGCCACTGCCTCATCCAACGCATTGGCCGTGCCATGACCAAAAAAAAGTCCGGCTTCATTGAAACGGCTGGCCGCCCAGCGGATAAAATCCCGAATCGTTGTCAGCGCCGCCTGATTATCGGATAAATTAACCATATCACCTTGAACCTCGTGTGTTTGCCAGCGCTGCCGCCTTATCCCGGGCCGACTGCGCCCCCGCTTCATTGCCCTGTATCTGCCGGGCCTGGGCAATCAATAACCAGCAATGCTGTTTCAATACCCGGTCACCGGCTGACAGCAATATGGATTTTCTGGCCAAATCCTCTGCCAAACGCGGCTTTTCCTGTTGCAATCGCAATTCCGCCAGCCGATAAAACAATTGCGGATTTCTGGGGTCAATACGCAATGCCCGCTCCAGGGTTGTGACCGCGACATCGATGTTGCCACGATCAATACTCGCTTCGGCATCATGCAGTAAAGCGACGACCGCAGGCGAAGCCGGTACTGCTGTTTCCAGCGGTTTTTCGGGTTGAATTCCAGGCAAGGGCTGAACCGCCTGTTGCCGTTTTGCTACAGAAGGTTGCATCGGCTCCGGTTTTACTGTAGGCGTGAATGTATAACCGGACTGTTTTTTCTCCGATAATCCTGTGCAAGCAATCTGCAAACTGCATAGCAAAGCAACAAATGATAAGGTGTTTTTCATAATTTCTTTACATATCAGGCTTGCCAAATGACGCTGGCAAGGCTTTGTATATTTGTGAACAATTGTTTCAGGTCATAAACATTGCTCGCCAAAAATCAAATTGATGATACACTGCCCCGTAGAAACAGCATCTGGACTTATAGAATATCACCATGCAACTTGCTTTTACTCTGTTAGGGCGTTCACAATCTACTATTATTGCAGATATCCTGCCGATTGTGAGCGAATATTCCTGTAACATTCTGGAGTTGCGCTTTACCCATTTGAATGGTTATCAAGCCGCTTATTTACTCATAGAAGGCAACTGGAACCAACTCGCAAAACTGGAAAACGCCTTGCAAAACCGGGCCAAGGCAATGGATATCAAGGTACACAGCCAGCGTCAGCAGGCAGAAGATAATTTCGGTGCAGGCATGCCTTACTCGCTTGAAGTCTACTCCGAAGATCGGGAAAACCTGGTTCGCTGTATTACCGAGTTTCTTCTGCGACATCAAATTCAAATCACTGAAATCAATGGCAGCCGCTATCGGACATGTTATGTACAAACGCCGGTATTTTCAATAAAATTTACCATCCTGGTTCCTCCGGAACTGAGTTTGCTCGCATTGCGTGAATCCTTTCTCGATTTTTGTGATGAATTTAATATCGACGCAATTTTAGAACCTCTAAAAAGCTAGATTCCAACTATGAACACAATTACCCCGGGTGAACCCGTTCCTGATTTTAGCGCGCCCTGCACAGGCGGTAAAACCTTCAAATTATCCGGTTTTTCGGGAAAAAATATTATTTTATATTTTTATCCCAGGGACAATACGCCCGGCTGCACCCAGGAAGGCCGTGCTTTTCGTGACCTCTACAGCCCGTTTCAGGCCATGAACACTGAAATCTTTGGCATTTCCAGAGACAGCGTCAAAGTCCATGAGAATTTTAAAGCCAAACAAGCGTTTCCATTTGATTTAATTTCCGATAAAGAAGAACAGCTCTGTACCCTGTTTGATGTGATTAAAATGAAAAACATGTACGGCAAACAGGTACGCGGCATAGAGCGCAGCACTTTTTTAATTGACGCAAACGGCATCCTGCAACGCGAATGGCGTAAAGTCAAGGTAAAAAACCACGCCGAAGAAGTTCTGCAAGCACTGGAAACAATGGCAACGGCCTGAAAAATCATTGAGGGAGACCCAACCATGTCGGACTGGATTGATGTGATTGATGAATATGCCTTAGCCGATGGCGATCACATTGTTGTTGACGTCGATGGCACTGAGGTTGCCGTATTCAAACTGGATGGCCGCTTCTATGCCATCGAAGATATCTGCACGCACGATGGCGCGGAAATCGCCAACGGTATTTTAGAGGGCGATGAAATTATCTGCCCCCGCCATGGCGCCCGCTTTTGTATCAAAAATGGCGCGGTACTGTCACCGCCTGCTTACGAGGACATTACCTGTTTTCCGGTCCGTATCGAAAATGGCCGGGTGCAAGTACGCGATGATCGTTGGGATTGATTGCCCGGATCGCAACGGCTTTGTATATGTTATACTGTTTGATTTTTCAATCTTATGGAGAATACAATAATGAGTGAAAGAATTGTAATGCGCACGGGTGAAGCTCTGGTTGCCGGCGGGCCTCCTGGCACGGCGGCAGAACCGGAAATCGTTATCGGTGAACTGGATGGTCCCGTAGGTACAGCGCTTGCCACCTTGACCGGTGATCAAGTCAAAGGTCACTCGCGTGTATTTGCTATCCTGAATACAGATATTCAAGTCCGTCCCGTTACCCTGATGGTCAGCAAGGTGACCGTCAACAACAGCCGTTATACCAACATCCTGATGGGTACTGTACAGGCTGCTATCGCCAATGGCGTACTGGATGCGGTTCGCGTCGGCGATATCCCAAAAGAAAAAGCCAATGATCTGGGTATCATTGTCTCTGTTTGGCTGAATCCAGGTGTCATCAAAGATGACAACCTCGATCACCAAATCCTGTTCGATATTCATCGTAAGGCAACAGCCCAGGCAATCCATAAAGCCATGACCAACACACCGGATATCGATTGGTTACTGGAAAACCAGGATAAAATCACCCACAAATATTTCCAGATGGGACTGGATGGAAAAATCTGATCCTGCTGCAATCAAAACGATGCGCTGAGATTTCGGCGCATCACCCATATAACGCAAATCAGCAATATTGGTTCTCAATAAGCGCTTGGAAACTGCTCCTTGATGTATTGCCGCGTTCTGAGATCAATAGTTACAATTGTTGATAACAAACATAACACTTGTCAACAATTGTATGAGACATGAGGACTATAAACGCCCATGTGTGATATGTTAATAGACGCATTCAAATCTGCATCTATTTCATTACCACAAGCACACTTGTAGTTCTTACCTTTACGGTTAGACTTACAAATCACTCCACATTTACAACATTTCTGGCTAGAATGAGCAGGATTGACCTTTGTAAAAAGAACACCTGATTCTTCTGCCAGGTATTGGCGCTTCTTAAGACCCTTAGGATAACTCCAGCGTTGCAATTTATTCATAAACTTCTTTCTAATCTTTCCTTTACATCTGATAATTCAATTTTGTTAAGACTCTGATTTATTAAATTATCACGCTCAACGAAAGCCCTTTTGAAGGCTTTACTCCCTTGCTTCTTTCTACTTATTTTTTCATAGACTTGTTCTAAACCATCATCTAAAGATTGTCCTTATTATTTATAAAAGAACCGAATACATTGGAATCAAGAAAGTGAAAAATGGACTTCTTGTTATCTGGCTATCAGAATAACCTGGTTTCTTCATCCTGTTTCAACAAAATTTCACCGTGACCGGTTATCGCCATATCCCCGGCATAACGGCGTGCTGTATTAAATGCCATCGCCGCATCCGCGAATTTGGAATCCAGCTTCCTGAACGATGCAAACAGCAAAGGTAAAAAAGACATGCTATGCACGCCGCAATCATTGAAGGTTGGCATCAGACGGGGTTCATGCCAGAACAGCAGCGTACCCCGGCGCATCGCAAAGCCGGCATAATCACCCACCTGCCCCATAACCGCAATGGTGCCGGCAATCATGCGGGCGCCGCAATAGGCACCGGCATTACCCTCGACCAGAATCATGCCCCGGCGCATGTGATCACCGGCACGCTCGCCAACATCACCCTTGACCAAAACCATGCCGCCTTTCATGCCTTGTTTGTTACCCGCCAGGGCCGCGCCCAAAAAATCACCGGCATTGCCTTCAATCTGGATAAAACCGCCCTGCATTTCACAGGCGGCGTAGATATTGGCATTATTGCTTACGGTAATGTTACCGGATTTCATGCCAAACCCCAGATAGGCGCCGGCACTGCCTTCCACAGTGATTGTGCCGCCATCCAGCTCCTTGCCGATATTATCCAGTTTGCGGTAACTGTTACGGATAACAATATGACGGGTATCACTACCGCTCAAATTGAACAAGGCATCCACCCGAATCCGCCGTTTGCCGCTTTGCAAGGTTATCGCCCCGATTTCGGATGGCGCCATGCCTTCCAGTTTCTGACAAACCAGAGGTGACATATCGACCCGCTGCTGTACCCTTTGCCGCAATGTAAAGGTCAACGCACTCATTGCATGATCTCCCGTAAATGGAAATGATAAGGTCCCAGTTTGCCGCCATAATTACCGGCGCTGATTCGCTTGATGCCGTTATAGGCACCGATGGAACAAAAGGTTTGCATTCCGGTTTTCATCGCTTTTTTAATATCTTCCTCAGTCAAACCATCAATCACAATTTCCATGACCGACTGGATATCCGGTGACAAAGCGGTTTTTGTTACCCCTTTCAGAGTCGGACAAAAGGCATCATTGGTCGAGGCACTCAGGGAGGCATATTTCGAGCCGACCTTTGAACCCGACCGTACCACACCGCCCGGAAACGGCAAAATGACATTAGGAATCTTGCGCATGGCTTCGACCGCTTTTTCACAGGCTTGCAGGGCATCGGCTTCCGATTCGGCCAGGATCAACAAATTACCGCCACCAATCGCATCGACCTGACCGGTGCTTTCCTCAACCAGAAATTCGCCATCCATGACCGGAATACGCCAATAACGGCGCCCGTTAATCTGTTTGGAAATTTGGTGGCCGTCGCCAAAATAACGTAAATTCTTGCCCAGCGGAATCCGTTTGCCACCATTGATACCGGAAAACAAAGCCGAAGTTGGCGAAGTCAAGACACTTTGTCCGGCACGGGTTTCCAGTTGTTTGATCAGACCTTTACCGCCCATCGTAAACAGCATCGCCGACACCCCGGGCCGGCCATCCGGCGTTTGTGACGGTGGCAAAATCCGCTCGATATCGGCTTCACAGCCACAGCCGATCACCGAAGTGGCAAAACCGGTCATGGATTTGGCCGAATTGATTGCCCATTGTTCGGTTTGGGCGGTAATAATGACCCGCGTTGCCTTCATTGGAAATGCCTCGGCAAAGGTATCGTCAATCATCACACCATTGATAATCATAACGTCCCCCTTGTGGTCGGATGTACCGTCAAACGGCCCCGGCCATCTTCACTGATCTCATCATCACGGATTTTAAAATTAGCCAATTTCATGGTCATGAAACGTTCAAAATAATCCTGCAAGCCTTTTTCCACAGAAGCGTCATAATCAGGTTTGACCACATGCGTCGTGCCCCATTTGCTCTGCACGACCTGGCCGTCCTTGACCACCAAAACACCATCTTTAAATACATAATCCGGTTTGGCAAACATCTTTTCCCGATCCGGATTTTCACTGTAAATGGTAATATCCGCCCAAGCGCCTTTGCCAAGATGGCCGCGATCACTCAAACCCAACAAACGGGCAGCTCCGGCCCGGGTCATTGTGGCAATTTCCTGTAAACTGTATTCCCGGTCAATCGAAGCCAGCGTCGTCATCTTTTGCGCTTCGGGATGAATCCGGCTGAGCATATCGTTACGGAAACTTTTATCCATCAACAAGCGAATCAAATGCGGATAACTGGTGAATGGCGCTCCGTTGGGGTGGTCGGTCGTCAAAAACACCCGCCAGGGGTCATCCGTCAACAAGAAGATTTCCAGGCCAATTGCCCATTGCAAGGCATTGACAAAATTTTGATCACGATACTTGAACGGTACGATGCCGCAGCCCGCATCACACTCAATATCCATACACACCCATTTATTGGGATTGGCGTGTTTATGATTGGCGTATTGGCGCATATTATCACCGGATGCCGTTACCGTCTGACCAAACAAAACCTGACCGACATCCACGCTAATATTTTTGTTTTTATTGATTGCTTCGGCAATTTGCGCCGCACCCGAAGAAAACTTGAAATCACCCTCCGTACCATAACTATGAAACTGGATATGGGTCAGATGCATCGGCAAACCTTCAACGCCCTGAATGGTGTTCAACGTGGTCTCGACATTGCCCGGCACCCCCAGATTACAGCCATGCACATGCAGCGGGTGAGCGATACCCAGTTCCTTGACCGCGCGCGCCAAAGTTTGCAAAATCTGCCGGGGTGTTACCGGGTAATGGCCGTTTTTTTCATCCAAATCCAGTTTGCGCTGGTTAAATTTAAAGGCACTGATGCCACCCGCATTGACCACTTTGATAGCAATGGCCTGGGCCGCATGCAAGGTCCAGGCGACATAGTCATTGATGGCCGCCTGATCTTTTTTCGCGGTCAGCATACGCAGCAGATAATCATCACTGCCCAACAAAACATAACCGCCTTTGTCGAGAATCGGAATATCGGCCATTTCCATATGCGCCTGACGCGCGTTTACTGGCAGAACCGCCGGTTCAAAAACCGTTGTATACCCCATCTCGGCATAATGATAACCTGTGCTATAGGTACTGGGCATGGCGTGCCCGCAGCCGGAACGGGTCAACTCGGTACGTGCCACCGGTGAGGCCCGGTGATCTTCCGGCAATAAAATGCGGGCGATATTGCCCTTGCCACCACCAACATGCGTGTGCATATCGATTGCGCCCGCCATAACAACCTTGCCGCTGATATCGTATTCCTGATCAATGGGCTTATCGTCAGCCGGTGCATCGGTGATGCGCCCGTCACGAATATAAATATCGTGTTTTTTCCCGTTTATCGCGCGGGCTGGATCATAAACAATCCCGCCCTTCAACTTGATTAACATAAGGTCTTATTTCCTATAATGCTTGTTCAATTGCAGTCAATACTTCGGCGGTAGCAGGCAAACCGGAATCCCTTAATTTTTTCAACCGTATCGCAACCACATTATCCATACGGTAGGCATGACCGCTATGATCGATACCAGGCGTACCGACAGGAATGAACACGTCCGGTTCCTTGTCAAAACGCATGCCCGAACGGCCTAAAACGATCACCGGTACATCGGTTTCCGGTGGTATCGCGTTGACATCAAATGCCTGAACCCAGAGCAAGGCATCAGCTTCCGCCTCGGACAGAAAAAAATTGACATCATTGAGATACGGATCATATTCAGGAAAACCGTTGGCGAAACGAACCCGCGCCGGATAACCGGTAATCCACCCACAAACCTGATTCGCCGTCAAATCGCCTTCCTTGCCCGCCAGCGGCAAGCCGGAACAGCGGGTATGAACATTCAAATCCTTTACCATTTCAGACAGGGTTTGTACGGTCAAATCCGCTTGGGCAAAATCCAAATCTGCGGCAGACCAGGTTACCACACCATATTTTGCCGATTTCAACCGTTGCGCCAGATCACGTAACCGATCAATAGCGATACCGCCAACTTCAGTAACCGTTATCTTATGCTCTTGCACCAAAGCGCGTAAAACCGCTGCAACAGCGGGCAAATCCGCTAACGCACACGGCAGGCAATCGGCTTTATGGCCATCGGGCGAGGTCGAAGCCTCGCCTGTCGGTGCCTTGCCCAGATACACCACTTGCCGGGATGAAGTATCAGCGATAAACAAACTTTCCTTGTTCCAGATATAGCGTTCGAAAAAACGGGGCGCAAAACCTTCCAGATCGGTGCCCACAACCAGCAACAAATCACAACGGTTTTTAACTTCCGCCAGGGTGGTATTGATCCAGCCCGTATCCTGCAAGGTCAGAAAATTACGCCGCGCGGCGTTGAATTTCATGTGGTCAACCACCGCCCCATTGCGATCGGCCAGAGCCAACAAGGCCCGCATGCCATTCACATCGGTCGCGCAACCGCCATATACCGGCTGGTTGGTATCACGTAACAAATCTGCCGCCCGGGTCACGGCTTCGGCAAGCGGAACTTCCCGGCCATCGATCCGTGGCGAGGTTTCCGCGACTGGATATTCAAATGCCGGTGTATTCACCGCACAACCATTCTCCTTGACTTTCAGTGTCACACCGCTTACTTCAATGCGCAAATCATCAGTTCCAATACCGCAAAAAGGACTCGGCACCTCGGTTATTTCAGTCATCAAGCCATCCTTCATTTAATTTCAAAATACAAGTCAAGCATCAAGGCCCGTCAAAAAAATAACGATTCACAAGCCTTCGCTATCCATCCATAATTTATACATTAGCCGAATATTGTATCCTTTTTCACTGAACGGCCAAAATTA
The DNA here is from genome assembly GCA_964509475.1 of uncultured Methylococcaceae bacterium. Taxonomy (GTDB): domain Bacteria; phylum Pseudomonadota; class Gammaproteobacteria; order Methylococcales; family Methylomonadaceae; genus CAZDXJ01. Next base: position 10,460 of record CAZDXJ010000030.1, on the reverse strand, counting down.
TTACGCCCTGTTCCGGGAAATGCCCTAAAACACCAAGCCATATCACACAACAATCGCCTGTTTTTAATTCAAACCCGTATTTTTGGCCAATCAAGTTTACGAGTCAATTTTCATGCCGATATCAGCGGCGAATTGCCGCGCGGCGATTCGCCGCATTTTTATCAAAAAAAATGGAGGGTAAACTTTACCTGAAAATTTGAATTTTAAATGGAGAACAAATAATGCTTGAATCGCTAGAAATTGAAGGTAAATTATTGATTCCGACCAAAATCCTGTTTGAAACCCTTGTTACCCATGTGCAGTCTTATCTTGCCCAAAGCTATTTGCAATTACGTTACAACCTGATCGAACTGCACAATACGGTAGCAATGCTGGCAAGGACATGGTACAAAAACCCCATCGGCATCAGCCGTCAATGGTTTGAACAAGGTATCCTTTATACAAAGCAACTCCATGCTACGTTTCGCAATCAATGGTTCCCGCAGATGGAAGACTATTATGCCGGAATAACGGCAAAAACCGAAAACCTGACGGCACAACTCGTTGAACAAGTTAATTATGCAGTTGAAAACCCGGATCAAATCACCGCTGAATTTATTGAAAGCCTGAACCAGGAACTTGCTGAACTAGGGACAGCAACCAACGAAATACTGAATGAACTGCAAGTAACCGGCACCAGACTCATCCGTCTGCTGTTGGAAAAACCAATGGAAACCCTGGAAACAGGCACAATGGAGTTGCTCAATGCCTTACTGGACAACTACTTTGCCCTGGTCAGTCATATTTTAATCAGTCTCTAACTGCAAGTATTTCCTGACGGGTAATGCAAATCAGTGTTTTTGTTTTCCACTTGCTTTCAAAACCCTGATTGATTTTAAGGACTAACAGACTGTCAACATGTTGGCAAGCATGAATAAACCTGTATAGAATGGAAAAAACGCCTTCCCCCACCATGATTCATGCAACAAGATTTAAAAACAAGACTACTACGCAAGTTCTTCTATCATTTACCAAAAAAATATTTTTTTTCGGCAAGCTCATGGCGAAAACTACGCTTTTATCCACCAATTGAACCTGATCAAGGTTTATTACAGCGCTTTGCCAGCAGCCAAGAGGACAGTTATCAACAATGGTTACATAAAAATACCTTGGTACGGCGGCAAGACTGGCTGTGTTTGCGAAAAGAAGCCTTGAATTTCCCCAGTCCTCCCAGGATAAGTATTGTCACGCCGGTTCACAACACCCCCCCTCATATTCTGACAGAGTGCGTGTTATCGGTTCGTACCCAAGCCTACCCTTTTTGGCAATGGGTTTTGTTTGACGACTCATCCCGCTCACAAGCCACCCACAAAATACTTGAATCCAGCCTATGCCAGGATCCAAGAATACAAATCCATTACGGCCAATCACCGCAAGGTATCTCAGCCGCGACCAATCAGGCCATTGCCCATACCCAGGGCGATTATATTCTGTTTCTCGATCACGACGACTGCCTGTCCCCCGATGCCTTGTTTTATCTGGCTGAACAAATCATCAAGTACCCCGACACCGATATTGTTTATGCCGATCGGGATATGATCATGACCGATGGCCGTTGCTTTATGCACTTGTTCAAACCCGGCTGGTCACCGGAAACTTTGCTTTCCGGCAATTATATCTTCCATCCGATGTGCTACCGGCGCCGGTTATTGCTACAACTAGGGGGGCTACGCAGCGAATTCGACGGCTCCCAGGATTACGATTTGATCCTGCGTGCCAGTGAAACCGAACCTGAAGTACGGCACATCGCAAAAATCCTGTATCACTGGCGACAACATGAACAATCCGTGGCCCTTGATGCCGGCGCCAAGGATTACGCTTTCGCTGCCGGTATCCGCGCCCTGAATGCGGCTTTAAAACGCCGGGGTATCGCCGCTAGTGCAAATGAAATAAAAGACTTGTGGCGCGGCAATTATCAATTACAGCTAAATGCCGCAAACCGGCAAGATATCGCTATTATCCAACTGGACACATCTTTACCCATTCAAAATTACAGCCAGTTTGTAAGCCGCGCCATTGCAGAACGTGTTGACCAGCAACAATACATCGCTATCCTCAGTACGGCGTTATATCCCGATAGCCGCGAAACACTCACACGTTTGGCCGCCTGGTTGAACATCAGTCCGGTTGGACTGGTTAGTGGCCGTATTGACAGTGAAGATGATCGCATCCACTATGCGGGTATGGCGTTTAAAAAAAATGCGGATTTAATTATATCCTACCAGGGTTTTACAAAATCCGAACCCGGTTATATGGCGGTGACCCGGATTTGCCGTAATATCAGCGCCCCCCACCCTTATTGCGTTGTACTGCGCACAGATTTATGGCGGCAACTGAAAGGTTTTGACAAGCAATTCCAGGGTCCCTATGCCTTACTGGATTTTGCCTTACGCGCTCTATCAGAAAACTGGCGAAGCGTTTTTGTCGCACAAGCCCAATTCACCAGTCAAAAAGCCGATTTATTGGCCGGTATAGCGATAACTGACGACCGATGCTTGTTGCAAAAAAAGTGGCGCGCCTGGCTTGCAAAGGGTGACCCTTACTATAATCCAAACCTGGATGAAAACAGTACCAACATGAGGCTGCAAACTGATATTCCGGAATAATACTATACTTCACGCGGTCACGGTTGCGGATTTTGAAAATAGCTGTTGTTGAGGTTCAAGAGTGTTTTTACACGCCGCACAGCTATGAAGGCGGAAAATGATCGGGCAATTGGGAACTGTTGGCAGGCGGCTTGCCCTTACCCATTGCCATTAAGTTAAGCCCTTTTGTTGAATGGATTTATGGATGTAGGTGCGGATTTATCCGCATAGTACGACAAGCCGCACCGGCACCCAAATCATATTTTCTTAACTTAATGGCAGTGGCCCCGATGGCCGGTTCATTTTCCGCATCCGTGAGCGTGCGGAGTATAGCTGAAATTCAGGGTCAAGAGTATTTTTATTGAATTAACAACCACACCGGTTTTTGTTGCGAACCCAGTTTGCCCAGATAGCGGCGATGCTTAAACTGGCCTTGTTCATACAAAGGGTCGGTCTCGATTTCAAAAAATGCTGGAAAGGCCACGCCGACAAACAAGCCGGCTTCTTCAAGGTTGAGTTTGGCCTCAAACTGGCGGTGCGGGTTTAAACTCGACGCGCCCTGGGCTTTTTGAAAAATACGCCAGTCGGAAATAGGATATTTCTTCCAACGCTCGTTGTCGTTTTTTGGCGGCGAACCTTGCCAGCGTACCGTAGTCTGGCGGATACCACCCAATTTTCTGGCATAGGGTGCGACATGAATACGCTCGTTTTTAATCGTTGGATCAATATCAATGTGAAAATAAAAGCGGAATTGATCGAAGCCATCCGATGTCGTGTCACCGGGGACATCGGCAGCCAGAAACAGCCAGTGATCATTGGCCTGCAAAAACAGGGTGGAATCCGGTTGTCCCGGAGTATTCAATTTGATTTTCAGCGCTGATTGCCATTCATCCCCATCGATCACACCGTCCAAGGTTACCTCCTGATAGGGTGAATGCGGAATAAACCACACCGGTTGATTGCCCGGCAAGCTCAGGTTGCGAGCAATTTGGGCGCGGGCCTGTTTAATTGCGGTTTCTTCCGGAAAAGACTGGAAGCCGGCGGGGATACCCGGCTGGTTTTTCCATTGAATGTAGTCGGGATTGGCCAGTTTTTTTTGGTATAAAAGGGCCAAATTCATGGGATTGCCGTGTGCCTCGGTGTGTTGAGCGATCACCGGCTTTGGTGAAGGGGGCATGACTTCAGCGTGACCGGGCAAGGGCTTTTCCGAAGCCGGTTGGGTTATGGCCGAATTTTCGGGTATCCGGGCCTGTTGAACAGGCGCCGTTGGTATTGTTTCGGTGTGACTGGATAACTCTTTGCCGGGAGACGGCGTTGTGTTCAACCGGGCTAACAAGGCCTTCCCCGTTTGCAGCCATTGCTGAATCTCACCGGAAAATGGAATGCTGATCAAACCGATCAGGCACACAAGGGTCACAAGGCATCCTGGAAATTTACCCGTTTTGCTTTGTATGGGTTTTTTTTGAAACGCATACGGGTTGGCACGCCACAAGTCCTGAGTGATTTGATCGATCGCCTGTTTTGCCGCAGCCAAGCTGCAACCGCTGGCTTCCCGGTAAAGTTTGATGGCTTCAATCAAATTGCCGGCATAAATAGCGGTTCGGATACTGTACTGGACGCCTAACGGATAATCGGACAGTAAATCTTTCATTGCTTTTTCACAGGAAACCCACTCGCTTTGGATTATAGCTGATTCTGGCTTTTCTGCATAATTCCAGCCTTATCCAATACCCGGAGGTATTCTCACACAGCTATACTGCACGCGGCCACACCTGCCTGTTAGCAGACAGGTTTGCGGATTTTGAATATCAAATGAGTTAAGCACGAAAAACACAAAAGCCTGATAAGTTGGGTTAGGCGATAGCCGTAACCCAACAATTCTGTGACATGTGTTGAGTTACGCTACACTCCTGTCTGCCACCAGGCAGGTGATCGGTTCTGCGCCTGTATCGTATTCAGGGTTCTGCGCTGTGCGGATAAATCCGCACCTACCCCATTCAATATTTGTTTTTACGGGATATGCCTTACTTAGCCCTGCAGATACCATTTCTCCATATCAATCGCAAGATGGAAATTATCCAATTTGCGGTTGATAGGGAACTTGGTGTTTTAAAACACCAAAACAAATCTGTACTAGGGGGCGTTCTCAGCATAAATTCCAGTAATGATTGCCAGCTATCAAAGTGCATGTAACGAGTAAGCGCCCTTATATCATCAAAAAATGGGGTCTATGAAGAATAAACCCATATTATGGAAAATACGCCCTGAAAATTACTTTATTGAAGTCAACGACGACCCAATGAAACTGGCAGAAAATATCCTTGAGTGGACACATTAAGAGTAAATCATCCCCCGGAATGATTTCTGACCCATTCTTTCAGCACCTCATCGATGCGCGTCTGCCAGCCCTTGCCGGTCGCCTTGAACGCCTTGACCACATCCGGTGACAGCCGGATACTGACCGGCACTTTCACCGTTTCCGCTTTGGGGCGGCCACGCGACCTGATTACCTCATCAAGTGCCTTGAATGCAGTCGCCGGGCGCATTTCGGCCAATTCCTCATCTGTCAATAGCGTGTCGTCTTCCAACGCCTGACGTGTAATTTCCGCCTCTTCTTTATCGGAAGGTATTTTTGTTCCGGGTTTAAGCATTGGCATAGTATTTAACCTCTCTTCGGTTGGCTTTTCTGAAACTGATGACGCGAATAACATCACCACGCACAGTAAACGTCAAGTGATAAAGCCTTTTTCCAATATACCCCAGCGCATTAAAACGCGGCTCATCATAAGAGCGCCGAATATCCAGACGAATCAGCACGGTCTCCATTTCAAACGCCGACACCATGGAAAAAGACAAGCCACGTTGCTCGGCATCAGGCGGCTTTTATTCGGATCATACTCAATCTTCATGCTGTTTATTGTATATACAATTATCCAGTAAAACAACCCGCCTGCATAAAGCAACAACCGCCACACCAGAGCGGTTTTTTTATCACCTGCCGGCCATATTAAGCTACAATATCCATTGCGAACTTATTCTATCCCTGTTGATGGCAAGCCCAGCCCTTCCGTGGAAGAGCTGGGCAAGCCTTGATAAAACTTCGGTCAGACATGAAGTCGGTCGATTAAAGACGGATTTTGTGATCAATCTGCTGGTCTGCCAAATGGTGCACTGAATCGCGTACGGAAGCTGGTGTCCTCGATGATGGATCTGGTCATCGCCGAAGCCAGTTTATTGAAGTTCGTGCTTCGCTTGTATCGAGCCTTGGCGTCCTGAGAAGCACAGGCGATGGAACAACTGCTTCAGGCACCGGTGATGCATGTCGATGAAACCTCGTTTCGGGTGGACAAGAAAAACCACTGGATACACGTCTATGCCTCGGGTACTATCACCCTCAAATTGTTACATCGAAAGCGGGGCAAGGAAGCGATTGAAGCCATCCATATCATCCCCCGCTATGGCGGCGTCATCGTGCATGATTGCCGGGCGTCTTATTTATCCAGCCCTTCATTGAAGAGCTGGATTTATCCTGTCAGCACTGCGGTCATGGACTGTGCGGTTCCCATTTGCTGCGCGAACTGACGTTTGTGGTGGATGCCAATGGTTACCGCTGGGCGCGTACTATGAAACGCTTGCTCCAGGAAACCTGTATCAAAGTGTCCAAAAATCCGGAAAAGAAGCTGAGTGAAAAAGAACGGACCAACCTGCAAAAGCGTTACCGGGCCATCCTGACGCGAGCTGAAAAAGAGTTACCCGCCATTCCGGCCAAACCCAGTGGCAAGCGCGGCAAACTCGCCAGGTCCGATGCCCATAATTTGTGGGAGCGTCTTAAAACCCATGAAGCGGTCGTACTACTGTTCGCCAAGGACCCGCATGTCGCCTTTACCAATAACCGGGCCGAGCAGGATTTAAGAATGTCCACAGTGAAGCGAAAGGTCTCCGGGTGTTTTCGGACTGAGCTTTATGCGCTGGCCTATTGCCGGATATCAAGCTATCTGCAAACCATGGCCAACAAAGGATACAATCCGCTAATCGCTATTCAAATGGCTCTGGCCGGGAATGCAACCAGGATAGGGTGTGAGTAGTTACACCGATTGATTTATATAAATAATAAGTGGTGGGTCGTGAGCGATTCGAACGCTCGACCATCGCATTAAAAGTGCTGTTTACCACCTTTGAACCCGCGCCATTACTGAGTTTTTCGCCATTCGCGTAAAGTGCGATGGCATAATTAATCACATGCGATCATAACAAAGCCGCGTAAATTCCGCGTAATCGGACTTGATAAGCGCATCAGCCAGACTTCCCTTTCCGGGGACTGAGAGCGAACCAAGAGCGCGACCGGCATATTTTCCCTTCTTCACATCTGAGACAATAACTGTATCAACACCCGATAAGAACCGCTGAGTGAAGTTTGTCGCTTTCTGGCCAGCTTGCTTTTCACAATCACTTACACCCCTACCGCGCTTTTCCGGCGTATTTATCCCGGCAATCCTTAAATTGATCCTTTGCACCAATCCAACCCACAAATTAACGTCAAGTTGTACCGTATCGCCGTCGATAACCTTCACTACTTTTGCCGTGTATTGATTCTGTGAAATATCGGCTGATACAGGCATACAGGCGGCCAGAATCAGCATAAAAATATATCGCTTCATGCTACGTTACCTTTTTGTTTTTTAGTCGTAGAAATAAACGCCTTAGCTGTTTGCTCAAGTACGGCTCTTTGTTCTGGTGGCAACGATTGAAACGCCCTGGCAAATTCAACCGCTTCATCCGTCAAGCCATCAGTATCAAAAGCCCGTGCTTCAACCTCCATTTTCCCACTTCCAACCGCTAACCATTTTGCGCTAATTTTCAATGCCTCTGCCAGAGGAAAAATTTCTGTTGTGCTGTCAATTTTTTCGTTTTCTATTTTTGAAATAAGCTGCTGGGAAACCCCGCTTTTTTTCTCCAATTCCTTTTGCGTCATTCCTTTTGCCTTTCTTGCAACTTTTAATCTTTTACCGAGCGTATTCATATTTAAATCATTTTAACAAACAGTCAGGCTTTAACTTACAACCTTTGTTGTACAGATGTAAAACAACATAAGTTGTTTACAAATACAACTATAGTTGTATAATAATGCTAAATTTTTTAACTTGGTAAGGATTATGAATATTCACATAAAAAAAGCTATTGATATCTTGGGTTCACAGACTGCATTGGCTAGAGCATGTGGCGTAAAACAGGGGCATATTTCAAACTGGTTAAGGCGTGACAAAAAGATAAAACTTGAAAACGCTCTGAAAATTGAAAGAGCGACGAACGGAAGGGTTACGCAAAAAGACATGAGACCTGATTTATTTGACCAATGAGCTTTCAGGCAATGACATGGGCGGTTGAACAGAACTGCAAAAACGCATCACAAAAACTGGTTTTGCTAATGCTGGCAAACCACACAAACGGACATACAGGGCAATGCAATCCAAGCCACAAAAGACTGGCAGATGAGTGTTGTATGAGCGTATCAAGCCTGAAAGTACAGATAAAAGCGCTTGAAGACCTTGGTTATCTGAAAATTATCAGAGTGAAAAAGGACGGCGTAAATATGCCGAATCAATACATTTTGAATCTGAATGGGGGTGGGTCAGATTTAGGGGGGGTGGGTCAGAATCTGGCTGAGGGTGGGTCAGAATCTGGCTACAAAACAGGAATAGAACCTATCCCCCTTTATAGGGCTAACAAAAAAACTGATTCTTTTTCACAAGAACCAGACAACAACGCAATGAATGCGGAAATGCAAGCCTGTTTTAAGTGGTCGCAATCTCATCCGTTCTGGCAGAACTCGGTTACAAGTATTAGCAAATTTCTGGAGTTATACAGCAGGAACGCCCCCAACGGATTACGGGGGCAATTTGAAAAAAGCCGCATCGAGGCAAACGCGGCACACGGGAGTCACCATTATGCAACACATCAGCAAAATAACAAACATCTATCAGCCGTTGAGCAGGTCAGGGCAGCAAATGGCCTGCCAATATCGGAATGGGACACAGGCACAGTCTATGAGGCCGAGCAATAGGGATATATGGTTTTGGGAAAAAATGACAGAGATTTATGGCCTGTTATGGGTAAAAAATTTTGGCAAGCAACCGCTACGGGTTTGGGCAAAAGCCCTGGCTAAATTTGATGACAAGCAAATCAAAACAGGTCTGGCCAAATGCCTGGTCAGAAAGGACGCAACCGGCAGGATAGATAAATACCCGCCAAACCTGGCCGAATTTGTTCAGTTGTGCAAGACAGAGCCAACGCCAGCCTGCCACAAAATATACAAGGCACTGCCGAAACCAAAACCTAACAAGGAACGGGTCAAGGGAATTATCGCAGAAGTGCGGCAGATTCTAGCGAGGGCATAGCAAAATGGGCAGAAAACAGTATCAGGCATACATCAGGTCAAAAAAATGGAAATCGAAGCGTAGAGCGCGAATATTTAAAGATTCCGGAAAATGCACCGCATGTGGAAGTCGCCACAAGCTGGAAGTTCACCACAAAACTTATATTCGGTTTGGCAATGAGCGATTAAACGACTTGATAACGCTTTGCCACCAATGCCACGCATCAATTCACGAAGGTTCGATAAACGTGCGTAGCATCCGCCAGGGTCGTCGTCGACGCGAACCAGTAACCCAAAGACCTCGAATAATAGCATAGGTCTTTACGGCCTCTGTCAGAAATTTATTTCGAGAAAAGCACACAGGCCGATTTGTTCGGAAATGAGTGCGATGGTATTTGTGGAACATGATTGAAGATTACAGGCGCACACAGCGGTTACTAACTGCTGAGTCCTATGCTAGTGTCAGTTGTGCGTGCACTAGACGACAGCGCAGAGTCGATAACAGGGCATGATAACGTCTGGAGTCCGGAAACTGCGTAGAATCGGCGTGACAGTCGGGAGAGACCGGCATCTTAACTAATTTACAAACGAGGTAAGCAAAAATGCCAAGACACAATGAAAACCAACGGGATATGTTCCCTGTTAAACCTGAAATTTCCGGCATCGGGATTGTGAAATTTGAAACCAAAGGCGCAGAGGTCAGCGCAACTTTGGCAGGTGTTACCAATGTCAATGATGTTGCGTTGCTTACTGATGAGTGCTGGCAAGAAGCCGTTGCCGAATGGCTTTTGAATTTGCACAAGGGTGATGTGGACGCGGCAAAAATGAGCATCAACAGAGTCATGTTGAAAGTTCAAGCCCTGGAAGATGCAGAACAAGACATGGAAGAAGCCGCTTAATTAATCTGCCTGCTTAGTCCTGGAACGGCAACAGGGTTTGGTTGATTCCGAAAAATCGAGCGGCACGATGATGGATGAAACCAGACGCCAGCTTCCGCCGTGAGTTATAGGCTGGCTATGTCGGTTCGAATCCGACAGCAGGCAACCATATAAGGCAATTGGAGAGGTGGCAAAGGTTTCCCCCCCTGCCCCCTTTCCAAAATAAGAGGCTAAAGAAAGGAGTATTGGCGATTTTACTATGCAGGAAATACGAGGCACTCATGATTTATTTAGACTTAGAAACTACGGGGCTTAACCCAAATCAGGACGAAATACTGCAAATCGGTATTTTGTCAGAAGATGGCCAGGTATTGATGAATCAGTACATAAAACCTGTCAGGCATTCAGAATGGAAACAAGCGGAACGGGTACACGGCATTACACCGGAACAGGTAACAACATGCCCAACGCTGGAGGACATAACCAAGCGATTAGTGGACATCTGCAATGGTCAGGACGTGGTGATTTATAACGCAGACTACGACACTGGATTTTTGCCAAGCGAGGTAAGGAAGGCAATTAAAT
>CAZDXJ010000029.1:0-29867 GCA_964509475.1 uncultured Methylococcaceae bacterium | reverse complement strand
ACCCCAACAACAGCTATTTTCAAAATCCGCAACCGTGACCGCGTGAAGTATATTTGTAAGTTGTAACTTCATATTACGACTCAGGAGTATATTTTTCTAAATGAACCAAGGTCTCTCATGCCAAAAGCAGCGTTTCAGGCTTACCGAATAACAAGGGCTTTATTTTATCTCGGTAGCCCCGCGTTAAGGACAGCGCCTAAAACAAATCCCGTTGACGCATACCAGCTGGCAGGACTGGAAAAAACCGTTTTCCCGATTCTCTGGTTCTATCCAAACAAACAGGGTTTATCCGAAACTATGATGACAATCCTTACAAAAATTACCGCCTTGACAGGAGCATCTGGTTTCCGGTCAATAACACCAATTCCATCCCAAGGAACTGATATTGGGTATTGAAATTAACGGAGTCCACAAAGCTTATCCTTTTTCACAATTGACAAAAATGCCAGAAACATTTAAAGATAAACTGTCTAATCAAATGTTGACGGTCAATTTTGACAAGAAACATCAAACGGCCAGTATTTATGATGAGAACAATCAGCAAAATAGCAACCGTAACAACCTTTTGGTTTGCCTGGTTTGCATTCCACCCCCGAAACATTAGTGTTTGCCCCCGGTAATAAAAAATGAACATTAAATTATCCGAAAAACAGTTCAAAACAGCGATTTTTTCAGGTTTTGTCGTGATCTTTGTTATTTTTTTTCTGGCCGGCGGGGAACAATGGCTGAATCTGGAAAATTTGCAAAAAAACCGGCAAGTTTTATTGGATTATGCCGGACAACACACAATTTTGTTATTTTTCATTTGCGGGTTGATTTATATATTCTGTACAACCTTTAGTCTGCCGGGCGCCACCATCCTTTCCCTGGCCATTGGTTTTTTATTCGGCCGCTGGACAGGAACTTTGCTCATTGTGATTTCTGCAACCCTTGGTGCCACATTGGTTTTTTTGCTGGCACGTTATCTCATCGCTGACTGGGCACGCGAACGTTTGCTGAAAAACCCTCAAGCCCATAAATTAATGGCGGGATTTCAGGAAGACGCGTTCAATTATCTGCTGTTTTTACGCCTTGTCCCATTATTTCCATTCTGGCTGGTCAACCTGGCATCCGCGTTTACTCCCGTGTCGACCCGTACTTACATACGCTCCACCTTGTTCGGTATCATTCCGGGCAGTTTTGTGTTTGCAAACCTGGGCCAATCATTGGCTGAAATCGATAGTGCCGGACAGCTGCTATCCACCCCGCTATTGTTCGCTTTTGCTTTATTGGGTTTGCTGGCTTTATCACCCGTTATCGTTAAATATTATAAACACCGTCAAACTGACCTGAATGAAAAAACCTGACCTGCTTTTTTTTGCGCTGATACTTTGTGCTGTTTCGCTTGCAAGCCAAGCCAATGATCGCGTGCCGATCAGCGCCTTCGCCAGCGAACAGCTTGCCGGTTGGCAGCACAAATCATTTTCCGGTACAACGAATTATCAACTGATCAACATGGGCGCCGATACCGTTTTGAAAGCAGAAAGTCGCGCCAGCGCTTCCGGTTTGCTGAAAAAACAACGCGTCGATTTACGGCAAACGCCCTATCTGAACTGGCGCTGGCGCATCGAAAACCGCCTTAAGCCGGTTAATGAACAACAAAAGTCCGGTGATGATTATGCCGCCCGCGTTTATGTCATTTGCAACAGCGGCTGGCGTTTTTGGGAAACCAAATCGATTAATTATGTCTGGTCCAATACATCATCCAAACACAGCATCTGGCCCAATGCCTTTGCCGGTAAACATGCGATGATGTTTGCTCTGCGCTCCAGCGAAGCCCCGACCGGTGTCTGGCTGTATGAAAAACGCAATGTTTTTACCGATCTGCAACGCCTTTATGGCGAAACCATCCGTTATATCGATGCCGTTGCCTTGATGACCGATACCGACAATGCGGGCGATCAAGCCACCAGTTATTACGCCGATATTTATTTTTCCAGGAATTGACATGCACGCCACCTTGCCTCGATTACAGCAAACCGATTTTCCCGCTATTCAGCGCAAGGCGCTGGAAATCGTACAAATCAACCTGGGTTATCTCTGTAACCTCAGTTGCGTTCATTGCCATGTCAACGCCGGCCCAAAGCGCGTCGAGTTGATGGATAAAAACACCATCATGGACATTTTAGCGTTTGTCGAACATTCACCCGTGCAATGTATCGATTTGACCGGCGGCGCACCGGAAATGAACCCGCATTTTTCTTATCTTGTCGAAGCGGCAACAAAACTTGGTATTCGCGTGATTGACCGTTGTAACCTGGTTATTCTGCAAGCGCCTGGATATGAAAAACTGGCGGGATTTCTGGCCCAAAACCGCGTCGAAGTCACGGCTTCCCTGCCTTGTTATCTTGAAGATAACGTCGATAAACAACGCGGTAAAGGCGTTTTTCAAGCCAGTCTGGATGCCTTGCAAAAATTGAACGCCCTGGGCTATGGCCGGGATGACAGCGGCTTGCAATTGAATCTGGTTTTTAATCCACAAGGCCCGCAGCTGCCTCCGGATCAACAGAGACTGGAACAGGCTTATAAAGATTATTTGCACGAACATTACGGTATTGTGTTCAACCGTTTGTTCGCATTGACCAATATGCCGATCCAGCGTTTCGGCAGCACATTGATCAGCAAAGGCCAGTTCGATCAGTATATGCAGTTGTTAAAGGACAATTACCAACCCGGGAACCTGGAACAACTGATGTGCCGCAATACCCTGAGCATCGATTGGCAGGGTTATGTATACGATTGTGATTTTAATCAGATGTTACAATTGCCGCTGGGTGCATCCAGCGGTAAACCGATACATATCCGTCAACTCAACGCCAATGCATTGGAGCAAACCCCCATTTGTGTACGCCAGCATTGTTATGGCTGTACCGCCGGCCAGGGCAGCAGTTGCCAGGGTGCGCTGGATTAGAGCGCAGCAAAAAATCAATAATATATTGTCAGGAGAAAAAATGACCCTAGAAACAAGCGTATTGGAACGTTATTCAGAAGGTGCCGAAACCCGTCAACCTGAATTGTGTTGCCCGGTGGACTATGATCGCCACCTGCTCGATCTATTGCCCCGGGAAATCATTGACAAGGATTACGGTTGCGGTGATCCGTCACGTTATGTTCAAGAAGGCGATATTGTTCTGGACCTGGGTTCCGGTTCCGGCAAGATTTGCTATATGGCAGCCCAATTGGTTGGTCCACAGGGAAAAGTCATTGGTGTGGACATGAATGAGGATATGCTGGCATTGGCCCGTAAATATCAATCGGAAATGGCGGAAAAACTGGGTTCGGACCGGGTACAATTCGTCAAGGGACAAATTCAGGATTTGGCACTGGACCTGGCTGCGATGGATCAGTATCTATCAGAAAACCCGGTACAAACCAGTGAAGATGTCATTAAGATGCGTGCCTGGCAGGAAAAACAACGCCAGCAAGCCCCCTTGATCGCTTCGGATTCCATTGACCTGGTTGTCTCCAATTGTGTCTTGAACCTGGTGCATGACAGTGATAAGGAACAGCTGATCTGGGAAATTTTCCGGGTCGTCAAACCGGGTGGGCGCGTTGCCATTTCCGATATTGTTTGCGATGAGAGGGTACCGGAACATCTGAAAAACGATACCACCTTATGGAGCGGTTGTATTTCCGGCGCACTTGCCGAATACGACTTTCTCAAGGCTTTTGTCGATGCCGGCTTTGTCGCGGCCTGTTATGACAAATGGGATAACGAACCCTGGCAGGTGGTTGAAAACCTGGAGTTCCGTTCCGTAACCATTACCGCCATCAAACCTCAGGATCAGCCTTGTCTGGATAAAGGCCACGCTGTAATCTATCGTGGTCCTTATGCAAAAGTATATGATGACGAAGGTCATGTTTACCCGCGCGGTCAGCGTATTGCCGTTTGTGAACGCAGTTTCAAACTGTTGACCCAGGGACCTTATAAAGACCATTTTATCGGCATTGTTCCAGGTGTCGAAAAGGAAGCCAGAAGCTGGTGTGCACCGGCCGGTACCTTACGCCCGGCCGCAGAAAGCAAAGGTGGCATCCATATTGACACATCCGCTTCCGGTGGGCGTTGCTGCTAGTACAGCATCCATTTTTCATTATTGCAGCATTGGGTTATAAGAAATTGAAATATAAAGAAAATATTGTAATCTTATGCGTCAGTACAAAATGGTGCAGTGTCAGTCACTCATGCCGATATCCTTGATCATGCCGGTTTTAAACGAGGCCGATGGCCTGGGGGAATCCTTGCTGGCCTTACAGCCCTTTAAACGGCATTGCGAGATCATTGTCGTTGACGGCGGCAGCTGCGATAACACCTGCCAGATTGCCCAAAACCATGCCGACAAGGTCTTGAACTGTGCTCCTGGAAGGGCTATACAAATGAATCACGGTGCCCGTCATGCCCAAGGCACGATTCTGTTATTTTTACATGCCGACACCCGCCTTCCGGACAATGCCTTGCAGCAAATCCGGCAGGCTCTGGATAACGGCGCTGTGTGGGGCCGGTTTGACATCCGCCTGTCCGGCCATCATCCGGCATTCCGGATCATCGCTTTTATGATGAACTGGCGTTCACGGCTGACCGGTATTACCACCGGTGATCAGGCGCTATTCATCCGGCGGGATGTTTTTGAACAAATTCAGGGCTTTCGCCCGCTCCCGTTAATGGAAGATATTGATATCAGTTCCAGATTGAAACGTTTGTATAAACCCTGCTGTTTAACGGCAAAAGTCATCAGTTCCAGCCGCCGTTGGCAGCAATTTGGTATTCTGCGTACGATACTGTTAATGTGGTGGTTGCGTATACGTTATTTCTTCGGCTGCGATGTCAACACCTTGGCCGAATGTTATCGTGAGGGGCGGTTTTGGAAGCCTTGATTCGTCTGGGCGCCGCATTGCTTATGCTGGCGATCATGTTGAGCTGGGAATGTTTGCGTCCGCGCCGGCAATTGCAGTACCGCCGCATACAGCGCTGGCCGATCAATTTCGGTCTGGCCGCGCTGAATACCCTGCTTATCCGCATCAGCGTCGGCGCCATCGCTTATCAAACGGCCCTGTCCGCCAGCACGCAGCATTGGGGGCTATTGCAATGGCTGACCATGCCCCATTGGTTGCACATCGGAATCAGCCTGTTGCTGCTGGATTTTGCCATTTATTTGCAGCACATCGCCGCCCATAAATGGTCCTGGCTTTGGCGCTTGCATCAAGTACATCATACCGATCTGGATTTCGATGCAAGCACCGCCGTACGTTTTCATCCACTGGAAATCGCTTTGTCAATGGCTTACAAAGTCGGCTGCATTTATCTGCTGGGCGCCGAACCACAGGCGGTTATTGCTTTTGAAATTATCCTGAACGCTTGTGCGACATTTAACCACAGCAATGTCGATATCCCGCAAACCATCGATAAAAAGCTGCGCTGGTTGCTGATTACACCCGATATGCATCGCATTCACCATTCCAGCCGGCCGGATGAAACCGACAGTAACTACGGTTTTTCCATTTCCTTGTGGGATCGCCTGTGTAATACCTACACGGCCCACCCTCATCAAGCCCAGACCAGCCTGCAACTTGGACTCAAGGGTTTTCGGAATGCGGTGGAACTGGGTTTTACCAAACTACTGCTGCTGCCCTTTCGGCATTTACGTAATCGATGAAGGAAAAAAACCAACGTATCTATACTTCACGCAGTCACGATTGCGGATTTTGAAAATAGCCGTTGTTGGGGTTCAAGAGTGTTTTTACACGCCGCACGGTTATGAAGGCGGAAAATGATCAGGCAGTTGGGAGTTGTTGGCAGGCGGCTTGCCCAGCCCTTCCACGGAAGAGCTGGGCTTGCCCTTACCCATTGCCATTAAGTTAAGCCCTTTTGTTGAATGGATTTATCCAGCCCTTCATTGAAAAGCTGGATTTATCCAGCCATTCGCAGAAAAGCTGGATTTATCCGCACAGTACGGCAAGCCGCACCGGCACCCAAATCATATTTTCTTGACTTAATGGCAGTGGCTCCGATGGCCGGTTCATTTTCCGCATCCGTGCCCGCGCAGAGTATATATCAGGCCTATCTCAACACTTGTTTTGTCCTTTGTAACAGAACTCTCCTGATCCAAATTTAAACAATGAATTACTTACATTCCGATGCTGTTATTTTGGTTTTTTGCAAAGCGCCTGTACCCGGCCAGGTTAAAACCCGTTTAACCCCAATTTATAGCGATATTGAAGCCGCCGATATTCATATTCGCCTGACCCGACACACCTTATCTTTAGTCAGCCAGGCTCAATTGGCCCCTGTACAACTATGGTGCAGTCCTTCGACCGATTTTCCATTTTTCAAAACCTGCGCCGAAACCTATCGGCTCTCATTACATCAACAGCTTTCCGGCAATCTCGGTACCCGCATGCACCAAGCATTCTGCACCACATTAAAATCATTCAGGCAAGTTGTTTTGATCGGCTGCGATTGCCCCAGTTTGACCAAAGCCGATTTGTACGATGCAATCCAGGCATTAAAGCAAAATCATGATATCGTGCTTGCTCCAGCAGAAGACGGCGGTTATACCCTCATCGGCCTTACCCGACCCTGCCCGGAAATATTTTCTGATATAGCCTGGGGCAGTTCATCGGTATTCAAAACAACGACTTCCCGTATAAAGCAATTGAATTTACAATACCATCAAATACGGCAACAATGGGATATTGATACGCCCGCAGACCTTGAAAGGTTCCACCAAATGGAAAACAATTGAAAAATCAGCTTACAATTTCAACCTTTCCGGCAATGCATTATTTCATAAAACAAATGCAACAATACCATGTCACAGTTGATTTTTATACCGTTAGCGTTAAAGTTATGTAATACTGACAAAGTTAATCGAAGATGATTTTTTAACCGCTATGCAGAAGGAGCAAACTGTTTTATTATGACGCTACTTATCTTATAACTTCTCCACGCAAAATAACAAAAATAACATTTACCAAATCATTTTTGACGTATGACGTAAGACTATGGAATATTTCAAACAATACTTGAAATTCTGCCTGTTCAGAGGTTCTCTTTATGAGCTTCCGAAATCTGTTCCTTTTTTACAAACGTCGCTAATCATTTATTTAGTGGTTAGTTTTCTTATTCAAGCGAATATCAGTGAACCCATTGGTGCATTTTTCGAATCGCTTATCGAAATCGTTTTCACGACGATCATCATTTTTGTTTTATTGATATTTGCCGGTAAATTTTCATCTTTTGTACAGACTTTCACCGCATTTATTATCTGCGAAATTGTCATTTTCATACTCATGCTGCCGATAGCGGTATGGCTGGATTTTTTCAATGATATCGTATCGATGTATGTTTGCGGCATTTTGGTCGTTTTATACATTTTCTGGTATTTATCCATCATCAGCCATCTGATAAGGCAATTACTGTCCATAAGCAAACTGGCTTCATTCATCCTTTCTTTTAGCTATACCTTGGCCACATACGGTGGAACCTTCATGATGCTGCAGTTTTAATGATTGACACCACCCTCCTCTCTTTCGGGACAACACCTGTTCTGTTCCATATAGAGCTTATTGCAAACAGCCCCATTACTGTAAAACCCACTGCGTGTACCTATCCACGCATTGTTTGCAGCGATTTTCAAAAAAACCGATCATCAATATTCCAAATACTGTCTTTTCGCCCGATAATTTTCTGTTTTACAATTAGACCATGAACATCGGCAAATTTTTAATCGGATTAGGCATTTTCATAACCACGCTCGGACTGGTTCTCCGTTATGCTCCGTGGTTAATAAGTTGGTTCGGGAAATTGCCCGGCGATATCAAGATTGAAAATGATAAAAGCTTTATTTTTATTCCAATCACGTCAATGCTTGTCATCAGTATTGTTTTATCCATTATCCTGAACCTCTTTTTCCGGAAATGAGCCGTTTTTGGGTCGCTTCCTTTCCAATCTGGGCGATAGGACTGTCCGCTATCGCTTTCTTTTTCCCCGAACACTTCGTCCGCCTGAAACCCGCAATTATTCCGCTGTTATCACTTATCATGTTCAGCATGGGCATGACCTTGAACTGGCAAAATTTCAAAGCGGTTTTGCAAAGTCCTCAGGTCATAGCAATTGGTGTAGGCATCCAGTTTATTTGTATGCCGTTTTTTGCCTGGCTCATTGCCAAAATATTCAAACTGCCGGAAGAATTATTGGTTGGCATGGTTTTGTTAGGCAGTACTGCCGGCGGAACAGCCTCCAACGTGATTTGTTATCTGGCTAAAGGTAATGTCGCCTTGTCCATATTGATGACGATGACATCAACGTTATCCTCTGTTGTGGTTATGCCGGCATTGACTTATTTATACTTATATCGCTCCATTCCGGTACCGGTGGAATCCATGATGGAAAGTATCCTGACTATCGTTCTGATTCCGGTTATTAGCGGCTGTGTGCTGAATTCATTTTTTACCCGATCCACCGCCAGAATTCAGCCTTTCCTGCCATCGATTTCCAGCCTGGCCATCCTGTCGATCATTGCGATTATCGTCGCATTGAATCAGCACAACCTAAACGAGTTGCAAACCCCTTTGCTTGCCGCTATTGTTTTGCACAATCTCATCGGCTTGTGCGCCGGTTATCTGATCCCTTATTTGTTGAAATACGATGCCACTACCTGCCGCACAATCTGCATTGAAGTCGGCATGCAAAATTCCGGACTCAGTGTCGCCCTGGCCATCAAATATTTTTCAGCACTGGCAGCATTACCGGGTGCCCTGTTCAGTATTTGGCACAATATTTCCGGCTCTGTACTGGCTTCTTGGTGGCGTTACCGACAAGAACCACAATAACGGTATCAAAAGATTCAGCCTTCTGCATCGGGCCGAAGGTGAATGGCCAGCCAGATATTGTCCATATCTGGATCGGTCCACTGAACGCGATGCCGGGTATGCGCCGGGATATACAGATAATCACCACGCCCCATAGACCGTGTTTGACCACCGACAAACCGAATAACCGCCTGCCCTTGCAAGAGCAGAACCCATTCGTCCCAATCCTGATCATACCAATGACCTTCAGCACTGCAATGTCCTTTGGAAACGATTCTTTCAATGCGGACATACGGATTTTCCAGCAATGCCGTAAAGATTTCTTCTGAAAAGCGCTCAGGTATTTGCGCAAACAGGTTTTTTGTATGTAAATTCATTGCAGGCTGGCAATTAAATCATCGGCATAAACCGCAAGATCATGCAATATCGGTAAATTCTGCTCAGCCAATCCGGATTCTTTTAAACCCGACAACTTTTGCTTGTAAGCCTCATAAAGACTCGCCTCGCCGTCATCTTCATTGCCTGCCCCGATCAATTTATCAAGACAATAACATCGCCAACGTTTTTGTTCTTGCTCGGTCAAAGTTTTTGGGAAATTGCGTGCACGGTAGCGGAATAACATTTCCGGCAAACGCCGATCGCTGAAATCCAAACGAAATGCTGCAAGTTTATCCACATCAGTCTGCCGGATTTTTGCAATGAGCTGCCTGTCTTTTTCACTGAAAAAACCGCCACTGTACAACATCAAATCCGGATCAGTTTCCTCATCAAAAGCAGTCATCGTAAAAGTGAGATTTAACTTTTCAATTAAATCAACACTGTTTTTTATCTGCTGTAAATGTTTTTGACATAATCCCGGATCGATATTCAAACGTTCGCTGTCCTGCCGCCGCAATACCGACATCGGCGCCAGTACAGGACATTTATTGATATGTACGGTCTTGAGTGGAATTCTTTGCAAGCCCTCCGGCAACTCATCCGCTGCCGTAAACACACATTGATGTATGATATCGGCTGGCAACGACAGCATCGGTTCCGGATCAACGGATAAATCATAAACCAGAACACCGTTTGTATTGCGTGGATGTTGACATAGCGGAAGTACAACGGCCAAATTCCCTGTCGAAGCCGGATACATGCCCGAAACATGAACGAGTGGTTGCATTGAACCCAGCTTTAGCAAGGCCAGAACCCGGTCCTTGCTGCGATTGTTCAATACAAATTGAAACAATCTTGCCTGGGTTCGCTTTAACAGGCGTGCAAATTCAATGGTCGCATAGACATCCGACAAAGCGTCATGAGCTGATCCGTGCTGCAAACCATTCGCCTGGGTCAAATGTTCCAGACGCAGACTCGGAACTCCCTCCTCATTGCAGGGCCACTGAATACCATCCGGACGCAATGCCCGCGCCGCCCGGGTCAGATCAATCAAATCCCATCTGGAATTGCCATTTTGCCACTCTCTGGCATAAGGATCATAAAAATTTCTGTATAAAAGGTTGCGCGTTACTTCATCATCGAAGCGCAAATTATTATAACCTGCACTACAGGTCTGCGCCTGGGCCATTTGCTGATGAATCAAGGCAATGAACTCAGCTTCCGGGATGCCTTTTTGCAAAGCCAGCTGCGGCGTAATGCCCGTTACCAGACAAGCCTCAGGCTGAGGCAAATAATCCATTGCCGGTTGGCAATAAATAACTAAAGGATCACCGATTGGATTCAGTTCAAAATCGGTCCGTATACCGGCAAATTGGGCCGGGCGATCCCGCACCGGATCAAGCCCGAACGTTTCATAATCATGCCAATAGAAAGTTGTGGACATTAAAAGCTAAACTCAATCAGTTTTGATACCGATTGAGGGACATTAAGCGTCCCTCGATGGCACATCTATTTAGCGAATTGAAACCAAGGCTCTCAATACATCCGAGCGACTGATTATTCCCACCAAATCCGGACCATCATAGACTGGAAAACAACGAACTGACGCAGTATGCAGCTTTTCCGCCGCTTCGACAACACTGGTTGAAACATCCAGGGGCAGGGTCTGCTTGTTCATAAACTCTTCCACCTTACCCGCCATACCTTGATTGTAAGCCGCTTCCAATACCACTTTCATGGCGTCTTTTTCTGAAAACATACCGACCAGGTTGCCGGTGCTATCGATAACCGGAGCGTTCGGTACGCGGTGGATCAATAATTTGTTGATTGCCTGTAAAACGTCCATATCCGGAGATAATGATATTGGCTTTTTTGACATATAATCAGCAACTGTAATTTTCGCCAGTTCAGACATAAAAATAACTCCTCTTGAATTGAATAACTTCAGCCTGCTATCTTCTTCAGACACACAACAAAAAGCACGCCATGAACAACCGCATTTGTTCTGCATTGCCTAGGCAGGCCTGATACGGGATGATACCAGTTCTTGCCGGGTAAATTGCTATATTTTAGCGTCCGTCTGTATTTTTTTGTGTTTATCACATTTTTTCACGCAAACGCACTGCCCTCCATTCGCGCCGCCGCATGAACCTTTAATGGCGCGTCTGCCAAAAATCACGCCAACAGCCATAATGGCGATAACAATAATCATAAAAACAAATGTTGCCAGAAAATAAGCCATTTTTGTCACCGTGTCAGTTGAATATAAGCCGGCGTACTTTTTTCGATAAAGCCGCCATCATTCTTGATTATAAACAAAGCCGCTATCTGTTCCTGTTCAGCCAAACGAAAACCGTCATCCGGGCCTAGCACCATCAATGCAGTTGCCAGTGCATCCGCCTCCATCGTCGTTTCCCGCAACACCGTCACCGAAGCCAGCTTATGACGAATCGGCCGGCCCGTTCTGGGATCAATCGTATGTGAAAAACGTATACCGCCCGTTTCAAAAAAATTCCTGTAATCCCCCGAGGTTGCAATCGCTATATTCGTAATGGACAATACCCGCTGGATCATTCTTTTATCGGCAGCCGGTTTTTCTATCGCAATACGCCAGGGCTGCCGTTGGATGTTATGCCCCCGCAGACTTAACTCACCACCAATTTCCACCAAAAAATCGCTGATGCCCTGTTCCTCCAGTAACCCGGCCACTCGATCAACCGCATAACCTTTAGCCAGGGCCGAGAGATCCAGATAAAGTTCCGGATTCTCCTTGCGGACACTTAACGGCTTTTCTTTTAATTTGAGATAGTGGTAACCGGTTTGTTCCAACAAAGCCTGAATAGCCGAATCTGCCGGCGGCTCAAAAACCATCGGATCCGGTCCAAATCCCCATAAATTGACCAAAGGCCCAACCGTAATATCAAATGCACCATCGGATAAACGACTGATCCGTTGCGCTTCATTCAGCACATCATACAGCGCCCTGGAAACCGGCTGCCAGTCCGTAGAAACATTTTGATTAAATTCCGATAATTCCGAATCCTCCAGATAAGTGGACATGCGGGCATCGATTTCGTGTAAACACTGCTGAACCTGTTTTTTTAATTTATCCGTATCCACGCCTTCCGGCAAAATGGGTACTTTGATATTGAAGCGAGTGCCCATCGTCATGCCGGAATAACTGAATTGATAGGACTCATTTGTGTTGACTGTATCACAAGCTGTCAGAGACAACAGCGATACAGCCAACAGCCAAACAACCGATAAATGAAAATAAAAAGGTTTGGTATCGAAATTACACATTGACAAGATAGATTACAAGTATCTACTCACTTGGTAATATTTTAGCCGGTGTAGGGTGCTGATTTTCAGGCTTGCATAACAGGGATGTTATGCAGAGCTACACGGATGTATTCACGCGTCCTGATAAATCAACACCCTACACCGGCTTTTTAAAAAGGGATGAGTCCTTACGATTACAAATAAAAAAACGAGGCAGGGTTCCCCGTACCTCGTTTGTTTAGTTTGTTTATCCCTGACCAAAGCCAGTTTTAAAAAACATGATGCGAGTTTTTTTAACCGCCAAAGTCATCCAACATAATATGATCATCCTCAACACCCAGGTCATGCAGCATTTTAATAACCGCAGCATTCATCATCGGAGGACCACACATATAAAATTCACAATCTTCCGGTGCCGGATGATCTTTCAGGTAGTTTTCATAAATCACTTCATGAATAAAACCGACATAACCATCCCAGTTATCTTCTGGCAGTGGATCGGACAACGCACAATGCCACTCGAAATTATCGTTTTCCTTGGCCAGCATATCGAAATCTTCAACATAGAACATTTCACGTTTACTGCGAGCACCATACCAGAAAGTCATTTTGCGCTTGGATTTCAGACGGCGCAGCTGATCAAAAATATGTGACCGCATCGGCGCCATACCGGCACCACCGCCGATAAACACCATCTCATTATCGGTATCTTTGGCAAAAAACTCACCATAAGGGCCTGAAATAATACATTTATCACCCGGTTTCAAATTAAAAATATAAGAGGACATCACTCCAGGCGGTACATCATCCGGCGCTCCCGGTGGCGGCGTGGCAATACGCACATTCAGCATAATTTCTTTCTCTTCCGGATAGGAAGCCATTGAATAAGCGCGTAACGCCGGTTCCTTCACTTCCGAGACATAACGCCACAAGTTGTATTTGTCCCAGTCATCACGGAATTCTTCTTCAATATCCATATCCGCGTATCTTGACACATGCGGCGGACATTCGATCTGAATATAACCACCGGCCCGATAATTGATCGACTCGCCTTCCGGCAGATCCAGCACCAACTCCTTGATAAAAGTAGCCACATTGTGATTGGAACGTACCGTGCACTCCCATTTCTTGACCCCGAAAACATGTTCGGGTACTTCAATTTTCATGTCGTGTTTTACGGTAACCTGACAGGAAAGCCGCTGCCCTTCCGCCGCTTCCCGCTTGGTAATATGCGAGCGTTCAGTCGGTAGAATTTCTCCACCACCTTGGAGAACCTTGACCCGGCACTGGGCGCAAGTCCCACCGCCACCACAGGCCGAGGGTACAAACAAATGATTATCCGCCAGTGCAGTCAATAATTTCGCGCCCACCGGGACATGGATTTTCTTTTCATCGTTGATTAAAACATCAACATCCCCGGATGCAACCAACTTACTTTTTGCGCCGATAATAACAAATACCAGTGCGATCACGATGACCGTGAAAAATATAACTCCTAATAAAATCTCCAGCATTACCGTAACCTTAGAGTTGTATTCCAGAGAAAGCCATAAAGCCTAAAGACATCAGACCGGCTGTAATGAATGTAATACCCAGACCCTGCAAACCAGCGGGTATGTCGCTGTATTTCAGTTTTTCGCGCACACCCGCCATCACGGTAATGGCCAAGGCCCAACCAAAACCGCTACCTACACCATAGACAACACTTTCAGAAAAATTATAATCGCGTTCAATCATGAACAAACTGCCTCCGAGGATCGCGCAGTTTACGGTAATTAATGGCAAAAATACACCCAGGGCGTGATACAGGGCCGGAAAAAATTTATCCAGCACCATTTCCAGAATTTGTACCAGCGCAGCAATGACGCCAATACAACTCAACAGAGCCAGAAAACTCAGATCGACACCGGTAATCCCCATCCATGACAAGGCATCTTCCTTTAACAGGGTATGGTAAATGAAGTTGTTGGCAGGAACCGTAATCGTCTGTACCAGCATTACGGCAATTCCCAGACCCATCGCTGTCGATATCTTTTTCGATACCGCCAGGAAGGTACACATGCCCAGGAAAAAGGCCAGAGCCAGATTTTCAACGAAAACCGCTTTGACAAACAAACTAATATAATCTGACATAATCAATGCCCCCCTTCGCCGTGGGCAATATCGAGAATTTTAAAATCCGGTTTTTCCTGCTGTACCGGTTTCCATTGCCGGAATAGCCAGATAATCAGACCGATAATGAAAAAAGCGCTGGGTGGAAGCAACATCAAACCATTGGGTTCATACCAGCCACCATCTTTTACCAGCTGAAAAATTTCATTACCCAGCAATTTGCCAGAACCAAACAACTCCCGGAAAAAGGCAACGACGATTAAAATCAAACTGTATCCCAAACCATTGCCAATACCATCAATGAAACTTTCCAACGGGGGATTTTTCATTGCATAAGCCTCGGCACGCCCCATGACGATACAGTTGGTGATGATCAGACCGACAAATACTGACAATTGCTTACTGATGTCGTAAGCAAAAGCCTTCAAAATCTGATCAACGACGATAACCAGCGACGCGATAATTGTCATCTGCACAATAATCCGGATACTGCTGGGGATGTGATTGCGGATTAAACTGATCGAGGCACTGGAACACGCCGTTACAGAAGTCAAAGCCACCGCCATAATCAGCGATGTTGACATCTGCGAAGTAACCGCCAGTGCCGAACAAATACCCAATACCTGCAAGGTGATCGGGTTATTATCGACCAACGGCGTGGTCAGCACTTTCTTTGTTTCGCTATTCATAACTGCGCTCATAACTTTACCCTACCCATTGCTTCTGATTTTTTTCAAATAAGGCGCAAACCCATCATCACCCAACCAGTAGCGAATCAAATTGCTTACACCCCGACTGGTCAAGGTCGCACCCGCCAAACCATCGACCTGGTATTCCGAACCCGGCTTGCTGGTATCGACAACGCCTTTGATCAAAGTCAAAACAGGTTCTCCGGATTCCGAGTAAACCTTTTTACCCCGCCACAAAGCCCGCCAGTTGGGATTGACCACTTCACCGCCCAGTCCCGGCGTTTCAGCCTGATCATAAAAATTGATACTCTGCACGGTCTGGCCATCGGCATCCAGTGATAAAAATCCGTACATCGTTGACCACAAGCCATAACCATGAACAGGCAGAATAATCGATTGCAGTGCCCCACCCGATTTGACCAGATAAACCTTGGCCAGTTTGGCCCGGCGTTTAATGCTGGCGATATCCTTGTCCGCAGGTACGGCAAGGCTTTGTGCCGGATCCTTGGCCGCTTTACGCTGATCATAAGAGGCCGGATCAATATTCTCGACATAATCACCGCTTGCCAAATCAACGATCTTCTCTTCAATTTTTTCGTTGAAAGCCGTATCGATATCAACACCTTCTTGCAGCAACCCAGCCACATCAAGGATATTTTTTTTCATATCCAGGGCCTTGTTATGGGCCTGAACCGGTCTCAATGCCACAGCCGCCAAGGAAACCAAAATCGCGCAGATAAAACAGATTGACAAGGCGACAGCGATGGTTTTCTCCAGGCTGTCATTGCTCAATGCCAGAATTTTATCCCGGTAAGCCTTGAACTTCTCGTAGTGTTCACATTTCTTGTTTTCGTTAGGCATGACGTTTTATCCTTCTTCTAATATTTGCCTGAACGACAAAATAATCAATAATGGGTGCAAACATGTTCGCAAACAGAATCGACAGCATCATACCTTCGGGAAACGCCGGATTGACCACCCGAATCAATACCACCATAACCCCAATCAAAATACCAAACAGCCAGCGACCGGTATCGGTCATCGCCGCACTGACGGGATCGGTTGCCATATACACCATGCCAAAAGCAAAACCGCCCAGGGTAAAATGCCAGTACCAGGGCAAGGCAAACATCGGATTGCTGTCACTGCCAATGCTATTAAACAACAAGGACATACCGACCATACCGGCAAACACTCCGGCCATGATACGGTATGAAGCGATACGGGTATAAAGCAGGAAGGCCGCGCCAATCAGGATAGCCAGCGTGGACGTTTCACCGATGGAACCCGGCATAAAGCCCAGGAAGGTTTGCAACCAGCTATAATCCGCCGCATGGATGGCATCCAGACCACCTTGCGCCGCCAGACCTAAAGGGGTCGCGGCAGTAAAACCATCGACACCGACCCAAACCGAATCGCCGGATATAGAAGCCGGATAAGCAAAGAACAAAAACGCCCGGCCGGTTAAGGCGGGATTCAAAAAGTTTTTACCGGTGCCGCCAAACACTTCCTTGCCAATCACGATCCCGAACGAAATCCCCAAAGCCACCTGCCACAAGGGAATATCGGGTGGCATGATCAGGGTATACAACATGGAAGAAACCAGGAAACCTTCATTGACTTCATGGCCGCGCACGGTAGCGAACAACACTTCCCAAATACCACCCACCGCCAACGTCACGATATATATCGGCAAAAAATACAAAGCACCATGCACCAGACACGACAACGGATTCCAGGGATTATAGCCAAACAGAGCCATTGGAATACGGCGCCAGTCCTGCGCTTTTTCCAAACCCATGCTTTCCATGGCCAGATTGGCCTGATAGCCGGTGTTATACATCGCCATCAAAATACAAAAGAATGTTGCTATCACAACAAAGGTCATCGTGCGTTTCAGGTCATTGCCATCACGCACATGCGTTGCGCCGCGTGTTACATCAGACGGAGTATAGATAAACGTATCCACCATCTCATAGAGACCGTAATACTTTTCAAATTTACCGCCCTTCGTAAAATACGGCTCGATTGAATCTAAAAAATCTCTAGCCGACATTACCCTTCCTTCTCAATTTTAGTTAAATTCGCTCTCAATACCGGACCAAAATCATGTTTCCCCGGATCGACAAAGGTCAATAACGACATATCTTCTTCAAGCAATTCCAGACATCCCAATAGCTGGGCCTGATCGGTATCACCCACTACAAGAGCTTTTAATAATGGCGTTGGCAGAATATCCATCGGCATGACCGTCTCATAAACACCGACCGGTACGATGGCCCGGTTACTGCCGTTTTTATCGGTGGTCAGAGGAAATTTCCGGCCCAGTTTGCGATCCTTGCTTGAAGTATAAACATTCAATGCCGAATATTTGTCATCTCCTGGAACAATCCAGCCAAAAAACTCACGCTGCCGACCTTCTTTCAACGCCGACACCTGCAAATGATAACAACCCAGATAAGCCGCCCAATCCGCTGCCCGGTGACCATACAAGACCGAACCGGAAACAACACGGTTATCACCCTCTTCCAGTTCACCTTTTACCAAGTCGGTAATATTGGCGCCGACACGGGTACGCAACAGACGCGGTTTTCTGACCGAAGGACCGGCCAGAGCCACAACCCGCTCAACATCCAACTTACCTGTGGCAAACAAAGCGCCAATGGCAATAACCGCCTGATAATCCAAATGCCAGACCGATTTATCAATATGCACCGGATCAATAAAATGGATATGGGTGCCGGGTAAACCCGCCGGATGCGGCCCCGAAAACCCGGCAACCGTGACGGCATCGCAGTCACCTGCACTTATTTTCGCATCACTGGCCTTGCAAAGATAGACCTTGCCTTCAGTCAACCTGCTGACAATCTGCAAACCCCGGCTAAAATCCTGTTCACGTTCCTTAATGACAACGGCGGGATCAGCGGCCAGCGGATTACTATCCATCGCGGTGACAAAAATAGAATTCGGAACACTGTCTACCGCCGGAATTTTGCCATAGGGACGGGCTCGAAAACGGGTCCACAAGCCAGATTTAAGCAAATTCTCCCGCACCTGTTCAGAGCTCAAACCCGCCAGTTCAGATGCTTTGTATTGAGTAAAGGTTTCCTGTTCGTCGCCTTTTAACTCAATAACGACCGATTGCAAAATACGTTTGGCACCACGATTGATCGCTTTCACGACACCCGCGCCCGGTGCCGTAAAATTAACTCCGGGATTTTTCTTGTCAGCGAACAATACCTGGCCCAATTTAACCGTATCGCCCTCTTTGACATACATTTTCGGCTTCATGCCGACATATTCCGTACCTAATAACGCAACGGAACCGATTTTATTTCCCTTCTCAATGACTTGTTCGGGTTCTCCGGTAATCGGAATATCCAAACCTTTTTCGATTTTAAATTGCATAGTGAATAAGCCTGTATCCAGACAAGTTGCGGCAAAACCAATTCGCCCTCTGTTTCAACTTGAGCAAAACAAGAGGTACTCCAGGACGTAAAACGTTACAATTAAATCATATTTTTTCTAATTTCTCAATTGCATCAGCCATTGAAAAAGTCAGCAACGCAACCATTGCCGCAATAATCCGGCGCAGAACTTCACGGTTTCCATTACTTGCGGTTTTTTACGTTCACTGAAGGTTTCATAATT
This sequence comes from uncultured Methylococcaceae bacterium, assembly GCA_964509475.1. Classification (GTDB taxonomy): domain Bacteria; phylum Pseudomonadota; class Gammaproteobacteria; order Methylococcales; family Methylomonadaceae; genus CAZDXJ01. The sequence goes on along the minus strand of CAZDXJ010000029.1, from coordinate 10,908 downwards.
TACAAATAAAACCCGTTCAGCCAGCCAACTCAAGGCTAGAATAGACTGATAATCCGATTGCAAAACCACATCAAAATGCTTGCGCAAGCGAAAATATTGCCAGTAACGGAGCAGAAAAAAGCGCGACACCTGTATAGGGATCATACCGGGAACCTGATATTGCACGCTGGTTCCCAAATCAAAAGGCGGTACCAAAGCATAAAGCTGAAAGTCGTCACGCCGTTTCAAGGTTTTCGCCAACACAGCCTGCAACGGTGTCGCTTGTAAATTAATTGTCCAGGGCAGCAAAATTTTTTTGACATCGGGTTCTGATAAAACCCGTTCAATATCCAGCAAGGGTTGGTTTGCATCGGCCAGATTAATGCTTTTTTTGCCCGTTACGCCCTGTTGGTAATCGGCAACCGCCTGGCAATGCAGCTGTGCAATATCTTTTTTACCCAGCAATTGATAATAAAGCGCCTTCTTCAGTATAAAGCGCATAAGCGCAACGATCACTCGCCGATCCCTATTGTATTTTTCAAGTAAAAACAGAACATTGCGGTTATCATAATACAAAACCCAGGTTGGAACCTTCGCCATTGCCGACATATGCCAGATCAATGAACGCGCCGAAACCAAAACCCTGTGCCCCATTTCACCGATGCGCAAACACCATTCCACATCATCGAAATGGATAAAAAAATCCATCCACAAACCCGCTGCTCTGGCGACCGGGGCACGCACCAGCAATGAAGCCGCCGCCACATAATCAACATCCAGACAGGGCTGACAATACATCAATTGCCGGCTCAAATCGACCGGCAATGAACGTAATTCGGCCAAATTCCGCTCCTTCCAGGACAGAATTTCCTGCAAATGCCGGTTGAGTTGCAAGGCGCCCGTCTTTCTATCAACAAACGCGCCCATCTCATTGATACGCCAAGGATAATCAAGCTGCATCATGGTTGAACCACATACCGCAGCATCCGGCGTTTGTTCCAACACAGCAACCAACGCCGACAAGGCGGAGCGATGCACCTGTACATCATTATCCAACAACCACAAATAATCGTAAGCCGATCCATCTTGCGCAAATGCCCAGGCCAAACCGGTATTAAACCCTCCTGTTCCACCCAGATTTTCCTGATTACAGATCAATCGAACCGAACCGAACTGTTTACGCAAAGCCTCCACGGTACCATCGGTACTGGCATTATCGACCACCAGAATATCCATGTTATCATCCGGGTAATCCATATCGGCAAGCGAGGCCAACAAATCAAGTACATATTGTTTTTTGTTCCAGGTAACAATAATAATTAAAACCTTGGCGGAATAATTCATGAGCCAAACTCGTCCCGATAAACCTGTAATGCCCGTTCAACAATATCATCCATATCGTAATAACGGTTTTCCGCCAAGCGCCCGACCAGGGTCAGTTTTTCAAACTGCTTGGCCAATTGCCAGTACTGATCAAATTTTTTGGCGTTATCTTCGGTAAAAACGGGATAATAAGGTATATTTTTACGTGGGTCGGAACAATCGTAATCCTGGGGATATTCTCTGACGATGGTCGTACCCTCCAGTTTTTGTCCGCTTATCCGCTTAAATTCGGTAATGCGGGTATAATCATAATCGTTCGGATAATTCACCGTTGTGACTTCCTGAAAAAACGGCATGGCCAAATATTCAAAATCGAACTGTAACGATCGATAAGGCAAGCGGCCAAAACGATAATCAAACAACGCATCGATCAGGCCGCTATAAATCAAATGGCCTTTAAAGGGTGTTCCCAACAAATGCATTTCCTGACTGGAAAAATCCATTGTCACGATATCCCTGAATTCAGTATTCAACATCAAACTGATGTTCGGATGCGCCAACATGTTTTCAAACAACCGGGTATAGCCTTGTTTGGGGATGGCCTGATATCTGTCCTGAAAATAACGGTTGTCTCGTGAAATATGCACCGGCACCCGTGCCGTCACTTCCGGGGCGATTTCCTCTACCTTACAGCCCCATTGCTTGGCGGTATAATTGGCAAAAACCTTGTCATAAATAAAATCCGCCAGAAATTTTAATTGCGGGTCATTTTCCTTGCGCAAATCGAGAATAGGCACTTTGCTTCCATACGCATAACATTGCAATAATTTTTCTTCCAGAGAGCGGGCAAGACCTGCCGGAAACAATCGATCAATTGAATTGAGATTAAACGGAATCGGGACTTTATGCCCATCAACGACGGCAAGCACTTCATGATGATACTCCCGCCACTGAGTAAACTGGCTCAGATAGTGAAAAACGGCCTTGTTCGAGGTATGAAACAAATGCGGCCCGTATTGGTGAATCAACACCCCCTGCGCATCGAAACAATCATGACAATTACCGCCAATATGATGGCGTTTCTCGATGATTAAAACCTTACAGTTTTGCTGAGAGGCAAGCCTCTCCGCCAGCACAGCCCCGGCAAAACCGGCGCCAACAACAACGATATCAAACATAAAAATGTCTCCCGCTAAAATTTTTGTAATCCGCTATCAAACCCGGCTATTCTTTTCCATACCCAATACAAAACAATACCTTGTCATCACCCCGGCATCGTTTTCGACACAAGCCAACGTCTATTGGACCCTGACCGACTCCCTAACCGCTCCACCCGAAACAAAAAGAAAAGCCGCTTGGCAAATCAACTTTGCCAACGGCTTTATTTTTGATAGCGAAAAATCAATGAAACATTATTTCCGCTGCATCAGCGACGACTGACTTCACAAATCCGAAAATTATAGCGCCCGTATCAGCGCATTATTTGCGGAAAACCAGTCCACCATTTTCCAGATCGACATGAACCGTATCCCCTGGCGCGAACTTGCCCGCCAGTATTTCCTGGGCCAATGGATTTTCCAGTTGATGCTGGATAGCACGTTTCAAGGGCCGGGCGCCAAACACCGGATCAAAGCCGGCCTCACCCAGCTTATCCAATGCCGCATCGGAAACCTCCAGGCCGATTTCGCGTTCCTGTAAACGCTGTTGCAAACAAGTGATCTGGATTTTGCAAATGGCCCGAATCTGGCCCTGTCCCAAAGGATGGAATACCACCGCTTCATCAATCCGGTTAATGAACTCGGGTCGGAAATGGGCGGCAACCACTTCCATCACGGCCGACTTCATCGCCTGGTAATTTTCCTCCCCGGCCAGCTCCTGAATAATATCGGAACCCAGATTGGAAGTCATAATCACCACCGTGTTACGAAAATCGACAGTACGTCCCTGACCATCGGTCAAACGCCCATCATCCAGCACTTGCAACAAGACATTGAACACATCGGGATGGGCTTTTTCCACCTCATCCAGCAAGATCACCGAATAGGGCTTGCGTCTTACCGCCTCGGTCAGATAACCGCCTTCCTCATAACCGACATAACCGGGCGGTGCCCCGATTAACCGGGCCACGGAATGTTTTTCCATGAACTCGGACATATCCACCCGCACCATGGCATCTTCGGTATCGAACAAAAATTCCGCCAGCGCCTTGCTGAGTTCGGTCTTGCCTACCCCGGTCGGTCCCAGAAACAAAAACGAACCATTCGGCTGATTGGGGTCTGCCAAACCCGCCCGTGAACGCCGGATTGCGTTACTGACCGCCTTGATGGCCTCTTCCTGACCGACCACCCGTTGCCCAAGCCGGGTTTCCATACGCAATAATTTCTCGCGCTCACCTTCCAACATTTTGGCAACCGGAATTCCGGTCCATTTCGATACAACCTCGGCAATTTCTTCATCGGTAACCTTGTTGCGTAACAAGGTCATCTCTTTGGCCTCGGCTTGTTGTGCCTGTTGCAATTGTTTTTCCAATTGCGGAATACGGCCGTACTGCAATTCCGACATTTTCGCCAGATCACCCGCGCGTCTGGCCGCTTCCAGCTCCAGTTTCGCCTGCTCCAGTTGTTCCTTGATGGTCGCAGCACCCTGCAATGAGGCTTTTTCCGCTTTCCAGATTTCCTCCAAATCCGAATACTCTTTTTCCAGTTCGGCGATTTCCTCTTGCAATATCTGCAACCGCTTTTTGGAGGCTTCATCAGTTTCCTTTTTCAAGGCTTCGCGCTCGATTTTCAACTGGATCAAGCGCCGTTCCAGCTTATCCATTGCTTCCGGTTTGGAATCCATTTCCATCCGAATCCGGCTGGCCGCCTCGTCAATCAAATCGATGGCCTTGTCCGGCAATTGTCGGTCGGTGATATAACGCTGCGACAACATCGCTGCCGCAACAATCGCCGGATCGGTAATATCAACACTATGATGCACTTCATAGCGTTCTTTCAAACCGCGTAAAATCGCAATGGTATCTTCAACCGTCGGTTCATCGACCAACACCTTTTGAAAACGCCGCTCCAAAGCCGCATCTTTTTCGATATATTGCCGGTATTCATCCAATGTGGTCGCCCCCACACAATGCAATTCCCCGCGCGCCAACGCCGGTTTCAGCATATTGCCAGCATCCATCGCGCCTTCGGCCTTGCCGGCGCCCACCATCGTATGCAGCTCATCAATAAACAAAATGATATTGCCTTCATGTTTGGCAATATCGTTGAGTACGGCTTTCAGGCGTTCCTCAAACTCGCCCCGGAACTTGGCACCGGCAATCAATGCCGCCATATCCAGAGCCAAAAGCCGCTTGCCCTTGATGCCTTCGGGAACCTCACCGTTGACGATGCGTTGCGCCAGACCTTCGACAATCGCGGTTTTACCCACGCCCGGCTCACCGATCAAAACCGGATTGTTTTTCGTGCGCCGCTGTAAAACCTGGATGGTACGGCGTATTTCATCATCCCGCCCGATTACCGGGTCCAGCTTGCCTTGTTCAGCGCGTTCGGTCAAATCAATGGTATATTTCTGCAAGGCCTGGCGTTGATCCTCGGCATTCGGATCATCGACTTGCTGGCCGCCACGAATCTGTTCTATGGTTCGCTCCAGAGCTTCCCGGGTCAAGCCACAACGTTTCAATAACTCACCCAAGCTGCCTTTCTCTTCCAGCGCAGCCAGGACAAAAATCTCACTGGATATAAATTTGTCCTGGCGTTTTTGCGCCAGTTTATCGGTCAAGTTCAGAAGCCGCCCCAGGGCATTGGAAATTTGTATATCACCGCCCGTTCCGCTCACCGCAGGCAAACGCCCCAGTTCTTCATGCAGCTGCGAAGCCAACGGGTCGACATTACATCCTGCCTGCGCCAGCAATGGCCGGACGCTGCCACCCTCCTGATCCAACAAAGCGGTCATCAAATGGACCGGTTCGATAAATTGATGATCCTTGCCCAAGGCCAGACTTTGCGCATCGGCCAGCGCCATCTGAAACTTACTGGTTAATTTATCCATTCGCATGATTATGCTCCAAAAAATTATTCACGTTGTCAGAAGTGACGCATTAATCAATACCCGGTTCTGTCCAAACCGCAACCTGACGATTGCCTGCCGAGCCGTTCAGGTGCAACACCATTAAAAATGGCTGTTGCACAAATGTAGCGAATCGACCTTTTTATTGATGCGTAACTTCCGGTTGTTATTAACTTGGGGGGCAATAGTGAATTTTTCAAGTTTTGAACCGAAAAGCTGCTACCTCCATCATTCCACCAGGAAGCGGCAAAATCCGATAGACTAGTAGTTCGTTTCATCAAAAGGTTTACAATAATTTGTTCGAAAGTGATTTTTAATAGAGCAAATTTTTCATACATTTACTGACCGAAAGGTTCATCAATAAATGTAAATGTTATAACGAATCGTTCTACTAGAATTGCAGGAGCGGCTTTAGCCGCGACCCGTAAAACAGGGAGCTTACTGCATGAATGTAATTTTTAAGAACAAATTTAGTATCGACTCACCCCCTCTGAAAAGCCGGTACAGGTTATTGATTTATCAGGCTTGCCCAGCCCTTCCACGGAAGAGCTGGGCTTGCCTAACCTGGGATGTTATGCAGAACGACAGCGATGTATGCACGTGTCCTGATCAATCAATGACCTGCGCCGGCGACAACACAACAGGGTGAGTCGTTACCAAATTTACACAGTTTCGGCCTTTTTCCGATAGGCTTCCATCTGATCGAAATTCATATAACGATAGGTATCATCCGCCGTCGCCTCGATTTGCCGCATGTATTGCCTGTATTCCCCGACATCGGGAATCCGGCCCAGCAAGGAGCAAACCGCTGCCAATTCCGCCGAGGCCAGATACACATTGGCGCCATTACCCAGGCGATTCGGGAAATTACGCGTTGATGTGGATACCACCGTAGCCCCATCGGCAACCCTCGCCTGATTGCCCATACACAACGAACAGCCCGGCATTTCCATACGGGCGCCGGATTTGCCAAAGATGCTGTAATAGCCTTCTTCGGTCAGCTCCTTTTGATCCATTTTGGTCGGTGGCGCAACCCACAATTGGGTTGGCAAACGCCCGCTGTGCTTATCCAATAACTTGCCGGCGGCGCGGAAATGACCGATATTGGTCATGCACGAACCTAAAAACACTTCATCGATCACCGTCCCGGCCACCTCGGATAAAGGCCGCACATCATCCGGGTCATTCGGACACGCCAACAACGGCTCGGTGATTTCATTCAGATCAATCGCCAACACCGCAGCGTATTCCGCATCCGCGTCCGCCGATAGCAGAACCGGATTATCCAGCCAGGCCCGCATCGCCTGAATACGCCGCTCGATGGTGCGGGCATCGCCATAACCCTCTGCCAGCATCCATTGCAACAACACGATATTGGAATTCAGATATTCACGGATCGGGGCTTCATGCAACCGAATCGTACAGCCTCCGGCAGAACGTTCGGCGGAAGCATCGGACAATTCAAACGCCTGTTCAACTTTCAAATCCGGCAAGCCTTCAATTTCCAGAATGCGACCGGAAAATATATTTTTTTTGCCCTGTTTCTCGACGCTCAGCAAACCTTGTTGAATCGCCGCATAGGGAATCGCATTGACCAGATCACGCAAAGTTATGCCTGGCTGCATTTCACCCTTGAAACGCACCAGTACCGATTCCGGCATATCCAGAGGCATCACCCCGGTCGCAGCGGCAAAAGCCACCAAACCCGAACCGGCCGGAAAAGAAATACCGATGGGAAAACGGGTGTGTGAATCCCCCCCGGTACCAACCGTATCCGGTAATAACATCCGGTTTAACCAGGAATGGATAATGCCATCCCCCGGACGCAAGGAAACACCGCCGCGATTCATGATGAAATCCGGCAAGCTGTGCTGGGTTTCAATATCCACCGGTTTTGGGTAAGCCGCCGTATGGCAAAACGATTGCAAAACCAAATCCGCCGAAAACCCCAGACAAGCCAAATCTTTTAATTCATCGCGCGTCATCGGACCGGTGGTATCTTGAGAACCAACGGTCGTCATATGCGGTTCGCAATAACTTCCCGGCCGCACACCGGCAACACCGCAGGCCTTGCCGACAATTTTTTGTGCCAGGGTAAAACCCTTGTCACTCCCTTCCGGATCAGCCGGACGACGAAATACCGTCGAAGGCGGTAAATGCAAAGCCTTGCGTGCCCGGTCTGTCAAACCGCGGCCAATAATCAACGGAATCCGGCCACCGGCACGCACTTCATCCAGCAAGACTTCGGTTTTCAAACGAAATTCGGCCAAAATCTCATCGCTATCATGCCGCTTGAGCAAGCCCTGATAAGGATAAATATCAATGACATCGCCCATACCCAGACGGCTGACATCACATTCAAACGGCAAGGCGCCGGAATCTTCCATGGTGTTGAAAAAAATCGGTGCGATCTTGCCACCGATACAAACGCCACCGGCGCGTTTGTTCGGGACATAGGGAATATCCTCGCCAATATGCCACAGCACGGAATTGGTTGCCGATTTGCGCGACGAACCGGTACCCACCACATCACCGACATAAGCCACCGGAAAACCTTTTTGTTTCAACGCATCGATTTGGCCAAGCGCATCATTGATGCCCTCGCGCGGCGCTTGTAACATGGATTTGGCGTGCAATGGAATATCCGGCCTCGACCAGGCCTCGGTCGCCGGTGACAGATCATCGGTATTGGTTTCCCCCGGCACCTTGAAAACTGTCACAATCAGTTTTTCCGGTACTTGCGGCCGGCTTGTAAACCATTCCGCATCGGCCCAGGACTGCATGACCTGCTGCGCAAAGACATTGCCGGCTTCGGCCTTCTCCTGGACATCATGGAAGGCATCAAAAACCAGCAAGGTATGCGCCAGTGCCTTGGCCGCAATCGATGCCAAAACCGAATCATCCAGCAGCTCAATCAACGGTGCAATATTGTAGCCGCCCAGCATCGTTCCCAGTAATTCGGTCGCCCGCACCATATCCAAAATTGGCGAAGATGTTTCACCTTTGGCAACAGCGGCCAGAAATGCCGCTTTGACATAGGCCGCTTCATCAACACCAGCCGGAACCCTATACGTTAACAGTTCCAGAAGAAACGCCTCCTCACCGGTCGGTGGTTGTTTAATCAGTTCGACTAACTCAGCCGTCTGCCTGGCATCCAAAGGCTTGGGCACAATGCCCTCGGCGGCACGCTCTGCGATATGTTTCCGGTATTGCTCTAGCATTCAATAATCCTGTAAAAATCGGGTAAAAATCAGGGGACTCCGTTACACTTTCCGATAAATATCAGCGCCTTCCTGTAAAAACTGTCTGGATTTTTCATCCATGCCAATTTCCAGTGCCTGCTGTTCATCCACACCTTTTTCCTGCGCGTAGTCACGAACGTCCTGACTGATCTTCATCGAGCAAAAATGCGGTCCACACATTGAACAAAAATGGGCGATTTTAGCCGAAGCCTTGGGCAAGGTTTCATCATGAAAGGCGCGTGCTTTTTCCGGGTCCAATGCGATATTGAACTGGTCTTCCCAACGAAACTCAAAACGCGCTTTGGACATGGCGTTATCGCGTGCCTGCGCCCCTGGATGGCCTTTTGCCAAATCCGCAGCATGAGCGGCGATTTTATAGGTGACAATGCCTTCGCGGACATCCTGCTTGTTCGGCAAACCCAAATGTTCTTTTTGGGTCACATAACACAACATCGCACAACCGTACCAGCCGATATTAGCCGCACCAATCGCCGAAGTAATATGATCATAACCGGGTGCGATATCAGTCGTCAGAGGACCGAGGGTATAAAACGGTGCTTCATGACAATCCTGTAATTGTTTTTCCATGTTGATTTTCACCATGTGCAGCGGCACATGCCCGGGACCTTCAATCATGGTTTGTACATCGTGCTTCCAGGCGATTTTGGTCAACTCGCCCAGAGTTTCCAGCTCGCCAAACTGAGCTTTGTCATTGGCATCGGCAATCGATCCGGGACGCAAACCATCACCTAACGAAAAGGAGATATCATAAGCTTTCATGATTTCGCAGATTTCCTCGAAATGGGTATATAAAAAGCTTTCGGTATGATGGGCCAGACACCATTTCGCCATAATCGAACCACCCCGTGAAACAATACCGGTAACCCGCTTCGCGGTCAAAGGCACATGATGCAAACGCACGCCGGCGTGAATGGTAAAATAATCCACGCCCTGTTCCGCCTGCTCGATCAAGGTATCACGGAAAATTTCCCAGCTCAGTGCCTCAGCCTTGCCATCGACTTTTTCCAGGGCTTGATAAATCGGTACTGTACCAATCGGAACCGGTGAGTTACGCAAAATCCATTCGCGGGTTTCATGAATATGCTTGCCGGTGGACAGATCCATAACGGTATCCGATCCCCAGCGAATGGCCCAGAGCATTTTTTCCACTTCTTCTTCAATTGAGGAAGTGACCGCCGAATTACCCAGGTTGCCGTTGATTTTGACCAGAAAATTGCGTCCGATGATCATCGGTTCCAATTCAGGATGATTGATATTCGCCGGAATGATGGCACGTCCACGCGCCACTTCATCGCGCACGAATTCCGGCGTGATAACCGCTGGTATGGAAGCACCGAAAGACTGGCCGGGATGCTGGTTTTTACACAAATCCCGCATTTCTTCCAGTTTTTGATTTTCGCGGATGGCGATAAACTCCATTTCCGGAGTCACAATACCCTGGCGTGCATAATGCATTTGGGTGACATTGGCCCCCGCTTTTGCCCGCCGGGGCGTACGGATATGTTCAAAACGCAGATGCGTGGTTTCCGGGTCATGCAAACGCTCGCGTCCATATTCGGAACTGGGACCATCCAGCAACTCGGTATCATTGCGCTCTTCTATCCATTGAGTACGGATTGCAGCCAGACCTTTCTGCAAATCGACCTTGGCATTGGGATCGGTATAGACACCAGAAGTATCGTATACATAAAGCGGCGGGTTTTTCTCGGCACCGAACATGGCCGGCGTATCCGACAAGGTTATTTTTCGCATCGGCACCTGAATATCAGGCCGGCTGCCCTGTACATAAACCTTTTCCGATGCCGGGTAAGGATCGATTTTTACGCTACTGATGGTGGACGAGGGAACATCTTGACGGACAGCGCTCATGCTTATCTCCTAAAATCACAATAAAAACAAGCGCAGGGTATGGCTTTCCTACGCCGGTATTAGCCGGGGTCAGGTTCAAAGGGTCTCTCTCAGCCTCCCGTCGGGAAGCACCCCTAGCCTTTTGGACATTATAAAGTAATAAATTATAACTGATATTGCAAGCAGGAGACGATAAAAATACAATGTGCATGTTTTCCCAGCGCTGTTTGGAAACTTCAATGTATTGGGAACATTTATGGGTTTAGTGTATTTTAACCAGAAAAAGGCTTATCCCGTTACTTCGCCTCGCCGTCCTGTGGGTGTTTCATCTTCATTCCGGCAAAGGGACTGGAATCAAGTGTTCAGCAAAGCTGATAGGCTTTGTTGCATAAAAAATTGACAGCGTGATTTCTGAGTGTATTACCTATTA
>CAZDXJ010000028.1:0-29964 GCA_964509475.1 uncultured Methylococcaceae bacterium | reverse complement strand
TGCTGTATTGTAATAATTTAAAATTTATTTTGTCCTTTTTATTGGGGTAGTATATCCGATCCGCCTGTCAGCTACAACCTAAATATTCCAAGTGACAAGCGTTCCGCATCCGTGACCGCACAGAGTATAACTTTCTTTCTCTTTTTCGGGATAAATACAACATGATATTTACAATCCCACCGTGTATGCGACATACTCTTATAGTCTTTTATATTCTTTCCTTTCAAATTTCTTGGTCGAAATTCAAAGGTAAGATATGCTACCGCAAAGGTAAAATCTATGAGAGTCTCCCCGGCATAGCCGGGGGTTTACCTAATGATTAATTACATTTCAACGATCTATGCCATCTTTATTATATTTTTGTCGTGTATAGAGATCCGTGCCTTACAAATGGCTTTTTGGCATGGAGCAAAGGAATTGTTGGGACAACGCGCCGACGGAGCGATTTTTTTCGTAGTCTTAAGCATGGACAACTGAATTAAGCAACAAAGCTGAGTATTATTGATTATTTAGCTTTTTATAATGGTAGACGAATGCATTCAAAATTGGGCTATTTATCGCCATTGGATTTTGAACACGATTTTTATAAGAAAGTGGCTTGAAAAAATGTCCTGTTTTTGTTGACCATTACAGGGCAAGGGGGGCGACCGACACGGGTTTGCGCAAGGAGGCGGAAGCGATGCTGTATGGATTATCCAATCTTTTCGGAGGTTAAAAAATGTTAATCGAATATCTGGATGCCGCAATGCATCATGCTCATTATGAGTTATTGGACGATGATCAATCGTTCTATGCCGAAATCCCACAGTGCAACGGGGTGTACGCGAATGCGGATACACTGGAAGCATGTCGGGAGGAACTGTCAGAAGTACTGGAAGAGTGGGTTTTGTTAAGAATTCATGAAAATCTCGCTTTGCCGGTGATCGACGGCATTGAACTGAAAATCACGAAAGTCGCCTGATGCCACGCTTCGGTTCTGTCCGTCGCTCTGATTTGATTAAATATCTAAGGCGTTGATCACAACTACTGGCCTGGCTCATGTGTTTGGTTTTCAGAATGACCCGACGCCGTATGTCCAGTTCAGCATCTTATGGCAACAGCAACCACCATCTCCCCGGAAGGTGATTTTCAACTCCACCAAGCCTGACATAGTCACTTCACCAGGATCGCCCAGCCGTGGTTTGGCACCATCGATATTGCTGTACACGTACTGTTGAAGATTGTATTCGTGTTGATTTCACCCGGCGACCATTACCGGGATGCCACGACCAACGATGCATCACGACTTGGTCACGTTGAAAAAACTGGAGTTGGTGAAATTGGTCGGAGTGAAAGGATTTGAACCTTCGACCCCTGCCTCCCGAAGACAGTGCTCTACCAAGCTGAGCTACACTCCGATACAATTTTTTTGGATTACTATTGTCGATGATAGCGTTTATTTTTGCAAGCACTTAACCCGTTTCAGAATACGGAACAAGCTACCACCACCCTGCCGTAGTTCTATATTTTGTAAACTGACACGAATTTGGCCTATGTTTTAATGATAGAATAAGCGGAGTTTTTCAAGAATCTTTGTAATCTGACAAAAAATATATGACTGTTGATGTAGATAATTTTAAACAGGCGCTACAGCGCTGGGCCAGCGGAGTCACCGTTGTAACGACACACTCGCGCAGTGGTGGACTAAAAGGTATGACGGTTACGGCTTTTTCCAGTGTTTCCCTGGAGCCGCCGCAAATTCTGGTTTGCTTGAATAATTCAGCGGATACCGGTGAAGGCATCGCTGAGAGCGGCAGTTTTGCCGTCAATGTGCTTTGCAGTAACCAACAGGATGTTTCCAACCAATTCGCCGGCGGCAGCAGCCAGGAAGATCGTTTTGCCACCAATGCCTGGAAATCCGGATTGACCGGTGCACCACTTTTGGAAAACAGTCTGGTTTCTATTGATTGCAGTGTCATTGATCAAGTACGGGCGGGAACCCATTGGATTATAATCGGTGAGGTGCAGGATGTCATTTGCCGGCAAGGTCAACCTTTGCTTTATTACCGTTCCGCTTATCGCCAGCTGGTCGAAGACATTTGAGAGTAAAACCAAAAAGGGCGATTCCTGAGCCAGGAATCGCCCTTTTTATTGTATCGGTGAAATATTATTTCCGATTATGTAACGACTCACCCGGTTGTGTTGTAGCCGGCGTAGGTCATTGATTGATCAGGACACGTGCATACATCCCTGTCGTTCTGCATAACATCCTAAGTTATGCAAGCCTGATAAACAACCTACACCGGCTTTTCAGAGGGGGTGAGCGATACCCGGTTATTTGATTTTTTCCTTAATCCTTGCCGCCTTACCGGTCAGGTTACGCAGATAATAAAGTTTTGCCCGGCGTACATCACCCCGACGTTTGACTTTAATATCATGAATCAATGGACTGTGGGTTTGAAAAACACGTTCAACACCTTCGCCATAAGAAATTTTTCTTACCGTAAACGCTGAATTCAGCCCCCGGTTACGCTTTGCGATAACCACACCTTCAAAAGCCTGCAATCTTTCCCGATCGCCTTCTTTTACCTTGACCTGAACCACAACGGTATCACCCGGATTGAATTCAGGTATATCTTTCTTCAATTGTTCCGCTTCGATCTCTTTAATTATATCGCTCATCGCCACATCCTAAAAAATTACGCTTCAATTTCTTGTTTAAATTCTTCCAACAGTTTTTTCTGCTCGCCATTCAAAACGGCTTTAGCCAGTAAGTCCGGACGTTTCAGCCAGGTTCGACCCAATATCTGTTTATCACGCCAGCGTGCAATGACGGCATGATGCCCACCTAATAACACCTCAGGTACTGCCATACCGGCAACGGTTTCCGGCCGGGTATAATGAGGAAAATCCAGTAAACCCTGCATATGTGAGTCATGCAATGCCGACTCATCATCACCCAATACGCCGGGCAATAGCCGTATTATCGCATCAACCACGATCAGAGCCGCCAGTTCCCCGCCACTGATTACAAAGTCGCCCAATGACCATTCTTCATCCACCTCAGCCGTGATGAAGCGTTCATCGACACCTTCATAGCGACCGGCAACCAGGATCAGCTGATCCAATTGACTGGCCTGATTGATTAATGCTTGATTGACCGTTTTTCCCTGGGGACTCAGATAAACCACTTTTGCATTCTGTTCGCGGCTGTCGGTACGCACCGCTTTTAGCGCATCATGCAACGGTTCAAACTTCATGACCATGCCCGGTCCGCCGCCATAGGGCCGATCATCCACGCTACGGTGCCTGTCATGGGTGTAATCACGCGGATTCCAGATACGTAACCGGGCACGCCCGTTTTCAATCGCCTTGCCAGTAACTCCGAATGTCAACGCATGATGTATCATTTCCGGAAAAATACTGATAATGTCAAAACGCATAAAGGCAAACCTAAAAATCCGGGTCCCAATCGACAATCATCAAGCCATTTTGCAAATCGATCTGCAAAACCGTCTGTCCTTGCAAAAAAGGCACCAGCCGTTCTCTGTCACCGGATAAAACCAGAACATCATTGGCCCCGGTGCGTAGCAAATGATCGACAACGCCTAAAAATATCCCTTGCTTCGTTTCAACGCTCAAACCAACCAGATCCATCCAGTAATATTCATTTTTATCCGTTGCCGGCAATTGCGCCCGTTCTATAAAAATATCCAGACCGCATAACGGCTCCGCCTCATCGCGGCTGCAAACACCTTCTATACGGGCGATAATCGCCTTGCCCTGGCGTTTCCCTTCAATAACATTGAGTTTACGAAAACTTTTTCCCTGTTGGATTATCCAGGGCGAATAATCCAGAATATTTTTCCGGGGTTCAGTATAGGAAAAGACCTTGAGCCAGCCTTTGATTCCAAAAACACCGGAAATTTTACCAATGTGAATTTTTTGTCCAGTCAAACCTTATCTTCAAGCGGTCGCCGCTTTTTTGGCCTCTTTGATCAACTTTGCAACCCGTTCGGACGGTTTGGCACCAACGGACTGCCAGTACTCGATACGATCCGTATCCAGGCGTAAAGTTTCTTCTTTTCCACGTGCCAACGGATTAAAAAAACCCACTTTTTCAATATAACGGCCATCACGTTTGTTTCTACTGTCTGTTACCACAACATGATAAAAAGGACGGTTTTTTGCCCCACCTCTGGAAAGACGAATGGTTACCATCTAGGATTCCTCAAAAAAATCATTAATCAAAAGTTAATTTTTCTATTCTACGCGATTTTTTGGATATGTGAAGCCCCTGATTTAAAAAACGTAACTATTCAGTGTATTGGTAAAAAGTCCGGTAACGGCTCGGATTGCCCCCCTTGCGACAAATCAAGGCGGAAGGGCGCCGTTTACATCGGTAAATGAGCACTTCCAACGCAGAGTTGGCGCAAGGGGGGTAAGCTGAGCCGTTACAAAACAATAGACATTTTGTCTATCTGCGCATACCACGCATATTCGCTTTCATGCCGCGCATCATATTGGTCATATTGCCTTTCGTCATCCGTTTCATCATCTTGGCCATCATTTTATGCTGTTTTAGCACCCGGTTTACGTCCTGCAATTCTTGACCACAGCCACGGGCAATACGTTTTTTACGGTTGCCTTTGATCAAATCGGGAAAACGCCTTTCCTGCGCCGTCATTGAATTGATAACCGCAATCTGCCGGGCCAGTTCCTTGTCATTGACCTTGTCTTTCAAATTTTTTGGAACATCGCCCATACCGGGCAATTTGTCGATCATGGCACCGACACCGCCCATATCCTGCATCTGGATAAGCTGTTCGCGTAAATCTTCCAGATCGAAACTTTTACCTTTCTGAATTTTGCGGGCCAGTTTTTCGGCTTTTTTCTTATCTGCTTTCTGCTCGATCTCTTCGATCAAACTGAGCATATCGCCCATACCGAGAATACGCGACGCGACACGATCTGGATAAAAGGGTTCCAGGGCATCGGTTTTTTCACCCACACCGATAAATTTAATCGGTTTGCCGGTAATATGCCGAATTGACAAGGCGGCGCCACCCCGTGCATCACCATCGGCCTTGGTCAAAATCACGCCGCTCAGAGGCAACGCGTCATGGAACGCTTTGGCCGTATTGGCGGCATCCTGACCGGTCATGCTGTCTACCACAAACAGGGTTTCAACCGGATTGATAGCCGCATGCAATTCCTTGATTTCGGCCATCATTTGTTCATCGATATGCAGACGTCCGGCGGTATCGACGATAACCACATCAAGAAATTTTTTCTTCGCGGCTTCAATCGCCCGGGTTGCGATATCAACCGGTTTCTGGGAAATATCGCTATCGAAAAATTCCAGCGACAAATCTTCCGCCAGAGTCTGCAACTGTTTGATTGCAGCCGGCCGGTAAACGTCGGCACTGACCACACCGACCTTTTTTTTCTGATTGTTCTGTAACCACCGGCCCAGTTTGGCGACCGTTGTGGTTTTACCCGCACCTTGCAAACCGGCCATCAAAATGACAGCGGGCGGGTTGGCTTTCAAGTCGAGTGCCTCGTTGGCCTCCCCCATCACTTTGACAAGTTCAGCCTGAACAACCTTGATCAAGGACTGTCCGGGCGACAAGCTCGCTTGCACTTCCTGGCCTAATGCCCTTTCCCGTACCTTATCGATAAAATCGGTAACAACGGGCAAGGCAACATCGGCCTCCAGCAGGGCCATGCGCACTTCACGCAGGGTGTCCTTGATATTGCCCTCGGTAAGCCGGCCTTGCCCACGAAGATTTTTAAGTGTCTTGCCTAAACGTTCAGTTAAATTATCAAACATAGTGTTTTACTGTCATTCTTGGAGAACCGGCCGTTTTTAACGATCAGCGGTTCAGTTAATGCAAACTAAAATTCTGGTATTCTACTCTTCTGTCAACCAGAAGAGAAAAGAAATTCACGCCAAAGTCCTGTCATTTATCTTGCCCCATAGCACCGGTTTTCTGAGTATGCCCTGAAAATGATTTGATTTCCCGTTCCAGTTTTCGAACTTTTTTGACAAGTTCGGGCAATTTGGCAAGCGCCGCATCACTACGCCGGACATCCATCAAATTTCTGGCCGGATAACCGGATATTTTGGAAGCGGCCGGAAACGATTTGGAAATTCCGGCCTTGGCACCGACGAATGAATCGTCACCGATATGAACATGGCCGACAAAACCCGCCTGGCCGGCAATAATAACCCGATCACCAATTTTGGTACTGCCGGAAATACCGGTTTGGGAGGCAATCGCACTGTCCTCACCGATTTCCACATTGTGCGCAATCATCACCAGATTGTCTATTTTAACCCCGCGCCGGATAATGGTCGGATTGATCGTACCCCGATCGATGGTAGCTCCAGCACCAATATCCACATCATCTTCGATCAGGACATAACCCAATTGCGGCACACCCACATAACGAGCGCCGTCGCGGGCATTACCAAAGCCATAAGCCCCAATGACGGCATTGGACCAAATCACACAACGTTGACCGATCCGGGTAGCGTAATGAATAACGGCATTGGGGTGAATTTCGACATCATTTTTGATCTGGCATTGTTCTTCAATCACCACCCCGGCGTGAATAATGACGTTATCCCCAATGACGGTATCGGCGCCAATCACGACATGGGCGCCGATATGCACATTTTTGCCGATAGTCACCGAAGCATCAATAACGGCAGTTGCATGGATGACAGGCGGCAAATACGCCTGTCTGTCCGGGGCAAACAAGGTCAAAGTACGTGCCCAACCCAAATAGGGGTTGGGCATCAGCAGCCTTGCCGCCCGCATCTGTGGACAGTCCACAGCCATGATGACGGCCGCCGCCCGGGTTGATTGGGCTTGCCCGGTGTATTTTGTATTGGCAAGAAAACTGATTTGAGAAGATCCCGCTTCATCCAGCGTTGCCACGCCATCTATCGGCATATCGCCCCGTCCGCCGATAAGTTCAGCACCAATATGACGGGCAATATCAGCCAGGCAAATCGCCTTGTTTTTCCCATTCTCGGTCATACTATTCCTGAATTTCAAGCCTTTTCCGAATAAGGCACTTTAAAAAGAATCGCATACAATACCGGCACCACCAACAAGGTCAACAAGGTGGCAAAAGCCAAGCCGGCCATAATGGTAATCGACATATAAGCAAAAAAAGCATCACTCAACAATGGAATCATGCCCAGAATTGTTGTCGATGCGGCCATGGTTACCGGCCTGAGCCGGCTGGTTGCCGAGTCCAGAATGGCAGTCAATGGCGCCTTGCCCTCCTCGATTTCCTGATCGATTTCCTCAATCAAGACAATGGCATTTTTGATCAACAAACCCACCAAACTCAAAGCGCCCAGCAAAGCCATAAAATCAAATGCACCATCAAATACCAGCAAACCGATGGTAATCCCGATAATGGCCAAAGGCACGGTCAGCCAGATAATTAATGGCTGGCGCAGTTTGCCAAACAACAAAACGCTGATTAGAATCATCATCAAAAACCCCATGGGCAAGGCTCCGAACAGGGCCGCCTGTGCATCACGGGAATCTTCAAATTCACCGCCCCAGCTCAGCGAATATCCCGGTGGCAGGGTTATCGCTTCGATTTTCGGACGCAAGCGATTGAACAATGGATCGGTCAGTTCACCGGTCGGATTGCAGGAGGCGATAAGGGTCTGAATACGGTTACGGCTACGGATAAGGGTATTTTCCCACACCGTTTCAAAGCCGGAAACCACCTGAGCAATCGGAACCCCCCGTTTCAATACCGGACTCCAGACCTGAACATCCTGGATATTGGCAACATTCAGACGTTCGTGTTCCGGGGTACGATAGCGGATGGGCAGCAAACGGATGCCTTCCCGATACAAACCGACATCCTGTCCCTCAAACGCCGCTTTCAACGCCGCCGCCAAATCCTGACGGGTAATACCTAATTGCCGGCCAACCCGCTCATTGAATAAAGGCACAATTGTCTCCACTGGATGCCGCCAATCATCGCGTACTTCCTTGGCTTCCGGATCGGCACGCATAATCGCCTGCGCCTGTTCGGACAACTGTCGCAATACAACCGCATCCGGGCCGCTGAAACGGGCCTCGATTTTGCTGTCCCGGCCCGGACCGATGCGCAAGGGTTTCAGAATCGGATCCAATTGCGGCATGTTTTGCCGGATAAAATTATCCACATCCTGCCAAACAGCGGCAATTTGTTCGCGGCTATCCGTTTGCACAATGATTTGCGCATAGGCAGCGCTGGCTTCTTTGGGTTCGTACACCAGCGAAAAACGCGCATCGCCGCCCCCAACCAGTGACGTGGTTTTCGATACGCCATCCTGCTTGCGCAAATAATCGGCAACAACCAGGGTGTCTTTGCGGGTGGTACGAATATCGGTGCCCTCTGGCTCCCAGATATCGACAAAAAACATCGGTGTATTGGCATTGGGGAAAAAGGCATTTTTGACATAACGAAAGCCAAATACCGAAGCGGCAAACAAACCCACGACCAGAGCGACAACCAACCAGCGCTGATGAATCACTTGTTTGACAAAATTGCGGTACAACAGAAAAAATCCCTGTCGATACGGATCTTCCCGATTGTCATGACCCGAATCCTCCTGTTTGAGAAACAGGGCGCAAAACAACGGCGTTGTACTCACTGCCGTCAACCAGGACAAGCTCAAGGAAATCAAAATCACATAAAACAGCGAGGCAGCAAATTCACCGGTGCTGTCTTCAGACAGACCGATGGAGGAAAAGGCCACAATACCGATGGCGGTGCCGCCAATCAAGGCCCAGTTGTTCTTGCCGATCACTTCCCTTGCCGCTTGTACAGCCGGCACTCCCTGTTGCATACGCACCAGCATACCTTCAGCGACCACAATTGCGTTATCCACCAGCATACCCAGGGCAATCACCAAAGCCCCCAGGGATATGCGTTGCAACTCGATACCGAAAAAATACATACATAACAAGGTGCCCGCGACCGTGATCAACAAAACCGCGCCAATAATCAGACCGGTTCGCAGGCCCATGAACAACAGCAAAATGGCAATCACGATCACAACCGCTTCAGCAACACTGACAATAAAGCCACTGACCGAGTTGTCAACTTCCTGCGGCTGATCATAAATAGGCAGCAATTCCATACCGACCGGCATGATTTCGAGTAATTCAATAAAACGCCGCTCCAGCGCCGCCCCCACCTCGATCACATTTTCGCCAGGCAACATCGAGATCGCCAAAGTCAAAGCCGGCCGGCCATTAAAATAGATCATATTACCCGGCTCTTCTTCATAAGCCCGTTTGATATCCGCAATATCTTTCAAATAGATCAGTTTCTTGTCCTGTGTGCCAACCAACAGATCACCGATGGCTTTGACGGACGTGAACTCACCGGTAGGTTCAATGCGAATGTAATCATCGCCTACTGCGACCTTGCCGGCATCGGCGACGACATTCTGTGACGCCAGAACCTGTTGAATATGTGCCATCGAAATTCCGGTTTCACCCAGACGGGTTCTGGAGATTTCCACATAAACGACTTCCTGTTGCGCTCCACCAATCACGACCTTGCGCACACCCGGCACCAACACAAGCTGTCTTTTCAACTCATCGGCAACGTCTTTCAAGTCCCGATAGGTGTAACCTTCACCGGTCAATGCGAAATAAACCCCATAAACATCGGCAAAACTGTCAACGATAACCGGTTCCTGAGCCCCCGGCGGCAGCTTGTGTTTCATATCGGCGATTTTGCGCCGTAATTCATCGTAAATCTCCGGAAAATCCCTGGCTTTGTATTTGTCCTTGAATTCAACAGAAATGTCCGACATGCCGGGCCTGGAAATCGACATATCCAGGCGCTTGACCTGACCCATCAATTGCAGGGCTTCCTCGATATGATAGGTGATCTCATCCTGCACCTGTTGGGCGTTGGCACCGGGGTAATAAGTGATGATCTTGGCTTTTTTTATCGTGAAATCAGGGTCTTCCAGCTTACCCATACCCTGGAAACCATAAATACCGCCAACCACCATGATCAGCACCAGCAACCAGGAAACCACTTTGTTTTTGATCGAGTATTCGCCGATATTCATGGCTTCAATCCTTTTGCAAACCCAAAGACAAACGCATATCCTCAGGACGCGGCCGCGCCTGCTCGGTTTCCGGCAACAGGCTGACTTTCATACCTTCGGCCATATAAGCCGCACCCGCAGTCACCACACGTTCACCACCGTCAAGACCGGACAAGATTTCAATCCGGGAACCCTGCATTTTTCCCAATGTGACTTTTTTCGGCCGCACGCTCATACTCGCTTCATCCACGATCCAGATTCGCGGTTGCAGCCTGGCATTCGCCGTAACCGCGCTGATCGGTACATAATGCACCTGGGGTTGACCCTGTTGCAGGCGTGCGGACAAATCCGCCGTCACATTCGCGGTCATGCCCGGCAATACGGTCAGGCCTTCGGGCGCCGGCATCACAAACGTGGCCAGGAAGGTCTGGGTTTTGGGATCGGCCTTGGTCGATACTTCCTTGATTTTCAATGGAAACCTTTTTCCGGGTACGGTATCGAACGAGGCCCACACCGGCACTTTGATTTCCGGATCGTTTTGTTTACGCCGTTTGAGTTTCAACACGATATTTTCCGGAACATTGATTTTAACTTCCAGTAACTTATTGTTACGCAAGGCAAAAATTGTCTGGGAAGCGGCGATTTCCTCAAAATTGTCCACCAGCCGCCGGGCAATGGTTCCTGAAAAAGGCGCCCGTAATACGGTATAGCCCAAATCTCTTTGGGCTTTTTTCAAATCCGCCAACCGGGATTTGTATTCTGCCTGCAAGCGATCATAATCCATACGTGAGATGTGGCCCTTGCTTACCAATTTTTTGGCCCGTTCAAAATCGGCCTTGGCGCGGGAAAACAAGGCCTGCTTGTCATTGACGACAATTTGAAAATCGGTGGCGTCCAGCTCGGCCAGAATCTGGCCTTTTTTGACCCGATCACCTTCCTTGACCAGGATTTTGTTCAATCGCCCCGGCACCCGGAAAGACAGATCCGCACGCTGACTGGCATCGACCAAACCTGGAAAATGACGCACCCCACCCGCCTGCGCGGATCCGACAAGCATGGTTTTGACCGGCCGAACGACAGGCTCCACAAGCTGTTCCTGCCCGCCCTGACAAGCGGCTAAAATCGACGAGGCAAGAAGTAGCAACAGTTTTAATTTACCCATAACGGTTCCCTGACAATATTCTCAATAAATTCAAGTTGTATTTTTTGTGTGGCGAAAAAAAGATTCCAGTGTTTTCTGGCACACAACACCCCATCCTCACATTGTTACAAAGAGTCGGCTTGTTTTTTTCAGCACTAAAAATTGATAAAACAGATATAATAAAACGTTTATTCAAAAAGGCTAGCACAATACCATTATTTATTGACGCCCATGCGCATGGAAAGTGTTTGGAATTTTCAAATACCACACGTCAAAAAAAATAGATACTGTGCCTGTACCTTTCTGCCAGTAAACGGCCAGGTCTGTTTTTAATCCACTATCAAAAAATGCAAACAGATGTCTGTTTCTGCCAGAATTTTAACCAAATCATAACATCCCAGGAGAAAAAAATGCCGATAAAAAAAATGGCGGATCTGGATTTACACGGTAAACGGGTCTTGATTCGTCAGGATCTCAATGTACCGGTAAAAGATGGCCAGGTAAGCAGCGATATTCGTATCCACGCCAGTGTGCCGACCGTACAGATGGCCTTGCAAAAAGGCGCTGCGGTCATATTGATGTCACACCTGGGCCGCCCGACAGAAGGCCAATACGACGCCCGGTTTTCCTTGCAACCGGTTGCCAACCGAATGGCCGAATTGCTGGACCAACCGGTACGGCTGGAAAAAAACTGGCTGGAGGGCGTTTCTGTCAGTCCCGGCGAAGTTGTTTTATGTGAGAATGTACGTTTCAACAAAGGCGAAAAGAAAAACGATGCCGGCCTGGGCAAAAAAATGGCCGCTTTATGCGATGTTTACGTCATGGATGCATTTGGTACCGCCCATAGAGCCCAGGCTTCCACCCACAGCGTCGGACAATTTGCCCCCATCGCCTGCGCCGGCCCATTGCTGGCCAATGAGCTGGATGCACTGGGCCGTGCCCTGCAACATCCGGAGCGGCCCTTGGTCGCTATTGTCGGCGGTTCCAAGGTATCAACCAAACTGACTGTGCTGGAATCTTTATCGGAAAAAGTCGATCAGCTTATCGTCGGCGGCGGCATTGCCAATACCTTTATCGCCGCTGCCGGCCACCCGGTCGGTAAATCTCTGTATGAAGCCGATCTGGTGGAAGAGGCACGGAAACTGGTAGCGGCCGCCAAACAAAAAGGCGCGGATATTCCGATTCCGGTTGACGTGGTTTGTGCCAAGGAATTTTCTGAATCGGCCAAAGCCATCATCAAAGACGTTGACCAGGTGGAAGCGGATGATTTGATTCTGGACATTGGCCCTAAAACAGCGGCGCAATATGCCGATATGCTCAAATCCGCCAAAACCATTGTATGGAACGGACCCGTTGGTGTTTTTGAAATCGAACAATTCGGCCAGGGCACGCACACACTGGCCAATGCCATCGCGGAAAGTCCGGCATTTTCCATTGCCGGAGGCGGCGACACCCTGGCTGCCATCGATAAATACGCGATAAACGACAAAATATCCTATACCTCAACGGGAGGCGGTGCTTTTCTCGAATTTCTGGAAGGCAAGGAACTGCCTGCCGTGGCGATGCTAAAGGAACGGGCCTAAGCCACCGGCATTTATCGTCAAACTGTTTTTAAGACAGGGTTTGTCCATTTGTGGAAAAACACCGCCGATAAATATTTGCTACCAACTTTAATGCCGACAGCTCCGCGAAAAAAGCAATACTGTATCGTTGGCAACGATTATACGGTATTGCTTTGCTGGCCTGTTGACAATGACGATTACTGACTTTATCTGGAGAAAACCTTATGGCAAGAGTAACTGTTGAAGATTGCTTGGAAAATATTGAAAACCGTTTTAAACTGGTATTGCTGGCTACCAGAAGAGCACGCCAGTTAAGCAAAGGCGCCGATCCATTCGTTAACCGCGGTAAAGACAAGGATACCGTTATCGCACTGCGTGAAATTGCGGCAGCTCATATCACTGTTGATAATATCGATTTGTTACATGCCGTTGGTGACGAATAGACCGGTTTTTAGATTTATAACCCAGCCGGTTTTGATTATGGTAGAACTCGCCGAAAAGCTTGCAACGGAACAACCCCAGGATAAGCTGGTCCGGCATTTATGTGCCATTTTGAGTGGCTATCTGGATCCCCCCCAGATCGATCAGGTTCTGCATGCCTACGAATTTGCCGCCGCCGCCCATGCCGGCATATACCGGGTCAGTGGTGAACCCTATATCTGCCATCCCTTGTCGGTAGCGATCATCCTCGCTGAGATACGCATGGACGTCAACGGCATTATGGCGGCGATTTTGCATGATGTCATAGAAGATACCGAGGTTAGCAAGGAAGATCTGAGTAAAATTTTCAGCGCTGAAATCGCTGATCTGGTCGATGGTGTCACCAAACTCACACTGATTGATAATAAATCACACGCCGAAGCCCAAGCCAAAAGCGTGCGCAAAATGTTTTTGGCCATGACCCGGGATCTCAGAGTCATTATGGTCAAACTGGCTGACCGTCTGCATAATATGCAAACCCTGGGAGTTATGCCGGCCAAAAAACGCCATCGTATCGCCAAGGAAACCCTGGATATCTACGCTCCGATAGCCAATCGCCTGGGTATGAACAAAATGCGCATCGAACTGGAGAATCTGGGGTTCTCGGCAATGTATCCAATACGTTACCGAATCCTGAAAAATGCCGTAAAAAAAGCCTGCGGTAACCGGCGTGAGATCATTACCTCCATCGAAACATCCATCAAAAATCATTTACATGAAGCCGGTTTGGTCTGCGATGTCGCCGGACGCGAAAAAAATCTTTACAGCATTTACCAAAAGATGCTCAACAAAAGGATTTCGTTTTCTGATGTGTTCGATGTGTACGCTTTCCGCATTTACTGCGATCAAATTGACACCTGTTATCGGGTACTGGGCATTGTTCACAATTTATACAAACCGATTCCCGGCCGCTTCAAGGACTATATCGCCTTACCCAAAATAAATGGTTATCAATCCCTGCATACGGTTCTGGTCGGCCCTTACGGCGTTCCTTTGGAAATTCAGATCAGGACCCGGCAAATGCACCGCATTTCGGAATCCGGCATCGCTTCGCATTGGCTGTACAAATCCGATGAGGAGACGCCTTCCCATTACAAATCATTAGCGGATGACTGGATTCGTAATTTGTTGGAAATTCACAAATCCGCCGGCAATTCCCTGGAATTTATCGACAACCTAAAAATCGATCTGTTTCCTCAGGAAACTTTCGTTTTTACGCCACAAGGCGGTATCATAAAATTACCGCGCGGCGCCACAGTCATTGACTTCGCCTATGCCGTCCATACCGATATCGGTAATTCCTGCGTCTCCGCGCGTATTGACAAACGTCTTGTCCCACTGCAAACAAAACTGGAAAACGGTGTCACGGTTGAAGTCATTACCGCGCCATGGGCCCGGCCCAACCCGCTATGGCTTAATTTTATCATCACCGCCAAAGCCAGAACCGGTATCCGCAGTTATCTCAAACACTTCAAACAACAAGAGGCAATCGCCCTGGGCCAACGCCTGCTGGAAAACGAATTGCGTCCGATGAACTTACAGATAAAGGATATCCCCGATCAACATATCAAAAAGTTGCTGAACGCCTTTTCGATACCATCAATGGAAAAACTCCTGGAAGATATTGGCCTGGGTAACCGCGTGGCCTTCCTGGTGGCCAAACGTTTGTGTCAGGACGATATTCATGCCGCCATCAAACTGACCGATGAAAGACAAAATACCAATACACCACTTATCATCAAAGGTACGGAAGGCATCGTGGTCACGCTGGCCAAATGTTGCCACCCGATCCCCGGCGATTCGGTTATCGGCTACTTCAAGCCAGGCAAAGGGATTGTTGTCCATCATCACGAATGCCGCAACAGTCATGAAACCCATAAAAAACAATCATCCGGCTGGATAGATGTCGAATGGAGTCAGGAAGTGGCCGGTGAATTTCCGGTAGAATTGCGCATTGAATTGTTGAACCAACGCGGTACCCTGGCGACCATCGCCTCCACCATTTCCAGCATGGATTCCAACATCGAAAATGTACATGTCGTCGACCAGGATGAACGTGTCTCTGTCGATTTGATAACCCTGTCGGTAAGAGACCGGGTACATCTCGCCAATATCATCCGTAAATTGAAAAAACTGTTCATTGTATTAAAAATCACCCGTATCAAAGCCTAACCCAACATCAAGGACTTATCATGAGCAAAGAAATTATCCACACCGATAATGCTCCACAAGCGATTGGCACTTATTCCCAAGCTGTAAAAATCGATGAGACAGTCTATTTATCAGGACAAATACCCCTCGATCCCAAAACCATGGAAATCGTATCGGGCGATATAAATGCCTGTATCCACCAGGTCTTCAAAAATCTGCAAGCCGTTACCCAGGCCGCCGGCGGTGATTTGTCCGATATCGTAAAACTCACGGTTTATCTGACCGACCTGGGTTATTTCCCTCTGGTCAATGAAATCATGAGTGAATATTTCACACCCCCTTATCCGGCGCGCGCCGCTGTCGGTGTCGCGGATCTACCCAAAAGCGCCGAAGTGGAGATGGACGCGATCATGGAAATAAGACAGGAATACACCGGTTGAGCCGTCAGTTTACCAAAGTTGCCTGATTCTGTATCAAAGCCGCATCGGATGAACCATCAGGAATTACTCGAACAGCCTGTTGCTTCATTAAGCGGGATAGGCAAACAAACGGCCAAGCGTCTGCAAAAGCTCAATATTTTCAAAATTGCCGACTTGCTGCTTCACCTGCCGCTACGCTATCAGGATCGTACCCGTATCCGCCCTATCGCTTCATTACGTGCGGGTGAGCAAGCCCTGATCTGCGGCGAAATTGCATTGACCGATCTGGCTGCTGGCAGACGGCAATCCAGCTTGTTATGCCGGATACAGGACAGCAGTGGCTTGATGAGCTTGCGTTTTTTCCATTTCAGCGCCAAACAGCAAATGCAATTACAGCCTGGAATCCTGCTCAGTTGTTTTGGTGAAATCCGGCAAGGTTATGCCGGACTGGAAATGATACATCCCGAATACAAAATTGTATTGACCCCTGAACAATGCCCTACCGATGCCAGCCTGACTCCGGTTTATCCACTTACCGAAGGACTCCGCCAAACCACATTACGCAAGATTATCCAACAAGCCTTGCAAATCGGCCAATCAGACGACAACCGGCTCATTGACTATTTGCCAAAAGCATTATTGGAAAAATACCGTTTTCCACCACTTATCAAAGCCTTGTCCGATCTGCACGCTCCTGATCCCGACATGGATATACAAGCCCTGCAGAATGGCCGGCTACCCGCTTTGCGGCGTCTGGTATTTGAAGAATTCCTGGCCCACAGCCTCAGTCTGCAGCAAAACAGAAACCGGCTCCAACTCTGGCAGGCGCCGCTGTTTAAAAGTACTCCGGCCTTGCTGCAAAATTTTAAACAATGCCTGCCCTTCACATTAACCGGCGCCCAGCACCGGGTCATCCAGGAAGTCACAAGGGACTGTAGCAACAATCACCCCATGTTACGCCTTATTCAAGGTGATGTGGGTTCGGGCAAAACCGTGATCTGCGCGTATGCGGCACTTTTGGCCATCCATTCCGGTTATCAGGTTGCCATTATGGCGCCTACCGAATTGTTGGCCGAACAGCATTACCGCACTATCCGCTCCTGGTTTGACCAGCAAGATATCCATATTGCCTTGCTGACCGCGCAATTAAAAGGCAACCCACGCCAAATCCTGCTGGACGAATTACAACAGGGTCAAATCAATATCCTTATCGGCACCCATGCCTTGTTTCAGGAAAGCGTGGTTTTTAACCGCTTGGGCCTGATTATCATCGATGAGCAACACCGCTTTGGCGTTCATCAGCGCATGGCCTTACGGGAAAAAGGGCGTCAACAAAAACAAAGCCCCCACCAGTTGGTCATGACGGCGACACCGATTCCACGCACCCTGGCCATGCTCAATTATTCCGATTTGGACATTTCCATTATCGATGAACTGCCACCTGGCAGAAAACCGGTTGTTACCTGCGTCATTCCAGCGCAACGCCGTCAGCAGGTGATCGATAAAATCAATGGCTGGATTGCCAGGGGGCAGCAAGCCTATTGGGTTTGCACATTGATTGAAGAATCGGAAGCCTTGCAATGTGAGGCCGTCGAAAAAACCCGGCAAACCCTGGCCGAATCATTACCGGATATCCGTATCGCTCTGTTACACGGACGTATGAAAGCAACAGAAAAAGAGACGGTCATGCAGGCTTTCAAACAACAGCACATCGATTTACTGGTGGCGACCACGGTTATCGAAGTCGGCGTCGATGTAGCCAATGCCAGTTTGATGATCATTGAAAACGCGGAACGGCTGGGCTTGTCACAGCTGCACCAACTGCGTGGACGGGTCGGCCGGGGCGGAAACAACAGCTATTGTCTGCTGCTGTACCAGTCACCTTTGTCGGATATTGCCCGGCAACGCCTGGGCATTTTGCGCGATACCTGCGACGGTTTCGCTATTGCCGAAAAGGACTTGCAATTACGTGGCCCCGGTGAAGTCATGGGCACCCGGCAAACAGGACAAATACGCTTCAAAATCGCTGATTTGGGACGTGATGCGGACTTGCTGGCCGATGTACAACAGGCTTGCAAATTCATACAAACACAAACCCCTGAAGTAATACAGCCACTGATCAATCGCTGGCTAGGGCATACAAGCAATTATGCCGAAGTCTAAGCCCCCTCATCAAATGACCCTATTACAATGATAGAAACGCTCAATTTACATGAAACCAACTCCTTTATCGGCTGGATATGCCTAGGCCTGTTCATGCTGGCTTATCTATTGGTCGCAACCGAAGAGTTCACCAAAATCCGTAAATCAAAACCGGTTATCCTGGCATCCAGCATAATCTGGCTTTTGGTGGCTGATCTGGCAATCAAAAAACACGGCTTCAGCAAGGAACAAATCGAAAACTTGATCCGGCACAGTCTTATGGAATACGGTGAACTGCTCTTGTTTCTACTGGTTTCAATGACGTATACCAATGCGCTGGTAGAACGCCAGGTCTTTGAAAAAATTCGTTACGCCTTGATTTTGCAAGGATTTAATTATCGTCACCTGTTTTGGATGACCGGTTTTATCGCTTTTTTTCTGTCCACGATTGCCAATAATCTGACTACGGCGATGGTGATGGGGGCGGTGATTCTATCCTGCGGACGGGAGAATCGGGAGTTTATTAAATTGAGTTTTATCAATATTGTCATTGCCTCCAACGCCGGCGGCGTTTTCAGTCCTTTTGGAGATGTGACGACACTGATGGTCTGGCAAGCTGGAAAAGTTGAGTTTTCCCAATTTTTGATTCTGTTTTTGCCAGCGCTGGTTAATTTTATAATCCCTGCCCTTGTGTTTAGTTTTTTTATCCCTTCCGCTTGTCCGGTAGCGCGGTCTGAAACACCGGTACACTTGAAAAAGGGCGCGGTTGTCATTGCTGTACTGTTTTTTATCACCATAGTAATTGCCGTCGTCTGTGAAGAAATTTTGTATATTCCGCCTTTCATGGGCATGATGAGTGGATTGGCTTTGTTAATGGCGACCAGCTATTGGCTAAAAAGCAACGAAAAGGCATACGATATTTTCATCAATATCAAAAATTCCGAATGGGATACCTTGTTGTTTTTTTACGGTATCATTTTTTGTATCAGTGGCCTGGCGGAAATCGGATATCTGGAAATGGCCTCCAGGCTGATTTATCAGGATGGCAATTTTACCCTGGCCAATACATGGGTAGGTCTGTTGTCTGCCATTGTGGATAATATTCCGGTCATGTTTTCTGTTCTGGAAATGCAGCCGCCAATGGATTTGAAACAATGGTTGCTGGTTACCCTGACTTCCGGGGTCGGCGGTTCCCTGCTCTCGATTGGTTCGGCGGCCGGTGTCGCCTTGATGGGACAATCCAGGGGTCTGTATTCGTTTGCCAGTCATTTGAAATGGCTGCCAGTCATTGCCCTGGGTTATGCGGCATCGATCTACGCGCATTTGTGGCTTTATCAATAAATCACCCGGCAGAACTCAGCTTTTTTTGCTGTAACTGTCTTCGATTGCACAGCCATCCAGCTCGGGAATGGGCGTTTGTTTGTATTCAATGCCTTCTTTGTCCAGCGCCTGTTTCATACCTTCTATCTGCCGATCCAACAAATGAATGTGATCCAGCATACGGTTGATGGCATAAGCCACCGGATCGGACATATTGGCCGTAGCGCCATAGGCATCGAATCCCATCTTGTTGGCAATTTCATCACCTTGCGCCGAAGGTTTGCGGGCATTAGGATCAAGGATGTGACCCGGAATGCCGACGACTGTGGCGCCCGCTGGCACCGCTTTCAATACCACGGAATTGGAACCCACCCTGGCGCCTTCACCGATTTCTATCGGACCCAGAATTTTGGCGCCAGCGCCGATTACCACCCCATTGCGCAAGGTCGGATGCCGTTTGCCTTTATTCCAGCTTGTGCCGCCTAGTGTTACCCCATGGTACAAGGTGCAATCATCGCCAATCACCGCTGTTTCACCAATCACCACCCCCATGCCGTGATCGATAAAAAAACGTCGGCCAATTACCGCACCCGGATGAATCTCTATACCGGTCAGCCAGCGGCTCATATGGGAAATAAAGCGTCCCAGCCAACGATAACCTTTATTCCAGAAATAATGGCTCAGCCGGTGAATCAAAACTGCATGAAACCCCGGATAAGCGGTAATGACTTCAAAAACGGACTGTGCCGCCGGATCCCGGGCAAATACACAATGAATATCTTCTTTAATTCGTTCTAACATTGTTTTTTATTTCCTTGTGACATGCGTAAAATTCCTCTGAGAATATCAATTTCCTTGCTGTCCAGACAGGCCCGGTTATAGATTCGCCGCAACCGCCGCATAATCGATTTTGACTTGTCCACATGCAGAAAACCAATATCGGCCAGTGCCTGCTGCAGGTGTTGATAAAACAACTCCATTTGTTGTACGGTCGCCAATGGGTTTTCCCCTTTGTCACCCACCAACGCTTCCCTGTACTGGCCGGATGCAACAAACAATTCATAACAAATCACCTGCACCGCCGCAGCCAGATTCAATGAACTGTAAGCGCTGCTGCAAGGTATCTTCAACAGATAACGGCACAAATCCAGTTCATGATTTTTCAAACCGGAATTTTCACGGCCAAACACAATGGCAACCGGATTATATTCAGCTTCAGACAGCAGCTGCGTCGCACACTCCCTGGGTGAAATCTCCGGCCAGCTGATCGTTCTGGAGCGAGCGCTGGCACCATAAATCACTGAACAATCCTTGACCGCATCCAGCAAATTATCACAAACCACAGCCGCATCCAATACATCATCAGCCCCCGATGCCCGGGCGGTTGCATCCGCTGAAGGAAAAATCTTCGGTGCAACCAGATAAAGCCTTTTCATATCCATATTTTTCATGGCGCGAGCAACCGCGCCAATATTTCCAGGATGCGTTGTTTCCACCAACACAATTCGGATATTGGATAACAAAATCATTCCCCAAACCATAAAGAGTTAACAATTTTAACAAAATATTTGTTATCCTATTCAGGTTTATCATGGCCCTTACAAATCGAATTTATGCATCCAATGCTCACTATCGCCACCCGTGCTGCTCGTAGCGCAGGTGATATCATTCTCCGTTCCTCCGAAAACATCAGCCGCATGCACATAAGTCAGAAAGGGAAAAACGACTTTGCCAGTGAAATCGATCGCAGAACCGAACAGGAAATTATCTCAATCATTCGCAACGCTTATCCCGATCATGCCATTTTGGCCGAGGAAAGCGGTAAACACAGCGGCAATGAGTATCTCTGGATCATAGACCCACTGGATGGCACTACGAATTTCCTGCATGGCTTTCCACAATACGCCGTCTCGATTGCGCTCCAATATAAGGGAAAAATTGAAATCGGAGTCATTTACGATCCCTTGCGGGATGAATTATTCACCGCCTCACGAGGCTCCGGGGCAATGTTGAATAACCGGCGCATACGCGTCACCCAGCAAAGTCGTTTAAAAGGTGCTTTACTCGGTACGGGTTTCCCTTTTAAAAGACAACAGCATCTGGATGCTTATCTGGGTATGTTCAGAGCTTTGTTTACCGATGCCGCCGGAATTCGGCGCGCCGGAGCCGCGGCATTGGATCTCGCTTATGTCGCTGCCGGCAGATTGGACGGCTATTGGGAAATTGGCCTGCATCCGTGGGATATAGCTGCTGGCATCTTGCTGGTACAGGAAGCCGGAGGAGTCATCACGGATTTTGAATTTAATGATCAATTCCTGGAAAGTGGCAATGTAATTGCCAGTAACCCGAAACTGCACCGGTTAATCTATAAGAACATTGAAGATCATGTAACCCGCAACATGAAAAACGATCAGCAAGCCTGAGTTTTTCTGTAAATCAACCCTTGTTATCCCATCAAGGTTCAATGGATGGGGGGACACTTAATCTGACCCTTTCCCTAAAACCTACAGGCCGCTTGAACGTAAATTCAACCGGCGTCATCACCAAAGCATAAGCTGTCTTCGTAAAAGCATCATGGGGTGGCGCGATTGATGCCAGTGCGGTAAGCGGACTGATGCCAATAAAAACCGCCGATCCCACAGCCGTAAAAACCAAACCGACGGGCCGCAACAATACGACATCGGCTAATGCAAAAAGCGGATCATAGGATTTGCCGCCCGCCGCTGCGTAAGATGGTGCTGAAAAAATGAGCATTGACCAGATTACAAAAGGGATAATTAATTTTTTCAGCATGCAGTCGTTCTGTAAATGATGAAAGGGTGTTAGAAATATATATCAATTATCTATCTTTTGTCCAGAAAAGCGCAAAACCGGAACCCTTAAAGTTAATCCTTATCCAATAATAATCATAGAGCCTGTTTAACTCAATTCATTGCAAACAACATAGGAGCCCTGATATGAATGACGCACTGAGTGCCCCGAATTCAGAAAACGATGAAAAAATGAAATCCCTTAAAACCCTGACCGCCATGATTTATCTGTGTCAGGTGTTGGCCTTTGCCTTTGCCGGTATCCCTATATTGGTTGGTGTCGCACTGAATTATATCAATCGCCAAAAAGTTCAGGGAACCTGGCTGGAATCGCATTTTAACTGGCAAATTAAAACCGTTTGGGTCACGTTGTTCTTGCTGGCAATTGCCGGCGTGACTTTTTATACCCCGATCGGAATGTTTGTTTTACTGCCTGCTATTATATGGTTGATTTACCGGATCGTATTAGGTTGGAATGCCTTGAATTCCAACAAACCAATCAAAGAAAGCCTGATGTGATAACAAACAACGAGATCGAACATCAAACCTATCGATAAAAACTGGCAAACCGTATTGTACGGTTTGCCAAAATATTCCGTGACCGCATAGAGTAGGTGATTTTTAGGCATCGAATGGCGGTGTCAGTTTTTCCAGAAGATCGGAAATAAAATCGAGTTTTTCCTGGGTTGTGTTAAATGTTTTGATGAACCGTAGTTTATCCATCCCATCAAATTTATAAGATTCGGCCTGGTTTTGAATCAGTGATAATAATTGTTCTGTGTTGATGTTGGGTTCAGCGGTGAATATAAGCCGGCCGCCATTGGCATGGGCGTCGATTTTTTTCAGGCCCATACGCGCGGCTTGTTGTTTTAATTCAGTAATCCAAAAAAGATTTTTTACAGGTTCGGGTAAAAGGCCGAAACGGTCGATCATTTCAATTTGCAGATCACGCAGTTGTTCTATGGTGTCACAATTGGCAATACGTTTGTATAAAACCAAACGGGCATGAATATCGGGAAGATAATCTTCCGGTATCAAAGTGGGACAGTGCAGATCCACTTCGGGGCCAATTTCGATGGGCGTGTCGAGTTCGGGTTGTTTGCCCGATTTGAGCGCGTTGACGGCACGCTCAAGTAATTCGGTGTACAGAGTAAAACCGATTTCCTGAATTTGTCCGCTTTGTTCATCGCCTAATAATTCACCGGCGCCCCGTATCTCCATATCATTGGATGATAGCATAAAACCGGCACCTAAATCCCCGGCTGCTTCAATAGCTTCCAGGCGTTTTATAGCATCTTTGCTCATCAGGCTTTTGGGAGGGATTAAAAAATAAGCATAAGCGCGATGATGCGAGCGACCTACCCGGCCACGCAACTGGTGTAATTGGGCCAGGCCTAATTTATCAGCCCGGTTAATCAATATCGTATTGGCACTGGGGATATCGATACCGCTTTCGATGATGGTGGTACACAAAAGCAGATTAAAACGTTGATGATAAAAATCTAGCATGATACGTTCCAGTTCTCGTTCCGGCATTTGTCCATGGGCGATTTCAATACGCGCTTCGGGAACAAGCCGTTCCAGTTGAGAAGCTGTTTTTTGCATGCTTTTGACATCATTGTGCAGGAAAAAGACTTGTCCGCCACGTTTGATTTCACGTTGACAGGCTTCTTGTATGACAATGTCCATCCACTCCAAAACAAATGACTTGATAGCATGCCGGTTCGGTGGCGGGCTGGCAATGATGGAAATATCGCGCATTCCAGACATGGCCATATTCAGTGTCCTGGGGATGGGGGTTGCGGTCAAGGTCAATAAATCCAACTCGTTACGCAATTTTTTGAAGTACTCTTTTTGCCGTACGCCAAAACGATGTTCTTCATCAATAATGGCTAAGCCCAGATTTTTATAATGTATTTCCTTGGATAACAGCTTATGGGTTCCAATGACAATATCGACTTTTCCGCTCTGCAAGTCTTCAATAATGGTTTTTTGACGTTTTGCTGTGATAAAACGTGACAGGCTTTCAACGCGAATCGGCCAATCTGCAAAACGGTCCCGGAAATTTTGAAAATGTTGTTGAGTCAACAAGGTGGTTGGAACCAAAACGGCAACTTGTTTACCGTTTTGTACAGCAATAAAGGCGGCACGCATGGCCACTTCGGTTTTACCAAAGCCGACATCGCCGCAGATGACCCGATCCATGGGTTGGGGTGTTTGCATATCCTGTAAAATGGCATCGATTGCGGTTTGTTGATCGGGCGTTTCCTCGAATGGGAACGCCGCTGCAAAACGCTGATAATCTT
Source organism: uncultured Methylococcaceae bacterium (assembly GCA_964509475.1). GTDB lineage: Bacteria > Pseudomonadota > Gammaproteobacteria > Methylococcales > Methylomonadaceae > CAZDXJ01. The sequence continues at coordinate 5,561 of CAZDXJ010000028.1, read as the reverse complement.
CTTCGTCGAACTGAAATCGATGACCTTTTTTTACAGTGCGGCGGGCATAAATTTCCAATAATTCAGCGGCAACATCCCGAACCTTGGCAATTGCCCGTTTTTTTGCTTTTTGCCATTGGCCGCTGCCTAATTTATGCAAGGGCGCATTTTCCGGATTGACACCGGTATAACGGCCAATCAGGTGTAATGATGAGACCGGAACATAGAGCTTGTCATTACCGGCGTATTCCAGCATTAAATATTCGGCCTCAATATCACCAACTTGCAGTAACTGTAGGCCAAGATAACGCCCTATGCCATGTTCCTGGTGTACGACCGGTGATCCCGGTGTCAATTCATTCAGGTTGTTGACGATGTTTTCAAGTTCGTGGCCGGATGTTTTCCGGCGTCTGCGCCGCTGTTGTACCCGGACTCCGGTTAATTGATTTTCGGTGATAATAGCCAGGGCAGGTTTTTGCAGATATAATCCCTGATCCATTGGCGCAACCAAAATAGCCAATGATTTATCGCCATCAAGAAATTGTGACCAGGTTTGCAATGTGTTCAAATGAATCCGATATGAACGAAGTTTTTCAATCAATGCTTCCCTGTGACCTGCCGTTTCAGCAACAAACAATATCTTGCCGGAAAATGTTTCAATGAATTGGGTTAACGCCTGGGCAGGCCTTTTCAAGCGGGGATCAATATTTAAATCAGGTAGAGCCTGGCATGTGAAATCAGATTTTTGATCGCTATTAAGCAGAAGAACCTGAGGGTATTGGCGGATTCGTTGTTCAAGTTCCGGTACTGATAAAAACAAATGCGCCGGCTCTAATAAAGGGCGCTCCAGATCGTATTTGCGCCGGGTAAAGCGTTCTTCAACTTCGCTGTAAAAATGCTGCGCCGGTTCGACAAAATTTCCTATGAACACAAAAGTTACCGGATCGGGCAAATAGTCGAATAATGTCTCGGTAGATTCAACGAATAACGGCAGATAGTATTCAATACCACCGGGCATAATGCCTTTGCTGACGTCTTTATACAGTAAATTACGCTCTGAAAGATCAGGGAATTGTGCCCGGAATGCTTGCCGGAAGCGTTTAATGGCCTGATCATCAAATGGAAACTCACGAGCCGGGAACAGATGAATTGCTTTGATTTTATCTAAAGAACGTTGCGTTTCCGGATCGAAAGTACGGATTGATTCCACTTCCTCGTCGAACAATTCAATTCGATAAGGTAGTTTGCTTCCCATAGGGAATAAATCAATAATTGAACCGCGTACAGCAAATTCGCCGTGTTGAAAAACCTGGGAAACGCATTGATAACCGACGCTTTCCAGCTTGAGGCGATGTTCCTGAATATTAAATTTGTCAGTCAGTTGGATTGCGAAACTATTAGCCAGAATATGTTTTCGGGGGGCCAGTTTATGCATCAATGTCGCTACCGATACAACCAAGGCGCCGCGTTTTGTCCGGGCTAAGGTTGAAAGTGTTTTCAAGCGTTCAGAGACAATTTCCGCTAACGGTGAAAAAGCATCATAAGGTAAGGTTTCCCAATCTGGAAAGTGTAAAATTGCTGCTGTATCTTGCAGAAAAAAGGCCAGCTCATGCTCTAAACGTAACGCTGTTTGACTATCGGGGGTGATGACGACAAGCAAACGCTCGCTTTGCTTAATCGCGTTCGCTATGGCCAGGGCATCGGCACAACCTGTCAAGCCATGCCAAATTAACCTGTCCTCCGCCCGTTTGGGTAACTCCGGAGAAAAAATTGAATGCTGTTTGATTGGGGACATAATGAGCAAAAACTGAAAATGGCTTATTGTCCCACAATGCCGAGTGAGTTTATAGAATCAATTGCACAAAAGAATTATAATTCACAAGGTTTTAAAGATATACTTAAAGCCTTGATATCGTATTCATTAATATTTTAAAGTCACCGCTTGAGTGATAGATTATTTTAGTAAGCACTAGAGGAAGAGTTATGGGTGAAATTATTGAAATCAGTATAATTATGTGGATTGTCGCGATCGTTGCGTTTGCGCCGTTGGGCTATTTTATTTATCTGTTTACGGTTGGAAATGGCGAGTCGTTTGGAAAATCGGATCCATCCAATCATTCTGTAGAGCATAAAAAATATTATAAATTGATAGATAATACATTAAGTTCCATTCTGGGGGGGGGTTCTTCCCCCGCTGTACAGACACAGGCAACCCCTTCGCGTACAACATCCCGGCGAACATCATCCGCATCCACATCGGGGAACACTACAACAACAAGGCGCAGAAGACCTTCAACCCGAAGAGCCGCAGCAAAGACTTCCAAATGAGTTTTTAATATCAGCGGTGGCTTTTTACTTGCATCGGGTTAGTTGACGCTAACCCGATTTTATAAAAAACAGTCAAAATTTCATATTATTCCCGCAAGTGGGACAAGAAGCATTTTTTCTTAATTTCATACTGTTCCATTCCATACTCAGGCCATCCAGTAACAGCAAACGACCACTTAAATTCTCGCCTATGCCAATAAGCAATTTAATTGCTTCAAGCGCCTGGATGCAGCCTATGATGCCGGTTATTGGTGCGATAACCCCGTTGGTGGCACAGTTTTGCATTTCTTCACCTTGTTCCGTATATAAACAATTGTAACAAGGACTGTCGTTCGCGCCGGGGGTAAAAACCGCGATTTGTCCTTCAAAACGAATGGCCGCACCGGATACCAGGGGTGTGCTTTGTGCAACACAGGCCCGGTTGACTGCGAAACGGGTGTCGAAATTATCACAGCAGTCCAATACCACATCGGTATCTGATACTTCTTGCATCAGGCGCTCTCCAGCAAGGCGCTGTTTGACTGGATTAACCTCTATGTCAGGATTTAACGAAATTAATGTCCGTTGGGTTGAAATTACTTTTGCTGTCCCTATATCTTGGGTACGGTGTGAAATCTGGCGTTGCAGATTGGACAAATCCACATCATCGTCATCGAAAACAGTTATTTGTCCAATACCGGCGGCAGCCAGGTACATGGCGGCCGGGGAACCCAGACCACCTGCGCCAATAATCAGTATTTTGGCATCGAGCAATTTCTGCTGACCTTCGATATCAATTTGAGGCAGCATGATTTGCCGACTATAGCGTAGCAGTTGTTCGTCATTCATTGATTTGTAGGGTTTATGGATTGTATAGATATTCTAACTCTGCAATTTTTATACACAATGATGCCAAATTACTTGACAGATAACAAAAGGTCGTTATCATTAGCACTCTATGTTAGCGAGTGCTAACAGTATTAATTGTTTAATTTTAGGAGAAATTGATGAAAATACGTCCGTTACACGACAGAGTGATCGTCAAACGAGTTGAAGAAGAACGCACTTCTGCCGGTGGCATTGTACTGCCTGATTCAGCAACAGAAAAACCGAGTCAAGGTGAAGTATTGGCTGTAGGTAATGGCAAACTGCTTGACAATGGTGAAGTTCGCGCAATCGACGTGAAAGTTGGTGATAAGGTGTTATTCGGCAAATACGCAGGCAACGAAGTCAAGGTTGATGGCGAGGAACTCATCGTCATGCGTGAAGAAGATATTATGGGTGTTATCGAGTAAATCTTCTGTTTTCAAAGATTCATTTAAATCAAGTTAGGAAATACTATGGCAGCAAAAGACGTACATTTTGGAGATGACGCACGTACCTTGATGGTCGCTGGCGTCAATGTTTTAGCAAATGCGGTTAAGGTTACATTAGGCCCAAAAGGACGTAATGCGGTTTTGGATAAAAGCTTCGGCGCCCCGACTATCACTAAGGATGGTGTATCGGTTGCGAAAGAAATCGAATTGAAAAACAAATTCGAAAACATGGGTGTGCAAATGGTCAAAGAGGTGGCCTCGCATACATCCGATGTGGCGGGTGACGGAACCACCACAGCGACCGTGTTGGCACAATCCATTGTCAATGAAGGTATGAAGTCGGTTGCCGCCGGCATGAATCCGATGGATCTGAAGCGCGGTATTGATCTGGCGGTAAAAAAAGTTGTCGAGGCAGTCAAAGCGGCATCAACACCTTGCACAGACAGTAATGCCATTGCCCAGGTTGGTACTATTTCGGCTAATTCCGATGAATCGGTCGGTAAAATCATTGCCGAAGCAATGGAAAAAGTGGGCAAGGAAGGTGTGATTACCGTAGAAGAGGGTTCCGGTCTGGATAACGAACTGGATGTCGTTGAAGGTATGCAGTTTGACCGTGGTTATTTGTCACCTTATTTCATCAATAATCAGGACAACATGAGCGTTGAACTGGAAGACCCTTACATTTTGTTGTTTGACAAAAAAATCTCCAACATCCGTGATTTGTTACCGATTTTGGAAGGTGTTGCCAAAGCGGGCCGTCCTTTGTTGATCGTGGCGGAAGATGTTGAAGGTGAAGCACTGGCGACACTGGTTGTCAACAATATGCGTGGTATTGTCAAGGTTGCAGCGGTCAAGGCGCCTGGTTTCGGTGATCGACGCAAAGCCATGTTGGAAGACATTGCTATTCTGACCGGTGGTGTGGTGATTTCCGAAGAAGTTGGTTTAAGCCTGGAAAAAGCCGAACTGGAACAACTCGGTACCGCGAAAAAAGTGCAGATCAGCAAGGAAAATACAACAATTATTGATGGTTCAGGTGCTGAAGATCAAATTAAAGGCCGGGTTAACCAAATCCGCGCCCAAATTGATGAAGCAACTTCCGATTACGACAAGGAGAAATTGCAGGAGCGTTTGGCTAAACTGGCCGGTGGTGTTGCTGTTATCAAGGTTGGTGCTGCAACTGAAGTTGAGATGAAAGAGAAAAAAGCCCGTGTTGAAGATGCTTTGCATTCAACTCGCGCTGCCGTTGAAGAAGGTGTCGTTGCCGGTGGTGGTACAGCCTTGGTACGTGCAATCGGTGCACTTGATGGTGTTGAGGGTGCCAACCACGACCAAACCGTGGGTATCAATATCTTGCGCCGGGCGTTGGAAGAACCACTGCGTCAAATCGTTGCCAATGCCGGCGATGAAGCCTCTGTGGTTATGAACGAAGTGGCTAAAGGTGAAGGCAATTTTGGTTATAACGCCGCAACCGGCGAATACGGCGATATGATCGAAATGGGTATTCTGGATCCGGCAAAAGTAACCCGTTCCGCTTTGCAGAATGCAGCTTCTGTTGCGGGCTTGATGATCACAACCGAGGTTATGGTTGCCGATGCGCCTTCCGACGAAAAAGCCGATGCCGGTCACGGTGGCATGCCGGATATGGGTGGCATGGGTGGTATGGGCGGCATGATGTAATTGCCCATACTCGCTTGCCGGTTAGCCGGCTTAATCTTCAAAAAAACCCCGGCTTGTACAAGCCGGGGTTTTTTTATTTGCAGGGGGGTAATTTCCTGATCCGTCAGATAGCAACCCGGGTCTTGCGCCCAAAAATTTCCGGTTTCCTGATGAGCGCGTACGCGGGTATTGCCATTGCATATTTTCTGATAAAAACATTGCTGGCAGCACCCTTGATAGGCGAGGCTAACCCAATGATTGAAGATCGTCCCGATACGATGGGGATTTTCTCCCAACAAGTGG
>CAZDXJ010000027.1:0-30450 GCA_964509475.1 uncultured Methylococcaceae bacterium | reverse complement strand
TACTCTTCATACTCTGAAATATGGGGATTCTGTTGGTTTATGCAACAAAGCCATTCATCATCGCAAAACCGGATTGTTCATCAAATACCCGTTTGTTTTTCCGGATGTGCTTGAGACCTTTGTTCAAAGCATCAACTACACTGACTTCAACACTGTCCTCCAATAACTCAACGAGTAACAGATAATCCTCGCGCGGTATGTTTTTCGCCAATTCCTTGCCGCCAATACCTTTGATAACGGCTTTCAGCAGATGAATCGCTTCGCTTTCGGTAATTGTCAGAGTGAATAATTTTTCGCACATCAACGGACCCGCCTCACCAATAGGGCCGTTGGGATCAAATAATTTGATAAATTCATTCAATTGTGATGCGCTGGCAAAAGAAAGAAAATGGGTGGCAATCTGATCAAGTAATACCTGATATTTCGCCCGTGTCGATAAATGAATCATTTGATTCAGATGTTTTTGAGTCAACTCATCTTTTTTGACAGCATCGATGAGACGACGCGCATAAGGTTTGTAATTGGCGACGATGAACGAGACCCCCCAACCACACGGTGAGGTCCAGCAACCGGCCGATCCAATGAAAGCGACCCGATCACCTGTAAGCTGCTGGGAATGAGGGCCGCCGGATGGATACCAGCCGTATTTCAATTCGGTAACCCGGGTATTGTGAAAATCCGATGTCGATTCTTCCTGGCGCAACACATGGGTAAAGACTTTGTGCATGTCTTCGCGGGGAACACGGTATTTCCCGAGATAAAAAATAAACACAAATGCGGATTTTTCATCCAGAACCTCATATTCCCATACCGGCCGGCCGTGACTTAACGATTCGTCCGGATTGATATTGGTATCACGGAATGTCTGCCAAAGCTGATAATCGCCAACTTGCATACCTTCTGGAAGCCCGTCCGGAAATTCGACAATGGCACCACTGACCGACCACCAATACCAATCTTCGGTCAGCGCATATTTGCAACGGATGGGTGAATGACCGCCCGAGGCATCAATGAGCAATTTAGCCTTGAAATCACCTTTGGATGTGCTGATAACAACGCCTTGTTGGGTAATAAAGGAATCTTGATACCAGCAATTCAGCAATACATCGGAACCATTTTGTTGAACCAAACCGCCCCAATAAGACAGCAGCTCATGTTCTTTGGCAAAATGATATTTTAAGTGTGCCTGCCACTGGACATCAGTACTTTGATAGGTATCCGCCAAAAACCGTTGTACGCCATTTTTCATGAAAGGCAGAATATCTTCCGCCTGACCGATTGAAATCGCCATATCGGGAATCAACCAGCTTTTATGAGTCTCCTCAAGTGTTTGCTTCTTGTCAATCAGCAATACCTTTAATTCTTTTGACAATTCAGAAGCAACGGACAGTCCAGCCGGTCCTGATCCTAGTATGATCACATCGTATTCATTCGAGTTTGTCATTGTTATTGTTACTCTTTAACCTTTAATTGTGAGTATTGATTTTAAGTACTTCTGGTTGATTAATAAAGCAGTTTGACAGGAATAGCCTTTTTGCGGTGGTTTTTGTTGCCGGCTTGATTGTGAAAGCGTAAACTGCAATCATCGCTGTTTTTATAGTGGGTGATGCAACATGTGGTTTATAAGACAGATTGGACTTTTGCTGTTGTCACTTGCATTTGCACAATTCCTGTTGGCAGCGCAAAAGCAATCCGCTTATGCAACCCCCGTTATCCAACTTGAAATATCGGGTCCGATTGGACCGGCAACAGCCGATTATATTAGCCGTAACCTCGATTTGGCGGCTGAGCGTGGAGCTGAATGCGTTTTACTGCGTATTGATACCCCCGGTGGCCTGGATATTTCGATGCGTCATATCATCAAAAAAATTATCGCCTCGCCAATTCCTGTGATCAGTTATGTTGCCCCTAGCGGGGCGCGTGCCGCCAGTGCCGGGACTTATATTGTCTATGCCAGTCATATTGCGGCGATGGCACCAGCGACCAATCTTGGTGCGGCAACTCCAGTGCAATTACTTGGTTCAACGCCCATGCCGGATAGTGAGAAGGATAACGAAAAGAGGCAAAGGCGGGGAAAAGACATTAGTAACAATCCGATGGCCCATAAAATGATCAACGATGCGGTTGCTTACATTCGCGGTCTGGCTACAATGCGCGGCCGTAATGCCGATTGGGCGGAAAAAGCAGTCCGTGAGGCAGCCAGCTTACCGGCACAGGAAGCCTTGAAATTGCAAGTAATCGATCTGATAGCGGTTGATGAAAAGGATTTACTGGAACAACTGCATGGATGGAAATTGCACATCTTCGATCAGGAAATTGTCTTGCAAACTCGTGACGCGCCCGTGCAGATAATAAAACCGGATTGGCGCAGTGAACTGTTATCGGTGATCGCCAATCCCAATGTTGCTTATATCCTGTTGTTGATCGGGGCTTATGGGTTGATATTCGAATTTTCCAATCCTGGAACGGTTCTGCCGGGAATTACAGGAGGTATTTGCTTGTTGCTGGCCTTGTACGCCTTTCAGGTATTGCCGGTCAATTATGCGGGCATGGCACTGATTATTCTGGGGATTGCGCTCATGGTCACGGAAGCGTTCATACCCAGTTTCGGTGCATTGGGAGTCGGTGGAATTATCGCTTTTGTGATTGGATCGGTTATTTTGATCGATACCGATGTGCCCGGTTTCGGGATAAATAAGGGCTTGATTGGCGGTTTTGCGCTGGCCAGTGCCGCTTTTTTTATTTTGGCTTTGGGGCTGTTGGTGAAATCAAGATATAAACCCGTGGTAACGGGCAAGGAAGAGATGATAGGTCAACACGGCGTTGTATTGGATGATTTTAAAACTGTCGGTAGGGTTCGCGTGCATAGCGAAAATTGGCAGGCCCTGTCGAAACAGGCTTTGCGCAAAAACGATAAGGTTCGGGTTGACGGTCTGGATGGTTTGACTTTGTTGGTTTCCCCTTTGACGAAAAAGGAGCAGGAGTGATGTTAGGTTATTTTTTCTATATCTTTGGCAGTATGTTGTTATTGCTGTTAATCAGTGCGTTCAAGGTTCTGCGCGAATATGAACGTGGTGTTATTTTCATGCTGGGGCGGTTTTATGATGTCAAAGGCCCTGGATTCATTATTGTCATCCCATTAATTCAGCAAATGGTGCGCGTTGATTTACGTACCATTGTTATGGATGTGCCAACCCAGGATGTCATTTCCAAAGACAATGTTTCGGTCAAGGTCAATGCCGTGGTTTATTTTCGTGTTATTGAACCGGACAAGGCCATTATTCAGGTTGAGAATTTTTTTGATGCGACCAGTCAGCTTGCCCAAACGACCTTGCGTTCGGTACTGGGACAACACGAACTGGATGAAATGCTGTCGGAACGGGACAAGTTAAACGTTGACATTCAGAATATTCTGGATCAACAAACCGATGCCTGGGGCATCAAGGTTTCCAATGTTGAAATCAAACATGTGGATTTGGATGAAAGCATGATTCGGGCCATTGCCCAGCAGGCCGAGGCGGAACGTACCCGCCGAGCCAAGGTAATCCATGCCTTGGGTGAATTGCAAGCCTCGGAAAAATTGCTGGAGGCAGCCAGAATTTTGGCCAAACAGCCACAGGCGATACAATTGCGTTATCTGCAAACACTGACTGAAATTGCCGATGAAAATTCCTCGACCATCGTTTTCCCAATTCCTGTTGATATTATCAATACATTGAAATCATGACCGTTACGCGTTCGCTATCAGCATTTTCTCAACAATCACCTCCGCTACCCGGGCCTGCAAATGCCTGGCTTGGCGGACATATTGCCTTGTTGGTGCAAAATTACCAAACCTTATTGGCCAAATCTCTACCTGCCAATCCTCAATTCGGAAAATCGCTGGCTGAACAATTATTCCATGCGCCATTTGCCTTGCTTTCGCATAATACCGATCCCGATCCCTTGTTTAATTATGCCAATAAAACCGCATTGGAATTGTTTGAGCTGAATTGGCCGCAACTTGTCAAAATGCCTTCACGCTTGTCGGCGGAGCCGGTCAATCGCAAAGAGCGTGAGCGTTTGCTGGCGCAAGTCAGTGAAAAAGGTTTTATCGACAATTATCAGGGGGTGCGCATTTCCCGGACAGGGCGGCGGTTTTTGATTCGTAATGCCGTAGTATGGAATCTTTTTGATCAGGGCGGTCAATATCAAGGGCAGGCGGCCTGTTTTAATGAATGGGAGTTCTTACATTAAACGTACTTTACATCCATGTCACTGGATGCCGCCAGTCCATGGCGGAATGATGGCTCGATAAGTGTTATCGCAAGTCTGCAATTCCATTTGTGTACATCATATTGTTCCTGATCTTTGGAGGATGTTCCAAACAGTTTCTAAATAAAAAAGCCCGGTTGAACCGGGCTGAAGAAGGGGAGCGATTGATCCGTTTTGTTTAGTCGTCGCCACTGAAAGCGGCCAGGATTTGCAACAGGCTCAGGAACAAATTGTAAATCGAAACATAAAGCGAGACAGTCGCCAGAATATAATTGGTTTCACCGCCATGAATAATAGCGCTGGTTTGATACAAAATCATGGCCGACATCAACAGGATAAACATCGCTGATACCGCCAGCGACAAGGCTGGAATAGAAAATACCGCGGCGCCGATTCCTGCCAGAAACGCAACCAAAATGCCGACCATCAGGAAACCGCCCATAAAGCTGAAATCCTTGCGTGTCGTCAAGGCGTAACCGGATAATCCCAGGAAAATCACACCGGTACCGCCCAGTGCGGTCAAAACCAGTTCATGGCCATTGCTGAATGCACCGATATACATATTCAGAATCGGTCCCAGGGTCAACCCCATAAAGCCGGTCAAGGCAAAAACGAAAACCAGACCCAAGCCACTGTTACTGAATTTCGAAGTCAGAAACAATAAACCGAAATAGCCAATCATTGTGACGATCATACCGGGGTGTGGCAGATTCAACGCCATTGCCGCGCCGGCTGTCATCGCGCTGAACAATAATGTCATCGATAACAACATATAAGTGTTTCGTAACATTTTGTTGGTTGCTAAAATACTCGCCTGGGGACGAGATACCGCTGTATTAAGTCTCATGGTTTGTTTTTCCTCAGATATTGTTAAGATACGAAAAATAAGACCGCCTGATTTTACAAGAGTTTCACATTATTTGTCAGCCCAATTTTTCAAGGTATACTCTGCACGGTCACGGATAATGATTCGGCCATCGGAAACTGTCTGTTGCTCGGCAGGTGTGCTTGTTCCGGCCTACAGCATGACATGGGAATTCGTCTCTATATTGGGTGGTTTTGGAGCAGCACTGCTATTACGCGAAGCATAAGTTATGATTTTTAGATGCTTTTTTGACTTATACAACAAAACCCGCACGGTGCGGATAAATCCGCACCTACCCCCCCCATAGCTATACTCTACGCGGTTACGAATGCGGAAAATGAAGCAACCATTGAGACGAAACGCCTGCCTGTTGCCGACAGGTTTGCCGGAACCGCCCTAAAAAGCCAGGACACAGCGTCGGGTCGATCAAGCGCAGCGGATCGGCCAGGGATAGGGAACGGCGTTTGGTTGCCGAAGGCAGAACCGCAGCGCTTGTTCCGCCCTGCAACAGAGGCAGGATAGAACCGAATACCGCTCAGGGTTGATCAAGCGTAGCGGATTGATTTTGAGCGCAAGCCCGGCACTCTGTTTTTCAGGTATCGCGTTATGAAAACCTTTTCTGTAAACAGGGTGCCGGGCAAGCTTATCCTTGATATTCAAAATCCGCAAACATGGCCGCGTGCAGTATAATTATTTGATTTTCAAGACAGGCCGATAGCGGGATAAGTGAGAAAACAAGAATTATGCTAACTGTTCAGCAAATAAACAGATTCAATATCAGCCACTTATTCCAGAAGAGACCATGTTTGCGTCCATGTGAACTTGAATGTGATACCCACACCACTGATACTTATTCGTAAGTAACTGATATTGAATTATTATTGTTCATTTAAATACATTGGCTAACGACAAATCATGATGGATGTGCAACAACAAATGACCCCTTATCAGCTCCTGGGTGGTGAACAGGGACTCAAAAATCTGGTGCAGCGCTTTTATTTTTATATGGACAGCTTGCCGGAAGTCTGTGAAATCCGCAAAATACACACCGACGATTTATCTACTGCCCGGCAGAAGTTGTTTAAATTTCTTTCCGGCTGGTTGGGTGGACCCAATTTATATATCCAGGAATTTGGCCATCCACGCTTGCGCAAACGTCATTTTCCTTTTGCAATTGCACCCAGGCATCGGGATCAATGGCTGCTGTGTATGCGCCGGGCATTGGATGAAATGGCGATGCAGGAGGCGCTAAGAGAACAGTTATGGCAAGCATTCAGTCAATTGGCGACGCATATGATCAATCAGGAATATTAATGCGATCCTTGCCATTTTGCTACCGCATCCGGCGCAGCCAGCGGGCGAAACATACCCGGATTGTGGTAACGCCGGCGGGTGTTGAAGTGGTCGCGCCATTCAATGTCACAGAGCGCCGAATCAAACAATTTGTCTGTCATAAACGCGATTGGATTTGTAAAACCCTGAATCGGTTGCAGCAGCGGCAGTCCAATGCGGTGGACTGGAAACCCTCCGTTTATCAGGAAGGTGTGGAAATACCTTATCAGGGTAAACTCTGGCGTTTGAGTCTGCATAAACACCGTTTGCCGCATGTGTGTATCGAATTCAATAATGGATTTAGCGCGTTGCTTCCAGAGTGTCTGCCTGATGATGCGATCAGCGCGGCGGTTCGCGAGGCGTTGATACAATGGATGCATCGCCAGGCGGCTTTGCAGGCGGAACAATTACTTTTAAAACATGCTTCCCGGTGTCAATTATGGCCTCGATCGCTGAACATCAAAAGACAGAAGAGCCGTTGGGGGAGTTGCGGTATTCATAATGACATCTACTTGAACTGGGTGCTGATACTGGTGCCGGAAACAGTGCTTGAATATGTGCTGGTACATGAATTGTGTCATATTGAATACCGTAACCACTCACCGGATTTCTGGGCACTGGTCGCAAAGCATATGCCGAATTACCGCCACCAGCGCAACTGGTTGAAAGACAATGGCATGCGCCTGATGGCCGGATTGTAGAGTGACGACGGTATGACAATAAAAAAAACATTGTTTTATTTTATGATTGCGCTGGTTATTATTTATGGCCAGTTTTTTATGAACCACGGTGGAGTAACCGACAAGCCGCCGTTTCTGGGTACGCAAACGATTACCGGTGAGTCGGTGAATGATCAGGTAAACACAGGCCCCGGAATTATTTATTTCTGGTCGGATTGGTGCGGCGTTTGCCGGTCCATGCAGGGGGCGATAACACGGATATTAAAGGATTATCCAGGGATCACTGTTGCCGTGCGTTCGGGAGGTGCCGAAGAAATTCGCGAGTACCAACAGCAACAAGGGTTTACCTGGACAACCATTGCCGATACCGATGGCAAAATCGGTTCCCGCTATGCGATCAAAGGGGTGCCGACGATGTTTATTCTGGACAAACAAGGTCATATCCGGTTTGTCTCGGTCGGTTACAGCTTTGAAAGCAGCTTGCGTTTTAAATTGTGGCTGGCGGGACTGTAACGATTTTGTCAACATAACGCCAGACGGTCTAAGAAACTGTTTGGAAATTCCCGTTGCAGACCAGAAATTCCAAGGTAGTGGGAAACCTTGCGTATTTGACTATTATTCTTGCAGAAATTGGCTCAGGGCTTTGAACTGTACGCAGTCGTTACATCCCTGGCCCTGGATTCCGGCAATCCCTGCCGGAATGACGCTTATCAAGCCGTCATTCCGCCATGGACTGGCGGAATCCAGTGACAGGGACGGAATGCCAATGGGCAGTCTGCCGGCTGGGAGCATGGGCTACGAATCTGTTCGGTGTTTATTTGTAGGGAAGGAGAGCATATACTTCGTGACTGGAGAGGATGTTCCAAACAGCTTCTGAGACTAAATATAGGAAGAATAATTGATGCGAAATGATTTACGGTTTTGGTTTTTTTTGCTGGCTTGTTGTTTTGTCAGCAATATTCAGGCGGCAGGGCGCTGGTTTCATATCGAGATTATCGTATTCAAACAAGATTATCCGGGTAATGAAATTTTTGAGCAAAACCAAAGCCAGATACAGTGGCCAAGACGCCGTGTGGTTTTATCGCCGCTGAGCCGGTCACTCAGCGTATTGAGACAAGCGCCACAAGCACTGATCCGGGTACAAGCCGCAGACAGAATGTTGAATCCAGCTTATGCGGCCCTGAAAAGGAGCCGGGCCTATCAACCCTTACTGCATCTTGCCTGGGTACAGCGCGTCGCGGCGAACAGTATCAGTGATGCGGTACGGGTGCAATCGGATGAAGTGAACGGGTTTATAAGAATCCAGCGGGGCAGTTATCTGCATTTACTGGCAGATATGGAGTACAAACCTGGACCGGTGATTTTTCATTTGAAAGAGAAAAGGCGTTTGAAACTCAACGAAACCCATTATCTGGATCATCCAAAATTTGGCATTATTGCCCGGGTCAGCCCGTTATAAACACGCGGATATCGACAGTGGATGATGATTTGAGCGCTCTGCTTCAACAGACCGTTTTGGATGCGGTGACAAATAAAGCCGCCTTATGCATTACAGCCGGTAACAGCAAATCTTTTTATGGCCGGAAAACAACAGGACAGGTTCTCGATATCAAGCGGCATCAGGGTATTATCGATTATCAACCAACTGAACTGGTTATCAGGGCGCGAACCGGAACAAGGTTGCAAGAAATCGAACATGTTCTGGCTGGCGAAGGCCAAATGCTGGCCTTTGAACCGCCGCATTTTTCCGAACAGGCGACATTGGGTGGTACGGTTGCCTGTGGTTTGTCGGGACCGAGACGGATGTTTACCGGTTCGGTGCGGGATTTTGTGCTGGGTTGTACATTACTCAACGGTAAGGGTGAAATCCTGCGTTTTGGTGGTGACGTGATAAAAAATGTCGCCGGGTTTGATGTGCCCCGATTGATGGTCGGGGCACTGGGAACACTGGGTGTTTTATTGGAAGTTTCGCTGAAAGTTCTGCCTTTACCGGAGACCGAACGCAGTTGCCGGTTTGCATTGACAGCAAGCGAAGCACTGGCGAGGATGCCGGCGTTCAGTACGGGAACCCTGCCGGTTTCCGGACTTTGTTATGATGGACATTACCTGATCGTGCGCTTGTCCGGTTTTGAAAAAGCTGTGAGCCATGCCGCCAGCCATCTGGGGGGTGAGCAATGCCCGATCAGCTTTTGGTCAGATTTACGTGAACAACGCCTGCCTTTTTTTCAGGGTCCGGGCGATTTGTGGCGTATATCCGTACCTCCGGCAACGCCGGTTCTGGATTTACCAGGGAACTGGTTTTATGACTGGGGTGGCGCGCTGCGTTGGCTGAAAACCGATGCTCCAGCTGAACAGATTTTCGCCGCTGCACGACAAGCGCATGGGCACGTTACGTTATTTCGCGGTACAAAACGCTCGGGTGATATTTTTCAACCCTTGCCGAAAGCATTGATGGGTTTGCATCAGCGAATTAAACAGGCATTTGATCCGGCGGCGGTTTTTAATGTTTGCCGGATGTACAAGGACGGGTAGATGCAAACCCGGTTCGCCGAATTCATGCAGCAACGACCGGAGCGTGATGAGCTGGATGCCATTTTGCGTGCCTGCGTGCATTGTGGTTTTTGTAATGCCAGCTGCCCGACCTATCGTTTGACCGGAAATGAACTGGATGGACCGCGGGGACGTATTTATCTGCTCAAACAAATGCTTGAAGGTAATCCCGTGTCCAGTATCAGCCAATATCATCTGGATCGCTGTTTGCGTTGTCAGGCCTGTGAAACAAGCTGCCCTTCCGGGGTGCGTTATGGCCGTTTGCTGGATGTAGGCCGTGAGATACTGGCGCAAAAACTCAATCGGGAGGGACTGGAAGGGTTCAAGCGTTATCTGATATTGAATATTTTTCCATATTCCCGGCGGTTTTCCGCATTATTGTATCTGGCAAGAAAGATAAAGCCGGTTTTGCCCAAGTCCCTGGGCCGCAAGATTACAGACATCCCCCCCGTATTGACCTGGCCGAAACTGCGGCACCCGCGCAGGATGCTGATTTTGCCCGGTTGTGTGCAAACTGCACTGGCACCACAGATCGATGTCTGCGTGGCCAATATTCTGGACAAACTGGGCATCTCACTGATCCGGGTTCAGCAAGCGGGCTGTTGCGGTGCCTTGAATTATCACCTGACCGACACGGAACAGGCACGCGTGTTGGCCAGAAAAAACATCGATGCTTGTCTGGGTTATTTTGAACAAGGCGCCGAAGCGATTGTTTCGACGGCCAGCGGTTGCGGCTTGATGCTAAAGGAATACGGTCAATTATTGCAGTTCGATGCGCAGTATGCTGAAAAAGCAAGCCGGTTGGCGGCGCGGAGCCGGGATATCAGCGAAATCCTGGCCGATGAAAACCTGCAATTGTTCTACAAAAAACGCCGGCAAAAGGTGGTTTTTCAATCGCCTTGCACATTGCAGCACGGTCAGCGTCTGTCCGCTATTGCCGAAAATATTTTGCAGCAATCCGGTTATACGCTGCTGACTGTGGATGACGGACATTTATGCTGCGGGTCGGCAGGGGTTTATTCATTGTTGCAAACGCGCTTGTCCGAATCCTTGTTAAATGACAAACTGGCCGCTTTGTCGGCATCCGGTGCGGATGTGATTGCAAGCGCAAATATTGGCTGTATAACACATTTACAGGCCCAAAGTAATATACCGGTACGGCATTGGATCGAGCTGATTTAATCCGGTTTGCAAGCACAGAGGCGAACATCATACCAGCAGCGTTTCCAGTTCTTGATCCAGCCTGACAAGGTTGCCGGCGCGGGCGCTTTCATAGCCGGAAAGTTCGGCAACCCTTTGGGCAAATTCGTGGCTGCGCAGCAGCGATAAAAAATCGGCCAGGGGCGCTGTATGCAGTCTGTCCTTATGCAAGGCAAACCAGTAACTTTCCCAGTTGAATGGAATAAAATGCAAATGAAATTGCCGGGCCGCTTCTTCGATGCCAAAACCGCAATCGGCCGCATTACTGGCAATCAGTGCGGCAACCGCAAGATGGGTAAATTCTTCATTATGATAGCCCTGAATTTTCTGGGCATCGATTTGGGCTTTTTGCAAAAATAAATCGAATGTGGTGCGGGTGCCCGAGTTTTGTTGCCGGTTGATAAAGCGCACCGGTTTTTCGATCAGATCGGCCAGGTTTTTAATCGTGAATGGATTGCCGGCTGCGGTGATCAAGCCCTGGCGCCGCCGCACGGCGTAGATCAGCACATCGGTTTCGGGGTTCAAATAACGGCGCAGGCGTGGCAGCAGCGCTCGCCCCAGTTCCCCTTCTGGAAGATGAAAACCGGCCAGATCGCAACGGCCTTTTTTCCACAGGCGCAAACTGTCCAGGCTGCCATGAAACTGCATGTCCAGATTCGGGGCAGCGCCGGCCATCTCACGCAGCAGGGCGATGGCCAGACCATGACTGGCAAAAATACGCAGATTGTTGTCGCTCCGGCTGTCATCGAGCGTCCGCTGCAATTGGGCACTGGTTTCCGATGCCAGACTGGCCAGTTCCGGTTCCAGCCGGGCGGCGATACGTTGCTCTGCCCAGAGCAAAATCTGGCCCGGGCGGGTCAATACCGCGCCACGACCGCGCTCCAGCAGAACCAGAGGCTGACCGATACGCTGTTGCCATTTTTGCAACAGCCCCCAACAATGCCGGTAGGAAAGCTGGCATTGCCGGGCAGCGGCACGCAATGAACCGCTTTCATCAATCGCTTTCAACAAGGCGAACAGTTCTTCGCTCATTTCCCCGGATTGTCCGGGGGTGTTATAAAACCAGCGCAGACTTAAATGAATATTCATTGTAACTATTCAGCGTATTGGTAAAAAGTCCGGTAACGGCTCATTTTGCATTGGGTACAAACAGGGTTTGCCCGGCCATTTTAAAATCGGCGATCAGGGTTTGCCCTTGTTTTGAGGTCATCCAGTCCATGAATTGAAGCGCCAGTTTTTTCTTGACATGCGGATGCCGCTCCGGATTGACCAGCATCAGGCTGTATTGATTGAACAGGCGTGGATCGCCGTCATCGAGCAAGGTCAGGTCAGCATGGTTTTTAAAGGCGATCCAGCTTGCCCGGTCAGACAGGGTATAGGCTGTGTCCATGGCCGCCAGCATGTTCAATACCGCGCCCATGCCGGCACCGGCTTCTTGGTACCAGGCCGCGCCTTGTGGATCGATGCCGGCTTGTTGCCACAAGCGCCGTTCCAGGCGATTGGTGCCGCTATCATCGCCTCGGGAGATGAAATTCACCTGGCTTTTAGCGATGCGTTGCAAGGATTTGAGAGCATCGTGCTGGCCTTGAATTTTGGCCGGATCGCTTTTGGGACCGATGAGCACAAAATCGTTATACATCACTTCGCGGCGGTCAATACCAAAACCTTGCTCGATGAATTTCAGCTCGCCGATTTTGTCATGCACCAGCAACACATCGGCATCGCCATTTTCACCCAGTTTCAGCGCCTGACCGGTTCCAACCGCAATCACCCGAACCTCGATTCCGGTTTGTTTTTGAAAAACAGGCAGGTAGTAGTCAAAAAAACCGGAAGCCTGGGTGGATGTGGTCGAGGCCAGGGTAATAAAGGTTTCACCGGCATACAGGAGCGGGTTTACAAACAGGCTCAGAACCAGTATGGCAAGGCGTAAAACGTGTATCAAAGGCATTGTTGTTCTCCTTAAAATGAATGTTGAAAACCTACCAAAGCAATTCACCCTGTATGAATGCCCTGGCAATTTGGGTTTGGGGTTGGACAAAAAACGGTTCGGCGCGACTTTGTTCCAAAAGCCGGCCCTGGTGCAGAAAAATCACATCCTGGGCCAGACGTTTGGCCTGGTGTAAATCGTGTGTGGTCATGATGATTTTTACCCCCTGGTCAGCAAAGGTTTTGATCAAGGTCTCAATCGCGGCGGTGGCGGAAGGATCGGTATTGGCGGTCGGCTCATCCAGAAACAATACTTCGGGACGCAAGGCCCAGGCTCTTGCCAAAGCCAGGCGTTGTTGTTCGCCACCGGACAAAACCTGCGCCGGTTGGTGCTGTCGATGGTGCAGGCCGGCCAGGCGCAAGCTGTGCTGAACCCGAACCGCACGCTGTTTTTTGTCAAGACCCTGCAATTTCAAGGCGTAATCGATATTGGCGGCGACCGAACGTTGCAGCAATACGGGCCTTTGAAAAACCATGGCTTGTCGCTGCCGCAGCCGTTTTTTGTCGGTCTCGTTCCAATGTACCCGGCCCGATGTCGGTGTCAGCAGGCCGTGACAGATTTTGAGCAGCAGGGTTTTACCGGCGCCGTTGGCTCCCAGAACAATAGTAATCGTTCCCGGATTGAACCGGCAGGACAGGGCTTGCAATAAGGTCTGCTGGTTGATAACCAGGTGTATCCGTTCCAGCGACAAGGGCAGCAGAGTGGGTTTATCGGGCATGATGTTCCATATAGGCATGGGCGGCGGCTGTGGCCGCATTAATCAGGCAGGCGATAAAAATCAGGATAAAACCCAGTCCCAAAGCCAGACTCAGATTGCCTTTGGCGGTTTCCAGGGCAATCGCTGTGGTCATGACCCGGGTATGATGAAGAATATTACCGCCGACGATTAGCACCGCTCCCACTTCGGCGATGGCGCGGCCAAATCCGGCCAGCATGACCAGCAGCAAAGCCAGGCGTCCTTCCCAGAACAAGGTTGCCATCCGGCGCCAACGGCGTGCGCCCAAAGACCACAGCAGATCATGATATTCACGATCCAGGTCTTCGATAATCTGGCGGCTGAGCGCGGCGATCAACGGCGTAATCAAAATCCATTGGGCGATAATCATGGCCGCCGGTGTAAACAACAAACCCAAACCGCCCAATGGCCCGGAACGCGATAACAATAAATAGACCGTCAGTCCGACAACCACCGGTGGCAGCCCCATCAATGCGTTGACCAGAATTAAAAGTCCTTGCCGTCCTGGAAACCGGTACAAGGCCAAACCAGCGCCCAGGCAAAAACCGCAAACCGCCGCCAGTATCACCGCAGTCAAGCTGACACGCAGCGATAAAACAACGGTTTCCATCAATATTGGATCGAGCCTCAACAACATGTCGAGAGCGGCACCCAGGGCCGATTTCAAATTTTGCATCCGTTTATTATGTATTTTGTTTCATATTTTATCTTAGTCATTGTTATGCTCTAATACTATACACAATGAGTTTTAAATTTCAAATATGCAAATAATTACATAATTAAACAGGAGAAAAATAAATGTTGCATGTTTCCAAATCCGGTATGTTTTTATTATTATCATCGCTTTGCATGAATACAGCAGCACAGGAAAAAAGTCATTCAGGCTGGAATATTCATGATGCCGTTGGTATGCCGGAATGGCTACAGTTTTCCGTTCAGCACCGTAGCCGTTACGAAACACTGGCGAATACATTCAAGAAAAACGCCAACGGCAGAGATCAGGTGTTGGCGTTCCGAACCCAGGTTTTTTTTGAAGCACATTGTCAATCGTTCCGTTTTGGTGCTGAATTCATTGATTCACGCATTGCCCTGGACGATGCAGGTACACGGGTCAATACATCGCTCGTTAATGAAACCGATCTGTTACAGATGTATCTGGCTTGGCATAGCCAGGATTTTCTCGGCTCCGGTCTGGATGCGCGTGTAAAATTTGGCCGCCAGACTCTGAACATCGGCAGCCGCCGTTTTGTTGCCCGTAATCGCTTCCGTAACACGATCAATAATTTCAACGGTATCGATTTTATTTTGCAGTCCGGCCGGTTTTGGACATGGCGCAATTTTGTGTTGTTGCCCGTTGCCCGGCTGCCCAATAAAGCCGCGTCAATTCACAAAGGCGTCGTCCAGTTTGACGAGGAAAGTTTCAATACCCTGTTCGCCGGTTCTTTTTTAAGGGTTGCCGGATTGCCATTGGCCAGCCAAGGCGAAATGTATTTTTTCCAGTTAAGCGAAAACGATTCAGCCAAGGTTGCAACCAAAAATCGCAATTTGTCTACGCTGGGCGGGCGCTGGTATCGCAAGGCGAAACCGGAACAATTCGACTTTGAACTGGAGGCGGCTTTACAGACCGGGACATCACGGGCAAGCAAGGCGCTGGGCGATACCATCAAATTGAATCATTTTTCTTATTTTGGCCATGTCGCTTTGGGTTATACCTTCGCATTGCCGTGGCAGCCACGTTTATTGCTGCAATACGATTATGCCAGTGGTGATCGTAATCCGAACGATGGCCAAAATGGCCGTTTTGAAACCCTGTATGGTGCCCGGCGTTTCGAGTTCGGGCCAACCAGTATCTGGGGGGCTTTTGCACGTGCCAATATCAATACCCCTGGCATTCGTCTGCAAGTCAAACCGATGCCGGGCGTGACCGGTTTTATCGCACATCGTGGCTACTGGCTGGCCGAGTCCCGTGATACCTGGGTTGGTTCGGGGTTGCGTGATAAAAGCGGGCAATCGGGTCGTTATATTGGTCAGCAATTGGAAATACGCTTGCGCTGGCAAGCGATCCCGAAGTTGCTCCGGCTGGAAACCGGCTGGGCGCATTTATTCAAGGGAGGTTTTGCCAAAAATGCACCCGGCGCACCGAAAAACAAAGCCGATGCCGATTATTTTTATGTGCAAAGTTCTTTTTCATTTTGACCCGGCTTTGACGAGGATGTCACGACCGACCCACGGTTCGAAATCCTGAGCCAATCCCCGTGAGAAGAAGGCAGGTTTGTAACGGAAAATTTCTGGTAGTTCGAAGCGTTGTATGGCGAGGTATACTCTGCGCGGTCACGGATGCGGAAAATGAACCGGCCATCGGATCCACTACCATTAAATGATTTGGGTGCCGGTGCGGCTTGTTGTACTATGCGGATAAATCCGCACCTACATCCATAAATCCATTCAACAAAAGGGCTTAACTTAATGGCAATGGGTAAGGGCAAGCCCAGCTCTTCCGTGGAAGGGCTGGGCAAGCCTGTCTGCCAACAGGCAGGCGTGGCCGCGTGCAATAAACCTTGTCGGTATTTCAAGCGGTCAATGACATCCCTGTCACAACCGGTGTTTCCAGCCAGATTCCAGGATGTATAGTGGGTTTTTACGGATTCGCAGATACAGCGTCCAGATTTGTCAGCCGGCCAGCGCCATTTTTTCCCGCAATTTTAAAAAGCGCTGATAACGGTTTGCTGATATCGTTCCGCGTTCGACGGCGGCACGGATGGCGCAGCCTTTGTCGTTGACATGACGGCAATTATTGAATTGACATTGGCTCAATAAAGGTTGAAATTCCCGATATCCCCAGGTGAGTTGAGCTTCGGAAATTCCAGCCAGGCCGAATATCGCGACCCCGGGGCTGTCGATTAAAGCACCGCCTTCGGCAAGTGGATAGAGCGTCGCGGCGGTCGTGGTATGCCGTCCATGACCGGTGCCTTTGGACAAGGTGTTGGTTTTTAACGGTTGCCCGGGCAGCAAGGTATTGCTTATCGAGGATTTGCCGACACCGGATTGTCCGGTGAGCAAGTTGGTGCGATTGCGTAATCGCTGTTTCAGTTCAGCCAGTCCCGTTTTTTCAAGAACGCTGAGTTTTAACAAAACATAACCCAGGCGTGTGTAAACCGATAATTCGTTCAACATCGCCGGGTATTTTTTTTCATCGAAGAGATCGATTTTATTCCACAGCAAAATGGCTTCAATGCCATTATTTTCGCAAACGACGAGATATTGGTCGATAAGTAGAAAATCACAGGCCGGCTGGACGGCGAAAACAATGAATACCCGGTCGATATTGGCCGCAACCGGACGGGTTTTGCCGTTACGCAAGGGTCGCATCAAAACCGATTGGCGGGGCAGGATTTGCATGACCCGGCCTTGATCGGGCGCCGTTTTTTGCCACAATACCCGATCCCCCACAGCAACAGTACCTAATTGGCGCCGGGTTTGGCAAAGCAGGGTTTTGTCGCCGCTTTTGACGGCCAGGCCCTTACCCAGATGGGCAATGACCAGGCCTTCGATTAAATCAGCCATCGCTTCAGGAAGATTGCTGCGTGGCCTCCAGATGAGCGATACGGATTGCGGCGGGTGGATGACTGTAATGAAAAGCGGAATACAGGTCATCCGGTGTCAGGGTGCTGGCATTTTCCCGGTACAATTTGACCAGACCACTGATCAATTTGCTGGCTTGTGCATATTGGGCGGCAAAGGCATCGGCTTCAAATTCGAATTTGCGTTGAAAATAGGAACTGATGGGTTGTAAAAACACGGTAAATACCGGCGAAACCAGCATGAACAACAATAAGGCTGCGGCTTTGGAAGCCTGTTCAACACCCAGACCGCTATAAAACCAGGGTTGTTCAATAATCCAGCCCAGTATGGCAAAACTGATCAAGGTCATGATCGATGAGGCGGCCAGCATTTTGATGACGTGTTTGCATTTAAAATGCCCGAGTTCATGTGCCAGAACCGCTTCCAGTTCGTCTTCTTCCAGAGATTCGACCAGGGTATCGAAAAAGACAATACGTTTGTTGTTGCCCATACCGGTAAAATAAGCGTTGCCATGACCGGAACGGCGTGAACCGTCCATGATAAAGATACCTTTGCTGTGAAAACCGCAACGTTCCAGCAGACGGTTGATTCTTTCTTTCAGGGAGCCGTCTTCCAATGGCGTGAATTTATTGAACAGCGGTGCGATTAGGGTGGGAAACAGCCAACTCATCAACAGGGAAAAAATCATGATGATGGCCCAGGCCCATAACCACCAACTTGTGCCAAGACTTTCCATAATCCAGAGGATCAATGCCAGAAGCGGCAGGCCTATCACGATCATCAAGGCCAGTTGCAAAGCCTGATCCTTGATAAACTGCATGGCTGTGCTGCGATTGAAACCGAACCGCTCTTCAATGACAAAGGTTTGATAAATAGTGGTTGGCAGTTCGACAAGATGTAAAATCAGAAAAATACTGGCGATGGCGCCCAGGCCGGCAGCCAACGGCGACAGGCCAAAGGCATTCCAGAGTCCAAAAGCCCGGTTGATACCGCCGCCCAGGGTCATCATTAGTAAAACAATCACACCGATAGCGGTATCGATATGACCCAGGCGCTCTTTGGCAATGGTGTAATCGGCGGCTTTTTGGTGTGCTTCCAGCGTAACCGTTGACTTGAAGGCTTCGGGCACTTGCCCCCGGTGTTTCAGGACATGGTTGATTTGACGTCTGGACAGCCACAACTGAACGGCCGTGGAGGCCGCTAACGCGATCAGGAAAATCAGGGTAAATGTATTCATTCAATAGGTATTGTTTTTTTACAGTAGGTTTACAGATTAGCCAATGCTACAATTTACCGCAACATTTTTTAAAATCGTATTTTAAAATCGTAAAATCGAAAACATGACAATAAATTCCCAAAATCTTATCTGGATAGATTTGGAAATGACCGGTTTGCAACCGGACAAGGATTATATCATCGAGATTGCCACGCTGGTAACCGATAAGAATCTGAATGTGCTGGCCAAAGGGCCTTTGCTGGCTATCCATCAACCCGAACAGGTTATGCAGGCGATGGATGACTGGAACCAGAAACATCATGGCCAATCCGGTTTGATTGAGCGGGTGGCCAAAAGCCGTATCGATGAGGCGGAAGCCGAACGGCAGACGCTGGCGTTTTTGCAGCAATGGGTGCCAAAAAACAAATCGCCAATGTGCGGTAACAGTATTTGTCAGGATCGGCGTTTCCTGTATCGTTTCATGCCGCAGCTGGAAGCCTGGTTTCATTACCGGAACCTGGATGTTTCATCGTTCAAGGAGTTGGCCGCCCGTTGGGCGCCGGAAGTTTACAAAGGCTTTAAAAAAGACAGTGCCCATCAGGCTATGGCCGATATTATGGAATCCATTGAGGAGTTGAGGTATTACCGGGAACGTTTTATAAAATACTAAAGCACTGTCCTTGACAAGAATAAACGAGATTACTAAGGTTAGGCGGCATTATTGTTGCCGGTCGGATGGACTGAAAATATCATGAATCATTTTATGGCGGTGGCTTTGGGGGGGGCGTTTGGTGCAGTATTACGCTTTTTTGTATCTACGGGTGTTTATCAATGGCTGGGGCGTGGATTTCCTTACGGGACATTCGCTGTCAATGTATTGGGTTCATTTATGATCGGTCTTTTGACCGAAGCCCTGGTTTTGCAACGCGCGGCTATTACCATCGAGTACCGATCGGCAATTTTGGTAGGAATGTTAGGGTCGTTTACGACATTTTCGACATTTTCTCTGGAAACCCTGTATCTGATCGAGCAGGGCAATTGGCTCAAGGCATCGATGAATGTACTGATCAGTGTGTTCGCTTGTATTTTTGCGGTTTGGTTAGGACTGTTATCCGGCAGGACGTTGTTTCTATATTCAAACGGGGTCGTTCATTGGCTGGGCTGGATTTTTCCTTATGCAATGGTCATCGTCAATGCCTTGATTGCTTTTCTGATTGGCACAATTGCTGCGCTTTTATTATATAAAGTGGATTTGGATATTGAATACCGGGCGGCGATTATGATGATTCTGATTGGCGTGTTCACCACCTTGTCCAGTCTGTATCTCATTTTGTATTTGATTGAAGAAGGGCACGCTTTTGAAAATAATTTCAATGTAATTCTCAGCGTTTTTGTCGGCAATGCCCTGGTTTGCGGTACGGCAATCTGGTTGGGGTTGATGCTGGGGAGGCAAATATGAGTCAACGCAATGTAACAGTCGTGCGCATTTATACCCTGGAGGGTCATGATCACTTGAATCAGGTGCTGGATATTTTACGCGATGAAGAGAAAATCGCCGGTGTTTCGGTCATACGCGGCATTGCCGGTTATGGTGCCTCGGGCGCCATTCATACGTCCTCATTGTTAAATTTGTCGCTGGAGTTGCCGATTATTATCGATTTTTATGATGAACCGGAAAAAGCCGAACGCGCAATTGAAAAACTGAAAGCCCGACTGAATCTGAAACATATCATTAGCTGGCCGGCACAGGCTCATATCGAATCGGCCTCTTGATTCGGTATTCGGTTCTATTTAGTCACTGAATTTTCCTGTTCCCATATTTTTAATATCAAACGGTCTTATACGGGCTGAACATTACTCAATATCGACACGCATTATTTTTTAGGAATCTTATATGCTTGATCCCCATTTATTTCGTACTCATCTGGATACCGTCAAACATCAAATGCAACGCCGTGCCTTTGCTTTCAATGCAGAGGCTTACCGCGAACTGGAAAGCCGGCGTAAAGCGGTTCAGATAAAAACCCAGGAGCTGCAAAATACACGTAACATCCGTTCAAAAAACATCGGTCAGGCAAAAGCGAAAGGTGAAGATATCCAACCTTTGCTGGCTGAGGTCACGCATTTGGGTAATCAGCTCAAAGAAGCGGAAGCCGAATTGAATGAGATTCAGCGGCAACTGGATGATTTGATGTTGGCTATTCCCAATATTCTTGATGAGGATGTGCCGGATGGCGCCAGCGATGCCGATAATCTGGAAATCAGCCGTTGGGGAAGGGTGCCCGAATTTGATTTTGAGGTCAGAGATCATGTTGAACTGGGCAGCCGGCTGCAGGGCATGGACTTTGAATTGGGCGCCAGAATTGCCAGCGCCCGTTTTGTGGTTTTGCAGGGCGCATTGGCCCGTTTGCAGCGTGCCTTGATCCAGTTTATGCTGGATATACACATTCAGGAACACGGTTATACCGAGACCTATGTGCCGTTTCTGGTCAATGCCCAGAGTTTGCGCGGTACCGGTCAATTACCCAAATTTGAGGAAGACCTGTTCAAAATCGAACGCGACCCGGCGTTTTATCTAATCCCGACTGCCGAGGTTCCAGTAACCAATATTGTACGCGATACGATTGTTGAAGCCGAACGCATGCCGCTGCAGTTTGTTTGCCATACACCTTGTTTCCGCAGCGAGGCAGGCGCTTATGGCGCCGATGTGCGCGGCATGATTCGCCAGCATCAGTTTGAAAAGGTCGAGTTGGTGCGCATTGTCCGGGCCGAAGATTCGGAGGCAGCACATGAACAATTGACGCAGGATGCCGAGCAGATTTTGCGCAAGCTCGAATTACCCTATCGCAAGGTGTTGTTGTGCGCAGGCGATACCGGTTTTTCATCGGCGAAAACCTATGATCTGGAGGTCTGGCTGCCGGGACAGAAAAAATACCGCGAAATTTCATCGTGCAGCAATTTCAGGGACTTCCAGGCCCGCCGTCTGCGTGCCCGCTGGCGCAATCCGCAGACCGGTAAAACGGAATTGGTGCATACCCTGAACGGTTCGGGACTGGCTGCCGGGCGTACATTGATTGCGGTGATGGAAAATTATCAAGATGCCGATGGCGGTATTGGCATTCCCAAAGTATTGCAACCCTATATGGGAGGCTTGAAGCATATCGAAGCGGAATGAATGAAACCAAACGACCGACCTGAATCTTGCACATCAACGCTCATCTGTCTGTCGGGATTGGCCGGTTTTTTGATAGCGCTGTTTTATGTAATTCCAGCCCTGACGTTTGCTTCAACCCTGACAAAGGCGGCTCTGATATTGCTGGCTTTGGGCGCACCCATTATTGTTTTGGAATATTATTTCCGGCCGTCGTTCCTGATTTCGATCCGTCCACGGACAGCCATGTGTCCCGTACGGATTGGGATAAAGCTATTCGGATTGTATGCGATATGGTTCGGGATGGGATTGATATATTGGCTGTTTCCCGAGTATCAAAAACCTTTTTATCAACCTTTTCTGGATGTGATCGGCTGGCTTTTTCCGGCGCTGTTTGGCTTGGCGGTTCCATATTTCATCTGGGTGGATCGGCGCATGGAACAGCCGGAAGACGGTTATTATCACCTGGGTTTGTGGCTGCTTGGCCGGCAGCCTTCATTTGAAAATTCCATCAAGCCTTTGTTGATGGGTTGGTTGGTAAAAGCCTTTTTTTTACCTTTGATGTGGGTTTATCTGAACCAGAATATTGCTTCAGCCGATGTGTTGCAATGGCAAATCCGCAGTTTTTTTTCCGGTCAGGGTTTTAAATATTTATATGATTTTTTATGGCGTTTGTTTTTTTTTATTGATCTGGCTTTTGCTTGTGCCGGCTATTTATTAACCTTGCGCTTGTTGGATACCCATATCCGTTCAACCGATCCAACGATATTGGGCTGGTTGTCGGCTTTGGTCTGTTACCAGCCCTTTGTCGATGGTTTGTTTGCAAGCTATCTTGCCTATAATCTGGATCAATTCTATTGGGGTGACTGGCTGGCCGAATATCCGGTCATTTATATGATTTGGGGTAGTATCATCTTGTTTTGCTTGTGCATTTATGCCTTGTCAACCGTGATGTTTGGCTTGCGGTTTTCCAATTTGACCCATCGGGGCATTATTACCAATGGCCCTTACCGTTACAGCAAACATCCGGCTTATTGTGCCAAAAATATTTCCTGGTGGCTGATCACAATACCTTTTATTCACCCTGAGGGAAAAATTGGTGAAATAATACGGGCCTGTCTTATGCTGATTTTGGTCAATGCAATTTATTATATACGCGCCAAAACTGAAGAACGGCATTTAATGTGTGATCCAGTGTATCGGCTTTACGCAGACTGGATTAATCAATACGGTCTCATTGCCCGTATTCGCCGACTTTTTCATAGCACCCAATGAAACCGGTGAAAACATTCCTTACAAATTGTGTATCGACTCACCCCCTCTGAAAAGCCGGTGCAGGTTGTTGATTTATCAGGCTTGCCCAGCCCTTCCACGGAAGAGCTGGGCTTGCATAACAGGGATTTATGCACGTGTCCTGATCAATCAATGATCTACGCCGGCCACAACACAACCGGGTGAGTCGTTACCAAATTGTTGAGATTACGCGACGAAGGGGGTAAAAGGCTGTACTTCCACACATTCACCTGCCTTTACACCGGCACTTTCGGCGCTGAGGATGATATAACAATTGGCCCGGCTTATCGCGCTCAGAATATTGGAGCCTTGCTTGCCGGCGGATTGAACGAAAAACCGGCCATCTTTTGTTTGGCTCAGAATACCGCGTTGAAATTCCAGACGGCCGGGTGATTTTTTTAAATTATCGCGGCAATAGGCTTTAAGGCGCAGCGCCTGGTTTGGCAAGCCGCCGCATAATTGCCGTAACGCGGGCAGAACGATGTGTTGACAGGTTGCGATAACCGATACCGGGTTGCCGGGCAAGGCAAAAAAATGACATGCGCCGATGTTGCCATAAGCCAGCGGTTTGCCGGGCTTCATGGCGATTTTCCAGAAATTGACCTGGCCGATTTTTTCCAGCACGGGTTTGATAAAATCAGCTTCACCCACCGAGGCACCACCGGTTGTCAACAAAACGTCACAGCTTTGTGCCGCTTGCTCTAATGCGGTTTGTATGCGTTCGGCATCATCTGCCAACACCCCCAGGTCGGATACCTGGTAACAGGGGTCTTGCAACAAACCCTCCAGGGTATAACGGTTGCTGTCGTAAATCTGACCGGCCTGCAGCTTATGACCCAGTGCAACCAGCTCGTTGCCAGTGGAAAAAAAACCAATATGCAGTTTTCGTTTTACCGGAATTTTGTAGATTCCGGCAGCGGCGATTAAACCCAGATCAGCGGCGGTTAATTTTTTGCCAGGCGCCAATAATTGTTCACCTTTTTGGATGTCTTCTCCAGGAGAGCGGATATTGAAGCCGGGTTCACCCGCATGATGAAAGATTGCCTGTTGAGCACGACGTGTGACCTGTTCCTGCATGACCACACAATCAGCTCCTTCGGGAACCCGTGCGCCGGTAAATATTTGTACACATTGACCTGGTTCACAGGTTCCCGTGAAGGGGTGGCCCGCCCAGGATGTGCCCACGACTTCCAGAACAAAGGGCGTTTGTCCAAGGGCGTCAGCGGATGAAAAAGCATAACCATCCATCGATGAATTCCTGTAGGGTGGAAGATCAATGTTGGCATAAAGGGGGGCTGCCAGAATACGGCCCAGCGCCTGCCGCAGGCAGACAATTTCTGAACAGGTTACCGGCGTTATGTTGCTCTGGATATAGTGCAGGGCCTGACTCAAAGAGAGCAAACCGGATTTTTCTTGATTGCAAAAATCAGTCATGGGGTAGCGGGCAATTCGGGAAAATACCGTAAAATAAAATCTGTAATTTGTTCAGGTTTGTTCAAATCCAAACCTTGCAGATTCTTTGGCAATACCAATGGAACATCGCTGGCTACGGCAATAATGCAAGGATCATCAGGATAGAGTAAAGGTTTTTGTAGCTGCGCACGGTAAACCTCGATTTTGGGGAATTGTTCAGATTTGAAGCCCTCTATCAAAATCAAATCAATCCGGGATTGATCAAACGCTTGTAATTGTTCTGCCAGATTAAGCGGCTTGGATGGCTCGAATTCGGTAATAATCGCCCGCCGGTGGCCGGATACCAGCATAACAGGACTTGCGCCAGCCTGGCGCAAGCGATAGCTGTCCTTGCCGGGTTTGTCAATTTCAAAATTATGATGGCTATGTTTGATAAGGCCAACGCCAAGTCCTTTTGCTTTCAATAATGGAATGAGTTGGGTTAACAAAGTCGTTTTACCGGCACCGCTGAATGCGGCAAAACCTAAAATAGGGATACTGGCATTTTGCATGTAATAAAAGGGATTTTTTTAAACTGTAAAAGATTCTGTCTTATTCTAAGATATTATGCCGGTACAATGATATGAAAAATATAGACTTTAGTCTTGGAGATTGCATTGATTCGGGTTTATTTATTGTTGCTTGTTCTGTTTCTGGTATTTTGGGCTGTACGCTGGTTTTTGCATGCCCCTGCGCAAACCGTGGCCCGTTATCTGCGTTGGGCAGTATTTACTTTTCTTGGCATTATTTTTCTTTATATGGCAGTGACTGGACGATTAAGTTGGCTATTTGCCTTGTTGAGTGTAGCCGTGGCATCCCTATCCCGGTTTCTACCCGTTTTACTGCGTTATATACCTCATTTGCAGCGTTTATGGTTTATTTTTCAACAACAGCGGCAAGCAAGATCACGGCAATCGAGTTCAACCTCCGGAAATACAATGACGGTTCAAGAGGCTTATGAAATTCTGGGTTTGAAACCTGACGCATCAAAACAGGAAATTATCATGGCACATAAGCGTCTTATGCAAAAAAACCATCCGGATCGGGGCGGTTCGGATTATTTGGCTGCAAGAATCAATCAAGCAAAAAAAACCTTGTTGGGATAGATAAGGGGTCATACAGATCATGCCGGCAAGATTTTGGCAACGACTTGCTGTCGTATTTTTCACCCTGACATTAGGGTATGGATGCGCCACTCATCATAGACTACAAAGAAATATCTCCCGGCAATATGAGCATGACCTAATCACGAGCAAATATTACAAGGTAAAGTCTGGCGATACGCTTTATTCAATCGGTCACCGTTCCGGTCATGATTATCACCAATTAGCGGCATGGAACCATATCCATCCACCCTATAAAATCAAAACAGGGCAGACAATCAAATTATTCAAGCCCAATAATCCCTCCAGCATCCGTAAAAAGGCTGTCAAAAGGTTATCAATAACCCAAAAAAAGAGAAACACGTCACAAAAAAAGTCAAGTTTTTCAATTAGTAATGAAAAAGTGTTAACGTTGTACTGGCAATGGCCGCTTAAAGGTCGTATATTAAAGACGTACTCACAGTCGGGTAATAAAGGAATCGACATACAGGCAAAAGCCGGGCAGTTAATCGAGGCGGCTGCCAAAGGAAAGGTAGTATACAGCGGAAGCGGCCTGATTGGTTATGGTAAGCTTTTGATTATAAAGCATAATGATCGGTTTTTAAGTGCTTACGCCTATAACCGGCGATTATTGGTCAAGGAAGGACAAAAAGTAAAAAAGGGACAGATCATTGCCGAAGTGGGTAAGAATTCGAATAACAAATTTTCGTTGCATTTTGAAATTAGAAAAAATGGACAGCCGGTGAATCCGGTAAATTATTTGCCGAAATGAATATTTAAAGCATGAGTTTGACTGTCCAGCCAATTGATACAGGGGGTTAGCATGAAAGATGATCTGATTGAAGTCGCCGATAATGACAGTTGCTGTACCGTACTTGTCGATGATGTTTTATTTGATGAACACGATGTTGATGTCAGTTTGTTGGATAATATCAAGGCGAATGACAAAAAAATCACCGAAACTCAAAATAATGAGCCTTCATTTGACGCAACCCGGGTTTATCTGAATGAACTGGGTAAATCCAGGTTGTTGACTGCGGAGGAAGAAAAACTTTACGGAAAAAAAGCGTTGCAGGGCGATAATGAGGCACGCAAGATCATGATTGAGAGTAATCTGCGGCTGGTCGTGAAAATCTCGCGCCGTTATCTTAACCGTGGCTTACCGCTACTGGATTTGATTGAAGAAGGCAATCTTGGTTTGATCCGGGCGGTCGAAAAATTTGATCCGGAACGCGGTTTTCGCTTTTCCACCTATGCCACCTGGTGGATCAGGCAAACGATTGAACGGGCCATTATGAACCAAACCCGGACGATTCGCCTGCCAATTCACATTGTCAAGGAAATGAATGTTTATTTGAAGGCGCAACGTGAGTTGGCGCAAAAACTGGATTATGATCCCAGAGCGGAAGACATTGCTCTGCACCTGGGTAAACCGGTCAAATCGGTTGAAAAAATGCTCAAGTTAAATCAGCGCATTGCTTCCGTTGATGTACCCCTGGGACATGATTTTGACAAACCTTTGGTTGAATCGATTACCGATATTAAATCAATATCTCCAGCCGAAGCTTTACAGGAAAAAGGTATTCAGGAAAATATCTCGGGTTGGTTGATGCAGTTGTCGGAAAAACAACGTGAAGTCATATGCCGCCGTTATGGCTTATGTGGTTATGAAAACGCCACCCTGGAGCAGGTTGCCCAGGAATTGGGAGTAACGCGAGAGCGGGTTCGGCAAATCCAGATGGATGCACTGAAGCGGTTGAAAGAAATTCTGGAATTCGGAGGGTTTTCCTTTGAAGCGGTGTTTCATTGAGTGCTTAAAAACTGTTTTGGCCAATCCTGGAAATTAAACACTTGTCCGGTATCACGAACCCGGTCAATATCGTTCAAGGATAGCGATGCCATAACCCACTGGGGTTTGTTGATCTTGCCTATCGCCAAAATTCCATCATCGGGAAACCCCTTATCGGCCGGACTGAAAACAGCTGCGGCACCGATATTGATATCGACCGCTTTGAACCATAAGGCCTCGCCGACGGTTGAGGATTGAATGACGTAGCATTGGTTTTCCAGTGCTCGCGCCTGACAACCAATGCGTACCCGGTAATAACCAGCCAGGGTATCGGTGCAGCTCAGCACCAGAATCAAGCGGACACCGGCTTCTGCCTGTTGGCGTGCAAATATTGGAAATTCACTGTCATAACAAACATTGATGCCCAGTTTGCCAAACTCCGTATCAAACACTTTGTTTTTTTACCGCCTTCGATTAACCACTGCTCTTTTTCAAAACGGGTCATTTGCAGTTTTTCCTGGAAATCGTAAAAACCATCGGGTTTGTGACTGATAAAAAAGGTAGGCACGGTTACGGAATTGGCCTCTTTCAATTTTGACCGGAAACGTACCCGCCTGGATATGACAGCGATATTTTTGCGCCAGACCTTGAAATAAATTCAGATAGTCATCTAACACGGTTTGCATGGAATGCAGCTGTTTGTTTAACGATTTATAAACAGGCTTCGGAAACAAAGAAGCCAACTCCATGCTGGCATATTCAGGAAACAGCAGAATCTGGGCATTTTGTGCGGCCGCGCTGCGCACCCAGTGTTCTGTTTTGTCTTTATAATCCTGCCAGTTTTTCAAGAAACCAATATCACATTGAGCGCTGGCAACCTTAACATTCATGTTTTAACCAGAAAGTCATTGGCTTAAGTGTTTGAGTTGTTTCGTCCAGGTCTTTCCAGCTATAGCTTGTCGTTAATTCCGGGTGTTTGAAATAACCCCGGTTATTCCAGAATTTATCCAATGGTATGTAATCCTTTGGCCGGCGGGGATGATCGGCGGGTCTTTCCACACAACAAAAACAGATATGCCGGAACCCGCCCAGATCGGCTGCATACGCCTCTCTTTCTTCAAAAAAACGCACCCCTATACCAAGACCACGACAATTTTTGTTTAATACCGACTCTCCACAGTAAAAGATTTCATCGGGACTGTAGCCATGTTGTAAAAACGGCTTTTTGGCTTCATCCGTTTCATAACGCATGGGGATAGCCGTGGAAGCGCCAATTACCTGATCGCCATCAAAAGCGAGAACAATGACACTTTCCGGACAGTCGATATAGGTTTTCAGATATTTTTTTTCATAATCGTAATCACCATCGTACAAATAAGGAAAATCACGGAATAGAACCGAATACTTCAATGCGCAAGCGGGCCAGATCAGGAATATAGCGTTCCAGTTTTTGCCCGCTCCAGCGTTCAATGCGTATATTCTTTGCCATCATTTATGTGAATTGTCAACAATGACATCAATTTTAGCTGAATAACGTGGTTTTTGCAGTTTGTATAACATAAAAAGACAAAGTGCTGCGCCAGTGGTATCGGCCAACCAGTCGGCAATATCGGTTTGCCGGCCGGGAATAAAGGATTGATGCCATTCGTCAGCAAGGCCATACAAGGAACAGAATAACAGACTGAATCCGAAACGCGACCGTATACCAATATCAAAATGGCGAAAACAGCGCCAGACCAGAACGGCCATGATCATAAAGGCAATAGCATGCAAAACCTTGTCCTGATGGGAAAAATGGATTTGGACGGGTTGTTGGGGTTGGCTGGATAACCAATAAATAACAGCGCAATATAATAATAACCCGCAAAAATCAGTTACGATATGTAATGATCTGGAATAATTCGTATACATAGTTTCTTAGACCTTTATGAACAATATTTTTGAGATCGCCGCTTTCTGTTTGCAACAAGATGGTATTGATGAAAAATTGCGCATGACTCAACAAGCGCGAACATTACTCGATGCCGGCGAGTTATCGTTTGCAGCTTCCGAGACGCCCTTGCCAATAAGTTGCGCATGTTTTCCAAAGCGTCCGCAGTTACGGGATCCCCGCGTCATGCCCAAACGTAAATTTAGCACAGAAGCGGGCAAAGCGGCATTTTTCCACGCCTTGGCCCATATTGAATTTATGGCAATTTATTTGGCTTGGGATATTATTTATCGCTTCCGAGGCTTACCGGAAGCCTTTTATCGTGACTGGCTGCGTGTAGCGGATGAAGAAGCCCTGCATTTCTCGATGATCCGGCGGCATTTGCAGCAGTTTAATCTGGATTATGGCGATTTACCCGCACATAGTGGTTTGTGGGATGTCGCTGAAGACACGGCTGACGATCCGATCGCACGTCTTGCTTTGGTGCCGCGTTATATGGAGGCCCGGGGTCTTGATGTAACCCCGCCGATGATTGCTAAATTCAAGGCATTGAATGATAGGCAAAGCGTTGAACTGTTGCAGCGGATATTGGCTGATGAAATAGGACATGTTCAACGGGGCAGCTATTGGTTTGATGTCTTGTGTAAACAGCGAGGTTTGGCTCCAGAAGTCCATTATCAATTCTTGCTCAACAGCCGATTGAAGGGACAGCCTCGTGGACAATTAAATCGGGCCTTACGAAAACAAGCCGGATTCAGTGATGCCGAACTGGATTGGTTGGAAATTACATACCATACCCAGGTGCAGCAAGCGGGTCAATGTTAACCCAGCCTTGTCATTATCGTGCCATGTGACGACAATTTTTGATTGGTATGAATTGAAGGATTTTATACGACACGCGGCTACGCCTGCCTGTTGGTAGACAGGGAGGAGGGCGCTTCCGGCAAGAATTTTTGTCCTAATAGTTGACTCATTTTCCGCATTCGTCAACACGCAGAGTATAATTAATTCTTTGGATCTGATGTTTAAGCCTTATTTCATTGTTATGTAGCAACCGACTATTTTCATGCCTAGGGTAATCCAACAAGGAATAACACTACCACGCTTGCACATATCAAAACACAATGGAACAAAAACCATTGAGTTAAGCGGAGACTGGAATCTCCATGGCATTGCTTTGGCGACGGGTTTACGGAAAAAGGTAAAAAGGTTAGGTAAGGAAAAACAATTGGCCTGGAACCTTGAACCTGTAAAGCAGCTGGATAGTGCGGGCGCTTTATACTACCCCAATAAAAAGGACAAAATAAATTTTAAATTATTACAATACAGC